>CAYZET010000067.1:0-9530 GCA_964477215.1 uncultured Syntrophaceae bacterium | reverse complement strand
CTACCCTACATTCCCGGAAAATGGCAGCCCCGCGTTCCGCGGGGCTACCCTACACTGACGAAAATGAACCCTTGTAGTGCAGGATTTCGTAGCGCCGGCATCTTGCCGGTGATTCTTAATTCTCGTGAAGATACCGGCGAGACGCCGGCGCTACGGGAAACGGTTCGTTCCAAGGTTGTCGGTTGCTCTTCTTGGCTTGTGCGTGGGGCACGGGTCACAGAGGGGGACACGTCGCTGGTAACACAGGTTGTCGGGCCACCGGCCTTTTCAACGAAGGTGCACGTACCTGCAAAGCTAAACATTCACTTCTTCCCCTTCTGCTGGCTAATGATGGCCGGCTGGTCCATGGTCAGCTTCTTCTCAAATTCGCTCCAGAATTCTTTCTCTGACTTTTTCCATTCTGAGCCAAACTGTCTGTCGAACAACGTTAGCACCTTGTCGATGGCCTTTCGCCAGACGGACTGGTAGCTCAATTGCAGGACGTCTTCGAGAAACGGAACGATATCCGGCAGGCACGTCTTCGGCAGATAGGCCTTGGCACCCAGCTCAATAGACTTTTTGAGAGCTTCAGGGTTGAGCGCGTGGGCGGTGAGCATGAGCGCAGGAAAACCGCGATGTGCGGCAATGTCCAACAGCTCGAATCCTCGCACACCCATGATGTCCAGAATTACGATGTCATAGTTGTGCGAGTACAGTAACTGTCGCGCTTCCTGGAACCCTGTTGCTGTGTGTAATATAACATCAGCGCCGTCTTCCAGGAGCTCTTTGAGAGTCTCCAGCACATCCGGCTCGTCGTCTACCGCTAGAATCGTCTTGTCACGCAATATCTCTGACTTTTGCATCGATGATTCTTTACCTTCTCATTCTCTCGGTGGAGTGCTGACGGCTAGTCGGCCCGGTTCGGCAATCGTTCACTCGAATCCTTGCCGTTTGGCCCATTGCCAGCACGCTCCACCAATCCTACATCCCCAGGTAGCGTGCTTTGATCTCGTGGTTCAAGGGAAGCTCCGTCGGAGAGGATCGGTGAACGATCTGGCCGCGGCTCATGACAAGAACTTCGTGAGCAGTGCTGATAGCCATATTGAAGTTCTGCTCGACGAGAAGAATGGCCATGCCGTCAACAGCTAGTCCCCTGATCACTTCCGATATTCCCTTCACGATCAGCGGAGCCAGACCCTCAGAGGGCTCGTCGAGGAGGAGGACTTCTGGTCCGCTCACAAGCGCCCTCGCCATTGCCAGCATTTGCTGCTCTCCGCCACTGAGATTTCCCGCTCGCTGGTCCCGTCGGGCTTTCAAGGTCGGAAAGGCATGAAAAGTCGTCTCGATGTCCCAAGGTTTCCCTGTTGTGTTACTCCTGGCACAGCGGAAAGGGACAGTCAGATTTTCGATCACGCTCAGCGAGCGAAACACTCGCCGGCCTTGGGGAACCAAAGCGAGCCCGCGGCGAGCTATCTGGTGAGTGGACCCGCCAAGGATCTCCTCACCATCGAGTCGTATGCGTCCGCTGGTGGGCTTGACAAAGGAGATGATGGAGTGCACCAACGTGGTTTTTCCCACGCCATTTCGCCCCAACACGGCCAACACTTGCCCCCCTAAGACAGCGAACGAGACGCCGTGCAAAATATGACTATGGCCATAATGCGTGTGTAGATCAATAACTTCAAGCATTGGTGCTTTCGAGTCCAAGATACACCTCAGCGACGTTCGGATTGCCTCTTATCTCTTCTTCCGTGCCCTCTGCGAGCACCGATCCGTAATAGAGAACCGTGATTCTGTCCGCCATTTGAAAGGCAACATCCATGTCGTGCTCGATAAATAGCACTGTGGTGGATGATTCCAATGACCGAACCATCGGCACGACGAGCGCTGTCTCGGCAGTCGACAGCCCCTGTGTCGGCTCATCGAGAAGAAGTATCTTGGGACGGGAAGCCAGAGCGAGAATTATTTCAAGCTGTCGCTGTTCCCCGTGAGACAGGCTCCGAACCGGATGATCCTTTTTGGCATCAAGGCCCCATTTGGCGAGGAGCGAAACTGCACTGTCGATCAGCTCCGTGTACGAGGACAGCAGCCTGTAGCAGACGTATTTCGTGGTGGCGAGTGCCTGGAGGCCGAGGACTATATTCTCCATCACCGACAAGTTATTAAATAGATTTGTAATCTGAAACGTTCTCGCCAGCCCCAGACGGGCCCTCACATGTGCAGGGCTCTTCGTGATGTCCTTGTTAAACGATAGTACTCGACCGGCAGACGGTTTGATCATTCCGCTGATCACATTGAAGAGGGTCGTCTTTCCAGCTCCATTGGGACCGATGAGCGCTCGTTTCTCCCCAGCTTCTACGGACAAGCGGCACATGGTCAAGACTTGCAATCCGCCGAATCGGACGTCAACATTGTCTAACTCTAGTGCAATCATGTCTTCCCGAGCTCTGGGCCGTCAGACCCTGAGGGCGTTTGTTGGCAGCGTTTCGGCGCAGATTCCGGAGCATTGAACCTGCGCCGCAAGTGCTACTCGGTCCATTTTCCTTTCATATCGGAATACGCGGGCATCTTCATGAATTCCTCTGGATTCCAGCTCCAAAACTGATTGACTGCTTCATACGTCTTGATAGGTACGCTCTGCCATGAACCGTCAACCTTCTTCACTTCCCGAATATATGAATTCTGAATTGGCGCACCGAATTCGTCGAACGTCACTTTGCCTCGAGGAGCATTCAGCTCAATGGAACGCATGACCTTGACAAATTCCTCGCCTTTGACTTCCCCTTTCGTCTTCTCTAAAGCGTCCGCGATGAGCTTTGCAGTCAGGTACCCTTGCTCGGAATAGAGAGTGGGCGGATGTCCGTATTTCTTCTGGTATGCATCCTTGAATTTCTTGTTCTCGGGGGTATCCAACAGCAGACACCAGTGTGATTCTGTCACTACATTCTCCGCTGCTGCACCTTGTTTCTGCAAAATTTTGTCATCGACAAGATACCCTTTTCCTGTAAGCGGTATCTTGTTCTTGAGACCATAATCAGAGTATTGCTGGACAAAACGCAGAGCGTCGGCTCCAGCGAAGAACACCATCACAACGTCGGCTTCCCGGTCGATCTTGGCGAGATATGGGGCATAATCTTTGGTTCCCAACGGGGGCCAGATCTCCTGAATCACTTTTCCGCCTTTGTTCTTGAACGTCCTGGCTATGCCCCCGACGTGCTCGTATCCGGCTGCATAATCTGCCCCGATGAGAACGGCTTTCCGAAAGCCTTTGTCATAAAGCCATTCACCGAGGGGATGAGATCCACCGCTATTGACGAACGCGGGTCTCACGATATAGGGGTTGGACTTCCTCTGCGTGAGATCGTCCGCTCCCGCGTTGGAAATCACAAAGGGAATCTTGTGCTTTTGAACAAATTCTGCGACTGCGTAGGCTGCTCCGGATCCCACAACGCCGGCCAAAATGTCTATGTGCTCTTTTTCGACCAGTTTCTTGGCCAGATCCAGTACCCGGCTCACATCATTACTACCTTTGTCTTCTACAAACACTTTGATGTCACGGCCGCCGGCCTTGGACCCAATTTCCTCCATGTACAGATTGAAGCCATCTCGCAAGTCCACCCCGAGAGCGGTGTATACTCCGGACAGGGAGATTGTGTAGCCGACTTTCACCGGCTCGGCCGCTTTGGCTGCCTCAGGCATGCACACGAATAGCAGCATGCACCCCAAGATCACCAATGCTGGCAGTTTCATGCGCGAAGTGATGCGTCGTAAATTCATGGCCTCCTCCTTCTTTGGGTTGAATCCAAGAGCACCTGGTCACTTGGATTTGCTGGCGGATAAGAGCCTCTTCGAGCTCTCCTGGGCCGTGGACTCCGGCATCGGGGCCGGTGCCTGGTCTTTGGGGCTAACAACGCCTTGCTGCCGAAATTTCCGGATCGTTCCGAGCAGGCCATCAGGAAGGAAGAGAACTGTGCAAACAAAGGCGAGTCCTAGCACTATCAGCCACCGATCGGTGACATTGCTCACGAGATCGCGGACAAACACAATGATCAGAGAACCGGCCAGCGGACCGAACAATGTCCCTGGGCCTCCCAGAATAACCATCAGAAGAGCAGAGGATGAATGAATGAGGCTGAAATCAGCCGGATTGGGGCACCCGTAATAATAGGCCTGGAGAATTCCGGAAACACCACCGATGAGAGCGGACAACAAGAATGCCGCGTACTTGTACAGCCACACGTTGTAGCCAAGCACTCGCATCCGTACCTCGCTGTCTCGGATTCCCTTGAGGACAAGTCCGAACGGCGAGCTCACAACTAACCAAAACACACCGACCACGATGAGAAAGACAATTACCGTGAAGAAGTAGAATGCTACGGGGGTATCGAGGTTCACGAAGGGGATGAGAGCCGGACGGACCAATCCGGGAAGTCCATCGTCGCCGCCGGTCACCGACCGCCAACTATAGGTTATTCCATAAAGAATCTGGCAGAAGGCCAGCATGATGACTAGAAAGAAAATATCCCGAGTGCGAATAGCGAGCGGACCGAATACTACCCCAGCCATTACCGCGGCCAGCAGGCCGATTCCTACTGCCGACCATGCAGCTCCGTCGACGCTTCTGGTGAAGATCGCCACTGCGTACCCGGCCACCCCGAAGAATGTCGCCTGACCAACTGATGCCAAGCCAAGATAACCGAGAAGAAGGTTTGCTGAAATGGCGAGAATCGCTAGGATCAGAGCGCTTGTTACCAACCCGAGATAGTAGGTTGGGAGAATAACGGGCAATAGGCAAAAGACCGCAAGCAAACCTATGAACGCCAACGCTCTTGAGTTACTTCTCATAGGACCCGTCCCCACAGCCCTGTGGGTCTCAGAGCAAGGATGATAGCCATCGGGGCGAATATGGTGAACATAGCCAGCTCCGGGAACAAAGCCTTTCCGAAGTTGTCCAGCGCGGCCACGATGAGGCTTCCGAAGAAAGCCCCTTTCATGCTGCCCAGGCCCCCCACGATTATTACTACCACTGCGAGCAGAAGCACCTCCAGATCGACCCCGGGATATACTCCAACGAAGGGACCTCCCAACACTCCGCTGAGGCCCGTAAGAGCAGTGCCCAGAATAAACACCACTGTGAAAAGGACCGGAACGTTTATGCCCACTGCGCGAGCCATCTGCTCGTCGTCAACCCCTGCCCTCAGTATCGCCCCCCACCGGGTCTTTTCCTGGAAGAACCAGAGAGCAATCCCGATGGCGATTCCTACAGCGATTACAAACAAGCGATACTTGGGAAAGACCATTCCGCCCAGGCTAGCTGCCCCTGCGAGAAACTGAGGTGTCTGCAGAGTAGCAGGATCCGCGCCCCATATGATTATGGCGACATCACCTATGATGAACATGCACCCAAAGGTAAGAAGCACTTGGAGAAGACGCCGACCATATATGCGCTGGAGCAGAAACCTCTGGAGCACGAACCCTACAACACCGCCCACCATACTCCCGGCAAGTAGACCCAAGAAGAAGTTGTCGCTCCATTCAGTGACGCTCAAGGCTACGTAAGCACCGATCAAGTAACAGGACCCGTGCGCGAGATTGAGGATGTTCATCAATCCGAAGATCAGAGACAGTCCCGCACAGAGCAGGAATAGGAGCATCGCGAAGGATATGGCATTCAGAGACTGGATGATCCAAAATTCCATTAGCCCGTCCTTTGCAAGAAAACTTCATTGCAGGATCACACAGGGCCCGGCTGCATCCGTATCGGACCCGGTCCCGGCTACCCGACAGTCCCTTTCTCTTGTTCAATCCTCTCCGCTATCATTTGGCGCAAAGCGTTCTTGTTCACTTTTCCTACCGCAGTGAGTGGGAACGCATCAATCAACTCCAACCGTTCCGGAAGCTTGAATTTTGCTATCTTTCTCTCGTTGAGCAGAAACTGGTTCAAAGACTGAAGTGTGATTTCCAGATTCGGCCGGGCAATCACGTACACGCACGCCCGTTCCCCCAGCAAGGAATCCGGCATTGCCACATATGCACAGTTCGCCACTGCCGGATGTGACAGGATGTGATTTTCCACTTCCTCTGCGCTTATCTTTTCGCCTCCCCGGTTGATGCAATCCTTGATGCGGCCTTCAACGACTACATTTCCCGTGTGATGAACGCGGACGAGGTCTCCGGACTTGTAAAATCCGTCCTCCGTGAAGGCCTTGGCATTATGTTCCGGAGCTCGGTAATACCCCCTGATCGTATGCGGGCCACGGCACCAGAGCTCTCCAACTTCCCCCTGACTCACTTCTTTTCCTGTCGACGGATCGACAACTCTGAATTCATCTCCCTGAGATTGCGGTCTCCCTTGGGTATAGAGCTTCACTTCATCCGAATCGTCACGCCGCGTCCAGTAGAGGGGACCTTCGGCCATGCCCAGTACCTGTTGCACATCACAACCCAATTCGGGTCCCACGCGCAACGCTATTTCCGGATTAAGCTTCGAACCGCCCGTTAAAATAACTTCCAGTGAGCTCAGATTGTACAGGTTTCGTTTCGGATGATTCAGCATCCCCACGATCATGGTAGGCACTGCTACACAGTGGGTGACTCCATACCGCTCTATAAGCCGCATCATGGCTTCCGGACTCGGATTGTCCGAGAGTACCTCTGTGCCGCCCTTCCAGAGGACTCCTTTCAAGCCGGGACATGCTAAGGCGAAATTGTGCTCTTGGGGGATCGCGATAAGCGACACTGTGTTCTCGGTGAGCTTACAGACTTCCGCATTGCACAGGAAGTTGTATACGTAGTCATTGTGAGTCCGGGGAATCAGTTTCGGGATTCCAGTGGTGCCTCCCGACAGCAATAAGACTGCCGGGAGGCTTGGATCAAGGGTTGGAAGTCCTGAGGGATCGCGACGTTTTTCTATCGGGTCGCGCAGCATTTCGTCAATGGAATAATTGCCGCTCTTTGCATCACCACCAGCCACAAGTACCAGTTGCAGGGGTGAATTCTTGGCCTTCACTTCTGCGGCCATCTCTTGATAGTCAAACCCTCTCCAAGTAGCCCCGATAGCCAGAGCCTTGGCCTGTGCCAGATCGGCAAAGAAGCTGATCTCTGTCTCTCTATGGGCAAAGAGCGCCATTATGGGAATCGCGCCCGCTTTCAAGGTGGCGAGGTACGTGACGACCACTTCGGCAACATTCGGGATCTGCAAGACCACGCGGTCGTATTCTTTTATGCCTATGTCCATGAAGTGCAAGGCCAGTCGTGTGACGAGGCTTCCAAGCTCCTCGTATGTGTACCGACGATCGTCCGACGTAATGAGAGCTGTTTTAGAAGAATATTTCGTGCAGCACTCATCAATAACATCGCTGATAGTACGATCCAACCAATAACCGGCCTTGCGATACTGCTCAGCGAATTCCGCGGGCCAAGGCGTGAAGCCCTCCATAGTCCACAACCCTCCCTGCATACTGATTTAGATGCGCGTGCCAAGCTTGTACCCGTCATGAATGGCATTGTACAAGCTTCGTGGAATCATGGCGTCCCCAACAACGTAGAGCTCATCACAGAAGTACTCGAGCTCGCTGACCAGACTCTGTTTCGGCGCTACGGGGCCGGCAAGTATGACGCTGTCAGCCGGGAGATAGTGTTCATTTCCGTCTTTGTCTCGGATCTGCACAGATCCGTTCTCTATCCCCAGTGGCTCGGCCTCAGTATGCACCTGGATCCTCAACTGTTTTACAAGGGCATTGTGACGCCACTTGAATGTGGTGGACACGTCAAAATCCACCCTCTTGTTTGATTCTACGATCACCGGCCTGCAGCCATGCTTGGCAAGGACCTCGGCTATGGTCAAGCCGATCTTACCTCCGCCCAAGATCACCACATTGGGCCCCAGACCCGAATGCCCGTTGCTTAGAACTTTTCCGGCCTCATGCACAATTTCGGAACGTGCCCCAAAAATCTGCGGTCTCTTCACCTCTGCACCGGTCGCGACAATAACCACATCAGGACTAAATTCAGCAGCGACACGACGATCGACAGGCGTATTTAGGCGAACGGCAATGCCAAGGTCTTCGATGCGATACTTGTAGTATTGGAGGAGCTCCAACAAGACCTCTCCTCCGCTGATATCCCTCGAAGACGGGATGAGAGCGCCGCCGATACTATCCGACGCCTCGAATATTGTAACATCATGGCCCCTCTGAGCGGCTGCTATTGCGGCTTCAAGACCAGCCGGTCCTCCACCGGCCACCATGACCTTCTTCTTCACCACTGCCGGCGTTATGCTGTATTCGGGCTCTACTTCATGTCCTAGCCTCGGATTTACCGCACATATATACGGCTGATTGTAAAACATCTTGGCAAGGCAAAGCATACAACCGATACAGGGCTTAACGCGTTCAGGGCGCCCCTCCTTGATCTTTTGAACCATCAGCGGATCACTGAGCAAAGGCCGACAAATCTCCCAATAGTCAAATACGCCCGTGGCCAGGGCCTTCTCCGCTTCCCAGGGGTCAGACAGACGCGGGCCGAAAGCGAGTGGTACATCGCCTATAGCCTTCTTGGCCTTCTCCGCCAGATACAGCCATTTAGTTCGGTTCACATCACGTCCCAACGCGCCCTGCCTCGACTCGTGCCAGCCTATCACCATGCTGATCATGTCAACGCCGCAGCCCGCGGCAATTCTCATTATTTCAATGCATTCGTCTTCGTTATTTCCACCGAACTCATCCATGAGCTCCGTTCCGTTAAGACGGATTATCACAAGCCTGTCCGGACCGACGGACTTGCGCAGGGCCGTTAGTATCTCCACCATAAACCGGGCACGATTCTCTAAAGAACCGCCGTATTCGTCAGTTCGTCGATTGGTGAACGGAGAGAGGAAGCAGCTCAACAGATAGCCCAGGAAGCTGGTGACTTCTACCCCGTCAAACCCGGCCTTGGCCGCCCGTTTTGCCGCTTCTGCGTGATCTTCGATAGCGAGGTGGATTTCCTCTTTGGTCATAGCGCGCGGGGGTCGAAAGTGCTTCAGAGTTTGAGGGGTGTCCGAAGGTTGCACACAATAGCCTATGTCAATTCCCCCATACCGACCGCCGTGAAGTATTTGCTGAATAGCCACGGCCTTGTGTTCGTGGAACAAATCCGCGATCCTTTTGAGACCGGGGATATACTTATCGTCGTTAATGCAGAGCTGACTGTGGTATGCTTTCCCTTCTCCGGACTTATCCGGATAAGCCCCCTGGTTCGTCATGATAGAGGCGCCGGTCTGGGCGATGACCTGGTCTCTCGCAAATTCTCTTTCAGACAAGAACCCGTCCCGTGTGTTGAAATTACTCACGCAGCACGCTGCATATTTTACCCTGTTTTGCAGGGTGAACTTTCCTATCTTGCCCTCACCAAAGATGCGAGGGAATTGTCGTTCAGACACTTAAGACCTCCGAAGGCCACATGTATTTGTCCTCGGCGCCACTACAGTGAAGCGCATTAAGAACAGGTCGGAACCTGATTCGCAAACCGAGTCATTAACGACAGCGTGAAGGCAACGGCCGCGCTCCACT
>CAYZET010000066.1:0-17131 GCA_964477215.1 uncultured Syntrophaceae bacterium | reverse complement strand
CGTATTCATAAAATCCTATCCTAAGGCCACGCCCCGCTTTTCTCTGGCCCCCTCTGGTTGCGTTTCAGGCCCGATCCTGAATCCGAGACCGCAGACAGGACTACCGGTTCGCTTTCTTTAATCCGAGCGCGTCGTTCGCGAGGATCATCTTCATGATGTTCGTTGCGCCCTCGAGAATCTTGTACACCTTGCCGTCTCTCAGGATTCGGGCGATGGGGTACTCGTTCGAGTAACCGTAGGCGCTCAGGACTTCGAGCCCCAGGTTGGGCACCTCGTCCGCGGCACGGCAAGCGTAATACTTTGCGAGAACCGTTTCTCGCATGTTATTGACCAATCCTCGGTCCTTCTGCATAGCGCAGCGCCAGACCAGAGCACGGGCCGCCTCGGTCTCAGCCACCATGCGTGCGATGACTTCCTGTACCATCTGGAACTCCGCGATAGGCCGGCCGAACTGCCTACGTTCGACTGCGTACTTTATCGATTCATCGAGAGCTGCCTGGCACGTGCCCACCGCGCCCGCAGCGGCAGAGAGTCTGGTGCTGATGAGCTCTTGCATGAGGTAACCGAACCCTTTGCCTTCTTCTCCGAGCAAGTTCCCAGCGGGGACTCTCACGTCCTCCATGATGATCTCGCCGGTGGGGCAGGCCCAAAGTCCGAGCTTATCCTTGATCTCGATAGTACTGACCCCCGGAGAATGCATGTCCATGACAAAAGCGCTCATGCCCTTGTGCTTGGATTGTTTGTCAGTCATGGCGAATATGACGGACATGTCAGCCACAGGGGCCCAGGTGATCCACATCTTTCTTCCGTTCAGCACATATTCGTTTCCGTCCTTCACTGCAGTGGTGGACATGGCAGCCGTATCGGAGCCGGCATCCGGCTCGGTGATGCCGAAGCATCCGAGCACGCGGGCTGCCATGAGCTCGGGTATGTACTTGTTCTTGAGCTCGTCGCTCCCCCACTTGAGGATGGAGAGGGCAGTTCCCATGGTTTGCATGTTGAACGCCACCCGGAGAGACCCAGACGCCCTTCCGATCTCTTCCGTGACAATGGCGTGTGCCAGGTATCCCATGTTATTACCCCCGTATTCCTCGGGAACGGGACAGCCGAACAATCCGAGCTCAGCCATCTGCTCTACCAGATCGCGCTGGAATCGATGCTCGTTTTCATCTTTGTCCACCCTGGGCAAGATTTCCTTTTCTGCAAATTTCCTGACCATGTCCCGAAGCATAATATGTTCTTCGGTCAACTCGATGTCGTACTCGTCACTCATAGGGGCAGCTCCTTTGAGATAGGGGTTATGACGCGGCCTGGCTTCCCGTGCGTACGGGGAAGACTGGAAGGCCCGTTGTTCGGAATAGAGATCCCCCGGACCGCTGTCACAGAGGAGACACGAGATGTATCATTAGCAGAGAGAAGCAATGGGAGTCAAGAACAGTCACCCTTTCTCAAAGAGCTCGCGCAGTCGCGGATTCATGTGACTGAATCCTCATCCGTCAGGTGGATCAGGAAAAAAGGGGGATGTGGCTCCGGTGGACAAAGCGTCAGCCGGCAGTGTCGTGCCAGCCGCCCGGCCACGACCGACTCTTGATAAAGCCATCGAGCCTCGCGCCCACTCCTTTGAGGTATGCGGCAACTTCGGCATGACCCTCGAAATAAGCTTCCATCACCGCGGTCCATCCGGTTTCGGTTTTGGCATTGATGGGACACCCTTTTTCGGCGAGCAGTCGGACCGCGCGGAGACGCCCTGCCGAGGCAGCTACCATAAGGGCCGTCTTACCGTCCTTTGCTCTGGCGCGAGGATCCGCTCCCCACTCCAGAAGGAGCTTGACAATCCGGGTATCCCCATTTCGCGCTGCCCAGAACAGAGGTGTGTATCCGAATTTGTTGCGCGCGTGCACACTCGCGCCTCGCTCGAGAAGCATCTTGACTACTGGAGCGTTGCCTCTGAACGCGGCCCAAAACAGGGGGGTATTCCTATATTTGAAGTCCCTGGCGTTCACGTCAGCACCCCGGTCCAACAGCAGCTCGACCATACGGCTATAGGGCCAGCGTGCAGCTTCCAGAAGCATGGTGTCATTGTTAGGTCCGTTGTTCGATCGCCGGTCGCCCGATAGGAGGAGAGACACAATTTCGGCATGGCCATGTCGCAACGCGTTGCGCAGACATGCTAATCCGTCCTTGGCTCGCGGATCTATAACCGCACCCCCTTGAAGGAGCGCATTCACCGCGTCCGCATTTCCGGAGCTGGTCGCGGCTATTAGCGGCGTATTGCCGCCTCGGTTCGTAGAATTGGGGTCTGCTCCTGCGGCCAAGAGCAGTTTCATGATAACGACGTCACCCTTGAGAGCGGCCAAATACAAGGGCTTATTGGGGTGACGCTCGTCTCCGGCGTTGGGATCCGCGCCGAAGTTGAGAAGAAGCCGAACTGCTTCTCGATGGCCCTTTCCAGCGGCCACGCACAATGGATTCGTTCCGTGCTTGTCGTGTATGTTGGGGTTGGCACCCTTGTCCAGCAGAATGCGGACGACTTCCGCATCTCCTCGGGCCGCTGCCCACAAGAGCGCCGAACACCCCACCTTGTTGGTTGCGTTCGGGTCCGCCCCATTGTCGACAAGCAAGCGCACTACCCCGCTGCGTCCCTTTCTTGCAGCCCAGTGCAGGGGAGTGTTGCCCCGACCGTCTCGACGTGCTGTACCAGCACCGGCGTGTAGAAGGAGATCCACCGCTTCCACGTGACCGAGCATTGCCGCCCAGAACAAGGCTGTAGAGCCATACTGCTTCTCGCGTACATTGATCGGGCAGTGGCTTGCCACCAGGAGGTTCGCGACTTCGGCGCTGCCGTTGAGCACTCCCCAGAAGAGAGCGGTATGCCCGTTGGCGTTGATCTTGCCGGCTTCAGCTCCCCGAGCCAACAGCACTTTCACGACCGACGCGTGTCCCCGATATGCGGCCCAGAATATGGCCGTGTTTCCGCAGGAGCTCGCGGCATTCGCGTCCGCACCGCTATCCAGGAGCAGTGTTACGATTGGCACACTGCCCTGGCTGGCTGCATAGATCAAGGCCGTCTTCCCTCGTCTGTCACGACGGTTGGGATCCGCTCCTGCCTGCAGGAGAAGCTCTACCAAACGGCTCCACCCGGCACGCGCGCCGATCATGAGAGCGGTGAGCCCCGCGGCGTTCTGGGCATCGACGTCGGCTTTCCAGCGCAACAGGAGCTCGACGACTTCCACATAACCCCGCAGGGTCGGCCAGAGCAGGACCGAATTACCGGCCCTGTCGCGCAGCGCCACGTCCGCGCCTCGTTTCAGGAGAAGATCCACGGATTCCAGATGCCCGTTGCGAGCCGCCCAAAAGAGGGCACTCCCCAGGTGTGCTTCGTCCCGGGTGTTGACATCCGCTCCTCGTTCCAGGAGCAGGTCGATCACCTCCGGATCTCCCGCCTTCGCTGCTGCAATAAGAGGAAGCCCGCCGTCTGGATCTCTGGCGAAGGCCGACACACCTCGATCCATGAGTAATTCGACAATCTCTGGCCTGCCGGACTCGGCTGCAAGTGTCAGAGCTGCGTTGTTCCGGATGCCTTTCCCGTGGACGCGTCCCCCATTTTCCAGGAGCAATTGCACGACATCTACATGGCCTTGCTTGATTGCCCACGCCAGGGCAGTGTTCCCCTCTTTGTCGCGCGCATTGATTTCCCCCCCGTGCTTGCAGAGGAGATCCACCACGTCGGCATGCCCCCACGCTGCCGCGAGGATTAGCGCCGTATCCCCTTCCAGGTTGGAGGCGTGTGCTTCCGCGCCGTGAGCAAGAAGCAGCTTGACGACGTGAACGTGGCCTGCAACGGCTGCTTCCATCAATGGGGTGTTGCCCGATCTGTCCGAGAGATTAGCTGATGCACCCGCGTCAATGAGTTGCTTGACCACTCCCAGATGCCCGGCCACAGAAGCGGCCATGAGGGGTGTTCCTCTACTGGTCACGCAATTCGGATCCACTCCCCCGTGGAGCAAGGCCAATACTCTTGGCGCAATGCCTGCGCTTGCCGCTTGAACGAGCTCGTGTTCCTTCATGCGCATCACCGGATGGTCTTCGACTACGGGCGAGCCGCTCCCTCAACGCTGCCGCGTCAGCAAGGATCAATCGCATATTGCTTTCATCTTGGCGGTTAGTATACGCTATTTGCTTCCTTTTTTGTAGCCCGGTAAGACCCCAAGATCGCGAGTCAAGAAAGATGAAAGGCCTTGCTGCCCCTGAAGTTTCAGGGAGATAGACCGCTTTTGCTACGAAGAATGTATCATCGACGAGGTGAAACGAGTATGTCACAAGGGCTTCTTCCTTTCGATTATGAAATGGAGAACAGAGATGGAGGGTCACTGGGCTCGCCAAGCTACCCGCATATGCTGAAGTTTGTTTCATGCCCAATTAAGTGGATCACAAGAAGCATGGTTGGGAATATCTGTGTGTGGCGATTTGTGAGGCCCTTGAGCAGCAACCTCTGCCCGGCCTGGGTGAGCAGGTCACTTTCCCATTTCACACCATGAATTGGGAGACGGTACGACACTAAGTGACGCGCCTCGTGACGAACTGCCCCTGTGCTGCCGACGATCTCATCTCGCGGTATCGGGGCCGCTGCAGAAAGTCCGAAGAAGCTCATTCCATTATGAAGGAAGACCTTGCCGGTGGAAGTTTTCCATCGGGAGCCGTCGGAGCCAATGCCGCATGGTGGCAGATCATGTTTCTTGACATCAGTTGTCGTGATAAGTATGCTGGGAGAAATGACGCAGGAGAGGCCGCTGCCCAAGACCCGCGGCGAAATTGGCCGAATGGCATGAACAGCCGTTTCCCGACAGAAAACGTAGTGAAACTGCTGGCTTTCCCCGACCGCAGTTTGTCTTTCGCGAGCCACGGTCAAGGACGCAGGCCGTGGGACAACACAATGCTGATGCAGCCAAGAGAATCGTGGGCTATCAGTACCGAAGCCCGCATGAACGTGGTGGTCGCAAGTTAGTCTCGTGTCTGTTGATGCATGCTCTGTGCATGAAGGTTACCATGCCTGTCCCTCATCTGACCCAAGCCGAACTATGTGTACGAATTTGCTCCATCCGGCTGCTCAGGCATCGCGAGCGGTAAATATTCTGACTAAAGGCACGGGTCACACCCGGCTGCCGGTTTACCTGCAGGAGGAGTTCGTGGAACAGCGCTATGAGTCCCTTATTGGGTTCGCCAAGGCCCTTGGGGCATCTGATGCCAAGCTCATGGATACGAGTGCCATAGAGTTCGATCCTCGCTCGCTCCTGAAGTGCGCTTTCGGATGCAATCGCTACGGCAAGTTCTGGACGTGTCAGCCGAACATCAAGATCTCCTCGGATCAATTCAGGGAGGCGCTGGATCGGTATACGACGGCCATCGTCATTAAGTGCGTGGAACCGAAGATCGCTCAAGACGTAACGCTTGCAATCGAAAAGAAGGCCATGCTGGAATACGGGGCTGTTTATTCCTTTGCACTGGTCTTGTGCGTTATGTGCGAGGAATGCGCCTTTCCTGACCCGTGCCGATTCCCCCATCTTGCCAGGCCTGCCATGGACGCTCTAGGGGTGGACATAGCAAAGACCGTGGAACCATTGGGATTCAAAGTGGAGTTCGATCCGCAGGGCAATCTCCTGCCTGCGTGGTACAGCATGGTGCTGCTTGATTAGACCGAGGACGCACGGTTCAATCTCCACGCGTTCGAGGCTCTTGATCGACTTCTCAGCAAGGGCAACAGGGAGAGGGGCACAGATGAAGATAACGCAGGTGGCAGGATTTTTGGGCTGCGGAAAAACTACCCTAATGTTGAGGCTCTCGAAAGAGCTTGCCGAGGGTGGTGAACGCAAAGTGGCTCTCGTGGTGAACGAAATTGGAGAGATTCCTGTTGACGGTAAAGTCATGGAAGAAAGTGGCATGAGGGTCAAGGACATCGGTGGAGGCTGCATCTGTTGTGAGGTTGCTTCCACCTTTGCCAAGACCGTGTACGCACTGTATCGAGACTTCAACCCCGACCACATGCTGGTTGAACCAACCGGAGTGGCAGTACCCCATCAGGTGAAGCTTGCTGCACGGATGAGCAGCAGAGACGCCAAGATTTCCCTTGGACCGGCGATTGTGCTCTTTGACGCCACTCGGCCTGCCGAACTGCTGGATATGGACATGCTCGGTCAATTGGTGACCACTCAGGTGAAGGATGCCGACGTGGTGGCAATCAGCAAAGCGGACTTGGTACCCGAAAGCGGACTCGACGAAGCAGCGAATAAGGTCCGAGAACTGAACGGCAAGGCAGAGATTCTGCGGCTCTCATCCTTCACCGGTCTGGGCTTGGAACGCATCAAAGAGATCATACTAGAGTGGAAGGAGTAATCCATGGACACTCCCGAGGCACAAGGGGCGGGGTGTTACACCGAGCACGGCGTTAGCGGCTACGGAGCGGCCATTAAGCTCAGTCATGGAGAGCCCTTGGAAGAGGCAGCCGTAAAGGCCCTAGCTGAGGCCATGATGCTGGCCATTGCCCAGAAGTGTCTTGACCGAGGCGCTCGCTGCATCGGACACATAAAATCGCACGTGAGGACGGCCGCGGGCACTATCAAGTCGGACACCATCGGGGTAGGTCACGGAGCCTTCTCCACAGGAGAACTCAGCCACGCGGTTCATGACCTGTACATGGCCGTGAACAGCATTGTCCAAGGTATGCATCAGGATGAAGTCAAACAGGCCACCCTTGACGGCATCCATGAAGTGGCCGCTGCTCGAGGACTCTCGGTGGAAAAGGAAAAGGAGCACAGCTATTTCGACGAGTTCGATTTCACGGCCTCCAAAGAACAGTATCGTCGGCAACTCGAAGAGCAACTGGCTGGGATGGACGATCCGTCCGAGCCTGAGAAAGGAGACATCCGGTGAGACTGGTGGCAATCTCAGGCATCCTGGGCAGCGGGAAGACCACCCTTATTCGAGAGATGATTACGCGAATAACAGCCCAGGGAAAGAAATGCGGCGTTATCGTCAATGAGGACGGCGAAGCTGGGTATGATAACGACTTCGTTCGCTCGCATCACATAAGGGTGGAATCGCTCCGCGGCGGCTGACTTGGCTGCTCTTTGGCGGCAAGTTTTGCGCTCTTAATTAAGAGTTTTTGCAGGAATTCGCAACCGGATGTGCTGTTCATAGAGCCTTCGGGCATGGTGACGACTAAGGAACTCGCTGCCGCTGCCACTATCGGGCTCCGCGACTGCGCCTATGACCTAGGCCCTTTCATCACTCTGGTGGATGGTCTCGACTTCGAAATCGTGTGGACCGATCGCCGGAATTTGGTCCTGTCCCAGATAGCGGGAGCGGACATGGTGGCAGTCAGTAGAGCGGACAGGCAGAATGGTGAGAAGCTTTTGGAAATAAGAGAATTATTGAGACCGTACGCACAAAATCTTGTGGAATTGAGTCCTCTGACAGGGCAAGGTCTGGAGTCGGTGATGCGGCTGCTGGACCCGGGTCAATCGGGAATACCCAGGGGTGCCGATGTGTAACCGCGACGCAGTTCCGCTGTCGCGCAGAATGCATGAGAGGCGACCACCATGGCTCAAAGTATCTATGACGCCGACGCAATGGGGCGCTCGCCGGAATCCGACGCAGGCCCGGCCAACTTGGCAAAGGCCTTGCTGGACTGTCTGTCAAAAAATTGCGCGATCCTTGACGGACAGGGTGTCATCCGCATTACCAACCGGGCCTGGAAGATCTTCGGGCGAGCGCACAAGATGAAATATCCCGATGGGATCGGTATCAACTATTTCGAAGTGACGGATTCTGCCGTTGGTCCCTCATCCGAGAAAGCCGATGAGGCGGCCAGGGGGATACGGTCCATATTGATGGGGCAAGTCGAGGAATTTGAGACCGAATACCCCTGCCACGAACACGACACGGAGCGCTGGTGCCGTATGCGCGCCGTTCCTCTGGAAAGGTTCGGGTCCCTACGCGTGGTTTTGTGCCATGAAGATATTACCGCGGAACGACGCGCATCAACTGTGCTTCCGCGCCTCCAGCGCGAGCTCAAGATGCAGCAAGGGAATTTGGAAACCGTGAATACCGCTCTCAACGTATTGCTACGGCGCAGGGAAGAGGACAAGACGGAGCTCGAAGAACGGGTCCTCGCCAATATCAGGGAACTGGTCAATCCCTATGTGGACAAGCTCAAGAAGACGAACCTCAGTGCGGAACAGAGAGAATATCTGGCCATCATTCAGGCAAACCTCCAGGGCGTCATTGCGCCTTATGTGCACCACCTCTCCTCGAAATTCCTCAATTTGACTTCGAGGGAAATAAGTGTAGCAAACCTGGTCCTGGAAGGCAGGGGCACGAAGGATATCGCCGATGTACTTTGTATTTCCTCGAATGCCGTGGAATTCCATAGGAAGAACATCAGGAAGAAACTGGGGATACGAAACAAAAAGGTAAATCTCAGATCCCGTCTCCTGTCATTGGATCCCAATTGCGTGTACCAACAATTCCACGCGTGGAAGGCTAGCACGGACGATGCGAATGACGAATGACCACAGTGCCCTCGTACGAATCCACCATGCGACCGATCCGTTGCTGTCCTGACTACCTCGCAAACTGCGACCAGTCCTTTACCGATCCGCTCCCACACATGTGACATTTGCGCCAGGTGCCCTTTCTGCAACGCGTCGGAGACTCCGTGTCGACGGAATGAGGCGACCGCAAACCACGACAACCTGGGATAGTGCCTGTGGAAAAGGCCCCCTGCATTCTTGCGAACGCAGCCCTACCAGCTGCATTCCCGTCCACCGGTAGTTTCTTGCTACCAGTCTGATACCGATTTTCTGCTGTTCCCTCCTGTCAGCGCACGATGTATTAGTAAATTAGTAGGAAATAACCCGCGGCTCCGGACGCGGTAGCATCCACCCTGAAAGTCGGTCTCTGGTGCAGCATGACGCTTCGGGCTCCGAGGTTGAAGGTATTCCGCCCCCCGAAGCATGGCTTGCACCGATGCCTAATTTGGTGGGCAGCATTTTTGGCCTCACTTCTCTGTTCACAAACCCTTTCCCCGGAACCGCCGGGCTCCAAAACCACATAGTCGGAGGCAAGCATGACACCGTTGGAAAGAGTCGCGACAGCTTTGCAGCACAAGGAACCGGATCGAGTTCCCGTAGCGCCGCTGGTGTGCGGGGCGGCCCGCAGAGTCTACGGAGTGACCTACGCAGAGTGGTCTCAGGACGGCGAGATTGCGGCCAAGAGCATGTTGCAGGCCCAAGAGCTTGTCGGTTTTGACGGCATGCTCACTCTGGTAGACTTGTCGGTGGAAGCAGCGGATTTCGGTCAAGAAATGGTCTATCCCACTGAAGACACCGCTCACCCGAACTATGACAACCCATGGATCAAGAGCCCGGACGATTACCAGAAGCTTGAGCGATTCGATCCCACCAAGGGCCCCCGCATGAAAGAAATGCTCAAGTACTGCGATATCTTGATGACCGAGCGCGGTTCCACGGTGCCCGTCATGGGGTTTGTGTACGGACCGCTGGGCATTCTTTCCATGATGCGCGGTGCGGAGCAGCTCTTCCGAGATTGCATGAAGCACGTAGAAGCCGTTCATCAGGGCATGGCAATTATCACGGACGTCCTTGACGACTACATCCGCGCCATGGCGAAAACCGGCGTCCATGCCATAGTCCTGGACACCTTGTTTGCGTCGAATACGATCATGAGCAAGAAACTCTGGATGGCCACCGAGGCTTGCTATGTCACGAGACTTGCCAATACCATTCGGGAATGCGGTGCAATGGTAATGGTGCACAACTGCGGTAACGGCGTTCACTTCGATACGCAGATGGAGGCCATGCAGCCGGTGGCCATCTCGTTTGCATACACCCCGGACGGCTGCGCAGACATGGCAGATGCAAAGACGAAATGGGGCGACAAGACTGCGCTGGCCGGGTATGTGAGCCCTGCCCAGTACATGTTTCTCGGTACGCCCGAGCAGGTGAAAGAAGAGTGCAAGCGTCAGATTCAAGAATTGGGACAAGGCGGCGGATTCATCCTTGCGACGGGCTGCGAATTTCCTCCCAATGGGTCGCTGATGAACGCAATTGCTATGGTGGAGGCCGCTGAGCTCTATGGCAAGTACCCGCTGAAATCCTGAACCACATTACCTGCGGAAGCTTCGGGGCGGCTCGCCATTCATCGTCCCGAGGCTTTAGGGTACCAGAAGACGCACACAGGGAGGCTTGTACATACGGATGAAACCTGCCGAGGTAGCGAGCAATTTCAAAGAGCTGGCAATCGAGGAATATTACATTGATGAAGAACCCTTCTACATGGCAGTGGCAGAGGAGATAGAGCTGTTTGAGTCGGCCTATCGCCTGAAGCTTCCGGTTATGCTCAAGGGACCCACCGGCTGCGGCAAGACGCGATTCCTGACACATATGGCCTGGAAGCTTTCACTTCCTCTCGTAACCATCGCGTGCCACGAAGATCTTACCGCCTCGGATCTCGTGGGGCGGTTTCTCCTCAAGGGCCATGAGACCAAGTGGTCTGATGGACCCCTCAGCCTGGCGGTGAAACATGGGGCCATTTGCTATCTCGACGAGGTAGTTGAGGCCCGTAAGGATACGACCGTAGTCATCCATCCCCTGACCGACGACCGACGCATATTACCGCAGGAAAAAAGAGGACTGGTCCTGGAGGCTCATCCCGATTTTCTCCTCGTAATCTCGTACAATCCGGGGTACCAGAGTGTGACCAAGGACCTAAAACACTCGACCCGTCAGCGTTTTGTGGCCATCGAATTCAATTACCCTCCGCCAGAAAAAGAACGTTCCATCCTCATGAGCGAGGGCGGCGTTGACATGGAAACCGCCGACCTCCTAGTGCGCTTGGGAGAAATGGTCCGCAACTTAAGGCAACATGGTCTGGAAGAGGGAGTGAGCACGAGGCTCCTGGTTTACGCTGCCAAGCTCATTGCCACTGGATTCGACCCGCGACAGGCGTGCAACGCGGCGGTCACCTACGCGATGACGGACGATCCCGAGATGCAGGACGCCATTGGAGAGATAGTTTCCGGCCTGTTTTGAGCGAGAGATCTCATTGGACATCTTTAACCTCTGCAAATACTGTTCCCGAAACGACTTGAAGCCGCTTCAGCATTTTCTTGAAGCAAACCCTCATCTACTGGAAGGCTTGCCTCATGCCAGCCACAACGATTTCCTGAAGCTCTGCGCGTACGTCGCGCATCTTAGATCGAGAAAAGCGGTTGATTTTGTGATTGCCGCGTTTCGTGCCATTGAAGCCCTCGGCGATCTCCACGACAAGCGAAGAGTCATGAACGGAGCGACCATCCTTGGCGCGTGGAACTGGGCTCTCGTGCTACCATATCTCGAGGCCGCAAAGGTCATGCCGGACGGAGACGACTTCTTTGAATCATGGCTGCACTGCGCTCAGCGCCTGGCAGATTCGGACATAGACCTGGCGGTAACGTTTCTTGAGCAAACTCCCGGTGCCCTCGCTTCCCTGGGTAAGGAATCGGTGTTGCGCTGGGGAGAGCAGGCTCGAGAGGCCATGAAATACGGCCCCAACATGTGGAAGGCTGCTAAGGCTTACCTCGAAGAAGCCGTGGCCGACCGCTGCGGCATCTCCCTTGCTCGCTGGAGATTCAATCTGCGGCAGGCATCCGGTATAGCAGCCCAGTCGCCGAGTGCTGCCGAAGAGTTCATACGTTCTGGGACGAGAGTCTGTCTCCTGCTCAACAAGCAGGATACCAAAAAATGGGTGCAGGAAGGGCTCACTAGTTGCGGCACCCAGGCAGAGTTGACGAGCTATTTTCGCGGAAGCTCGTTGAAGGCGCTGGATTTTCGGGATGGGCTCATCCAAGGGGTAACCCTCAAAGAGCGACTCAGCTCCCTCTCGCTGATCTGCGAGGCCTATCTGGGCAGGCCAGTGAAGATCCGTTCGAACCGAGCGCTTATCGGCGTGAAAGGATTCTCGCTCGGGCCCGTTACGGACGGTAGAGTAATTTATCTCCCGGAAGTGGCTCCGAGTTTCGGGCTCATCAAGCTCATGGCTCTGCATCAGGCAACCTTGCTGGACATGAACGGCTGGCAGGAGGCTTTGAAAGACAAGTTTCAATTACCGGCGGACATTCACCGGGAGGCCGACCGCCGACTCGTTGCCGTGCTGCCCGGCATGGCAAGGGAGATGAAGAAAGCAGGGATGACGACTCTGCCGGAATCGTACCCCGACGGCGACTATAACGTTGCCGACCTTCCCTGGTGGGGAGATCTGCTCCCGCATCTCATCGCAGAGACTGAGAACACGATACGTCGTGTCAAGGAAGGGCTTCCGCAGCTAGCGGAGCTCCCACCGGAACTAGTGGAGATGCTCCTCAATTCGCTTCTCGCACAGGGCGAACGTGATCCAGACTCGTTGCTGGCCCAATTGGGCTTGACCCTGGAGAATATGGACTTCTCTTCCCCGGATGCCGAAGAACTGGGGCAACATATGCAGTCATTCTTCTACAAGGAGTGGGATAATAACCTGTCGGACTACAAGCTCGATTGGTGTCTCGTGCGGCAATGGACAAGCTCGGATTCTCCGAATCCCTTCGCGAAGGACCTTGCTGAACGCCTCCAAGGGATCATCAATCTTCTTCGTCGCCAGTTCATGAAGCTGAAGCCGGAGAGATTCCGCAAGTTCAAGGCTCAGAGCTTCGGAGACGAGCTGGACCTGGAAGCCCTCGTAACTGCAATCGTCGAGATGCGTTCCGGGTCCTTTCTCTCGGACAAGGTGTACGTCAGGCGTGACAAACGGGTGAGGGACGTGGCCGTACTGTTCCTCGTAGACCTGAGCGGGTCGACGGAGGAGGATCTTAACGGACGCAGAGTGGTAGACATTCAGAAGGAAGCCATGACACTCATGGCCGAGGCCCTTGATTCTCTTGGCGACCCCTTTGCCATTTACGGCTTCAGTTCCGAAGGAAGGTTTCGGGTAGACTTCCTGTGTGTAAAGGGCTTTAATGAAGCTTACGGGGACACGGTGCGCCACAGGTTGGGCAATCTTGAGCCGAGAAATCTGACCCGCATGGGAGCCGTCATTCGCCATGCCACGCAAGCCCTTGAGGCGGTTTCGGCCGGAAACAAGCTGATGGTGATCCTCACTGACGGCAGACCGTACGACATCGAGTACGGCACCCTGGACTACGCGATGGCAGACACGAGAAAGGCGATTAAGGAGGCCAGGAGCAAGAAGATTCACCCGTTCATCATAACCTCGGACAAGAGAGGGGCCGCGTATCTCAAGCAAATTTGTCCGCAAACTCAGAGCGTCATTCTGCCTCGGGCGGAAATTTTGCCGCAGGTGCTGCCTGCAATTTACAGACGCCTCACCGTTTGAAATCTCCAAGAAGTGCCAAACACTGATTCCAAGGTTCGAGAGCCAGGAATCAAGACAAGGAGAAAAACATGTCGAAGCAGTTGATGGATTATTTCAATAAGCAGCCCAGGCTGGCCACACTAAGTACTGCGGACAAGAACGGGAAGGTGGATGCCGCCTATTTTGGGTCCCCCCGGATGGTGGACGAGAAAACCATCGTCATGGGGAGCGGGACCAACCGTACACTTGCGAATCTGCGCGAGAATCCCCATGCCGTCTTCCTAATCATGGAGCCTGGACAGACGATTACTGAATGGAAAGGGGTGCGCATTTACGTTACAATGAAACAATGCGATACCTCAGGACCGAATCTGGATAAGATACGCTCGGCCATTGCAGAAAAGGTGGGCCCGGAAATCGCCAACAAGATGATCCACGCTGCACTGACATTCGAGATTGAGGAAATTAGACCGCTCGCAGACTTCGGACAAAGCTGGGAAAAATCCATTTGATGACGGCACTAAGTCCACGATTTCATAAGTACGGTTACGTATCTCAGGGTTATTAAGAAGAGGAATGATGGTGATCATCGATTGCCTCATGCCGCGAGCGGCATACCATGAGTAGTCCCGCGGGACTACTCATGGTGCACTCCTTAGGAGCGCAAACCCCGACTGAGTCGTGGCAGAATACGTGACGCAATTATGAAATCCTCTGCTTAGGCCTGGCTCAAGGCCATTGCCAGGAGCATCGCGACGAAGCAATTTTTCGGTCGGGCGCCATGAATCCGTCATGAACGTATCCAGGGGTCCGCACATGCGCTTGCCAATGAAACCTTTTCTCACCGTAGGTTTCATGATGAGCATGAGCGCAAGGGCTTGGGCGGGCAGATGTTCTCCTGAGCTGTCAGGAGGCTTGAGGATCTGATCCATGAAGACGCTGGGCCCTTTGCCTATTCCCAGTACGGGGAGAGACCAAGTGCTGCCGTGATCTTCCCCTTCCCTTCGCCGGTAGAAGCCATTATTTTTCTTGGTCCGGTCATGAAAAGCCTGCTTGAAATAGTCCGGGATGTAAGTTCCATGCTTCATAAGGTAAGAGAGATCTGACCTGGTGCAATGCCGCATCGTGGTCGATCAATTGGGACCCGTTTCGGCATTGACATAGCTCTTGAAATGGTAGAAAATTACGTGGTTGCGCCGTCGACAAACTCATCGCGAATATCAGCGCTTCCAGGTTCGTTCAAAGGTCTTCTGTAGATGGACCGTCTCTCTTCTGCACGGGCCGGCTCATCCGGGTAAAGTCCTTTTGCTGGAGTGGACCCGTTAAGATCTTCCGAGCGGAAGCACGTCTAGATCTGTTTCCGCTAGCGGCGGCGTTACGTCCGAGAATCGACACGGAGGTAGTCCATGGGTGATGAAAATCGAAGAATCCTCGTGGTCGGCGGAGGAATAAGCGGTCTGACCGCTGCAGTGGAGGCCGCCGAAACAGGGGCGGAAGTAATCATAGTGGAGAGAAACCCATACCTGGGAGGGCGGGTGGTCTCGCTAAACCAGTACTTCCCGAAATTATGTCCTCCTGCGTGCGGTCTGGAGATAAATTTCAGGCGCATCAAGCAGAATCCCAAGATCTCTTATCACACTCTCGCCGAAGTAGAATCCATCTCGGGAAAAGCAGGCGATTACGACGTCACGGTGAAGCTAAATCCCCGCTTTGTGAACGACAATTGCACTGCGTGCGGCAAATGCGCGGAGGTCGCGCAGACGGAGATCCCCGATCCGGTCAACTACGGCCTGAATACCGTGAAAGCAGCGTATCTCCCGCATCCGATGGCCTTCCCCTTCAAGTACGTGATCGCTCCGGAGATCATCGGAACCGACGAAGCGAAGGCATGCGCAGACGCCTGCACCTACAACGCAGTCGATCTTGAGATGAAACTCGAGACCGTTACCTACAAAGTGGGGGCAATAGTCTGGGCCACGGGTTGGGACCCCTATGACGCGACGAAGGTGGACTACCTCGGGCTAGGGAAAGTTCCGAACGTGGTGACCAGCGTCCAGTTCGAGCGTCTGGCAGCAGTAAACGGTCCCACTGGCGGCAAGATCCTGAGACCATCCGACGGCAAGGAAGTCAAGAGCGTTGCATTCGTGCAATGTGCCGGGTCTCGAGACGAAAATCATCTGGCGTACTGTTCGGGAATCTGCTGCCTCGCTTCCCTGAAACAGGCAACATACGTGCGCGAGCACGTCCCGGATAGCACGGTTCACATGTACTATATCGACGTGCGGGCAATGGGAAAATACGAAGACTTCTTTACGAAAGTGGACGCGGACGAAAACGTGATCCTCACTAAGAGCAAGATAGCCCGGATTTCAGCGGATCCTGCTTCGGGCGGTGTTCTGGTCGAGGGTGAGAATATCAGCGAAGGAGCACTCGTCAAAGAGGTTGTGGACCTGGCCGTGCTTGCTGTAGGCATGGTGCCCGGAACCGCATCCGTGAAGCCTGAGCTGGCGATGGAATATGACGATTTCGGCTTTGTTACCTCATCCGGAGACTCGGGCATAGTCCCTGCCGGCTGCGTCAAGGCGCCAATGGAGGTCGCTGCTTCCGTGCAAGATTCCACCGGCGCGGCCCTGAAGGCAATTCAACGGACAATGGGGAGGTGATGTTCATGGATCAGAAAATCGGAGTTTATTTGTGCTCGGGATGCGGTATCGGAGACGCTATCGACATGGACGCCCTCTCTGCAGTCGCCAAAGAGTTCAAGTGTGCCAAATGTGAAACCAATCCGGCGCAGTGTAGCCCCGAGTCGGTACAATCGATCCGCGCAGCGATCGATTCCGGAGAGATCAACTGCGTAGTTGTCGGAGCCTGCTCCGGGCGGGTCAAGACGGATGAGTTCGCCTTTGACCCTATGACCACGATTACCGAGCGGGTCAACCTGAGGGAGCACGTGGCCTGGTGTCAGCCTGCGGGCGAAGAAGACACCACAATGATGGCGGAAGACTACCTCCGCATGGGGATAACGAGGGTCAGGAAGACCACGTTACCCAAGCCTTTCCAAGAGGAGATCGACACTTCAATCCTGGTAGTCGGAGGAGGAGCCGCGGGATTACAGGCAGCACTCGATGCTTCTGCAGCCGGATACACGGTGCGGCTCGTGGAAAAGGAGCCTGAGCTCGGCGGATGGATGGCAAAATGGTACAAGACCACTCCAATAGGCCCACCATACCAGGAGCCTGCAGACATCGAAATTCATGACGTTATTGCACGCGTGCAAGCCGAGCCCAACATTACCGTCCACACGGGCACGACGATCGATAAGGTCGCGGGTGCGCCGGGAATGTTTGACGTGACCCTGGCCAACGGTGGAGGAGCTCACCGGGTAGGGTCGATTGTCTTGGCAGCCGGATGGAAGCCTTACGAGGCGGAGAAGCTGGAACATCTCTCTTACGGTAAGTTTCCCGACGTCATCACCAGCGTGCAGTTGGAAGAGATGGCGAAAGCGGGAAAAATCACCTGTCCTTCAGACGGATCGGAGCCATCCGTCGTCGCGTTCATCCAGTGCGCAGGCTCTCGCGACCCGCATCACTTGCCGTACTGCAGCGCAGTGTGCTGCAGGGTCTCCCTCAAGCAGGCCCTGTACGTAAAGGAACAAAACGAGGAGAACAAGACCTTCATCTTCTACAAGGACATCAGAAGTCCAGAACAGCTCGAGGAGTTCTACAAGAAG
>CAYZET010000065.1:11341-17136 GCA_964477215.1 uncultured Syntrophaceae bacterium | reverse complement strand
GGGACAGAGAGTGGCTGACTCTCTTTGACACGGGCGCCTTCCGCACACCGCCACCTTTCTTTCCCTGTTATGGTAGTGAGGAGCGCCGGTGGGAGGAAGCTGGATGCCGTACTACCAGGAAAATCAGTTAAGAGGGAGTGGCCATGTCAAGCCGTCACCTATTATGGATCGGGTCCACTGGTGAAGAAACGGAAACTGTGCGAAGCCTGCTTCAAAGTCAGCTCGACGATCTGATTGTTCGGTCCGCAGATGATGCACGTGAAGCTCTGGTTGAATTGAGCAGGAACCCGGGTTTGCACCTCCTCGCGGTGGTGGAGCTCGGTGGCGTTACCATGGAATTGGGTGAGCTTATCAAGCGGATGAAACAGATCAACCCCGCAGTGGAGATCATTGTAATCGGTCAACCTGGCCTTTCCTGGAACACGCTGAATCTACCGCGCTACTATCGTCCCGTGCTCCTGATGCCACCTGTCAACCAGGATGTCTTGGTATCGTGCGTTGCAAAGCTCAAGGAAATGGTGGAGGCGAAAGAGGATCACGCGGACTTGATGAGAAGCATGAAGCGACAAGTCGCTTTGAGCCGGGTGAACGTGGAGGGGCTCATAGAAGTGCTTCACCAATATGGACAAATGGGCATGATCGTCATGCGCCGCGATGGATTCTTCTTGTCGTACAACGCGGAAGCTAGCCGTCTGACCGGCTACACGTTGGAAGAGATGACCCACATTCAGAGTTGGGCACAGAAGTTGATCATGGAGCCGGAGAGCCTAGGCCCATTGCTGGAAACGGTTGACAAGTTGTGGGAGGAGAAGTCCGGTACAAGCCACATCCGAGTACGAGTTTGCCGTAAGGACGGCACACCGCTGATTCTCGATCTGACGTTGACAGTCATTCTCAATGATAACGGACAGCCACGCAGGATGCTTGTCCTCCTTTTCGACCCGTTCGAAAAGTACGGCAGACGCGAGTATCAGGCCTTGATCGAAAACGGAATGCTGGGTTTGTACACGTACGCTGCGGATGATGGCTTCATCCGAATGTCGACAGCAGCACTCAATTTGATTAATCGTGCATTCTCTATGGATCTCGGAATAGAAGACATCCTGGGACGTCGAGTCAAAGATCTGCCTTTGCCGCACGAGATGGCGGTAATGTGGCAGCATTCTTTGGAAGCAGCAGCCAAAGGGGAGGCGTTTGCACGCGAGGATCTGTTGCCAATAGGTTTGCCCGGCCAACGAATCGTGGATCATGCATTCATGGTACCTGTAGCTCCCGGCGCTGACGATCCGAGGGCGGTTCTGGCGCAAGTGGCCCCCAGGGAAGATTTGCGGTCCGTCACTTTCCAGGACGCGTCTATTCAGGTACTTGCCGAGAAAACCTTTGACGCGGTCCCGCAACCTGGACTCCTTTTGGAAGCGGTCAGGGATGAGGCAGGCACCATACAGGACTTCTTGTGCCTGAAAAGGAACGCAGCATCGGAAAGAGTTTTGCGATTCAGACATGCGATGCCGTTTCAACCTTCGCTCACCGAAGTGCTTCCCAACGATCGAGTCAGGCAAGTGTTAATGGAGCACGCCGTGCACGTGACCGATACGGGACGAGCTGCGAACTTCGAGCTCTGGCTCGATGAGCCGTCGCAATCTGCCCAACCGATCCTCTTGAATTTCTGGATTGGGAAGGTGGGTGACGGGGTCTCGGTCTTTTTCCAGGATGTGACGGAGCAGAGGAACGAAGAGCGGCAGCTTAAACAGTATCGACATTGCTTTGACCACATGCAGGAGGCCATCATTATTACAGATCTTGAAGGGAATATTGTTGACTGGAACCCCGCAAGTGAGCGAATGTTCGGTTACGTGAAGTCCCTCGTGGCAGGGCAGCCTTCTTTCATTCTGACGCGCAAAGGCAGTAAGAACGGGTTCGGAGAGCAGGCTAAAAGGATCCTGAGGGAACATGATGTGTGGAAAGGCGAATATGAATTCATCCGCACTGATGGGACTCGTGGCGTGGCGTTCATTACGGTAGGTCTCCTGAAAGACGACGCAGGCGAGCCGTACGGGATGGTGGGCTTGTGTCACGATCTAACGGATCACAAACGTCTGGAGGAAAGGCTAACGGTCAAGACGTCTGAACTGCAGGAGAAGAATCGGGCTCTGAACACCCTCTTGCGTCATGCCGAAGAGGAAAGGCTTCGGGCCTGTGAGCAAGTCGTTTCCGACCTCACGGGCAGGCTCACCGAGCGCGTGTTCCAGATCATGGAATCAAAACGAAAGCCGGATCTCGTAGATGCCCACGCCCGATTGCTCCTCAAGGACCTCGGAATAGAAAACGAGTCGAGGAAACTTGCTCCTTCAGACCCGATGTTGGGGTTGTCGGAAAAGGAGCTCGAAGTAGCAAGACTGATACGTCTCGGTAAGACGAGCGAAGAGATAGCCTTCATCCTGGAGAAGAGCCTGGACACGGTTCGCCTTCAGCGAATTTCCATTCGCAAGAAATTGGGATTGAAAAGGCGCACCCAGAGTCTTGCAGGTGTTCTGAAAAGAATATCTCCCATGTGAGTCAACTGCGCTGGGTCCGGCCCTGTCATGAATGTGCTGCATGCCATTTGAGGCTCGTGAGACAAGTTCATCGCTTCTCGGAAAGCGCGTCACACACTGGAGAAAGTGAGGTCTGACATGACGAAAAAACTGATGGAATACTTCAACAAGCAACCTCGTCTGGGTACTCTGAGTACAGCCGACAAGAGTGGCAAGGTCAATTCAGCCTACTTTGGATCCCCCCGCATGGTGGACGAAAAGACGATCGTTATGGGATCGGGAAACAACCGAACCCTCACCAATCTCAAGGACAATCCATACGGCTGTTTCCTGGTCATGGAGCCGGGACAAAGTGTTTCTGATTGGAAGGGAGCGCGTATCTACGTGAAGATGACCGACTGCGCGACCTCAGGACCGAAGTTGGATTCCATACGAGAAGCGATCGCGGCCAAAGTGGGGGCCGAAACCGCGCAAAAGATGATTCACGCTGCCCTTACCTTTGAGATTGAGGAGGTAAGGCCCCTAGCTGATTTCGGTCAAGGATGGGAAAAGTCTATTTAGGGTGACCGTAGCTCTTCAGTCTTCCCGGTTGTCGGGAAGTGCTGTAGTATAAGCTGACGCGAGGAATGTTAGTTCGGCGTCGGCAGTAAGGTACTGGTATCCATGCCCTTGCGCACTAGGCGCAGAGGGCTTTTTTTTGTTTTAGAGGGCTTTGGGGGCGGTTTTCCATGAGAAATCGAACCCTCGTTTGGTAGCGACTGTAAGGCCCAAAAAAGGGAAATTTCTTTTATCCATGTGGACTATGGTGCAGTAGATAGGGAAAATGTAACCTCTATATGGGGAAGGCTTCGACATTAGACACTATTAGACGTTCTTTAGATCTTGACAGCTTTTTTGCGTAACCGTAGAGTATGAATACAAAAGTGCGAAGTGTCGACGCCACGTGCATGATCGGGTCTTGGGTCACCTGGTGTCCACAGAAGGCTTATGACGCTCAATACCACTGCAAACGCATACGGTAAAGTCTATTTGCATCCACCGAGGCCCGACAGCTCTCTGCCGACAAAGAAAGTACCCTCTGCCACAACGTCTTCGCACCTCTCTCCTGAAGGTGTGGTCCCTCGCAGGAGGTGAACATTGGGCAAGCAGGATGTTTTGGACGCCATCCGAGGCCTGCCGACAAAGAGAGCTCCGTGGGTACCGTACGTCGGTGTTCATGCCGCGCACTTGATAGGTCAACCGGCGGAAAGATACTTTCAAGATCCGGAGCTGATAGCTGAAGGTGTCCTTTACGCCGCTACACGGTACAAAGCAGACGGCATCCCGCTGCTTTTCGATACGTCTATAGAAGCTATTTCTATGGGCTGCGAGTACAGATGGTGGCCCGATAGTCCTCCATCGATTGTCGAGCATCCTCTTCGGAGCTGCAGCCTCGGACAAGCCAGTATCCAAATTCCCGGCCCGACGAGCGGTCGGTGGCCGACAGTTATCTCGGCAGGCAAAAAGCTTAAAGCGCAACTTGGTGATGTAGCACTCTACGGAGTCCTCTGCGGACCGCTTACTCTAGCGTGGTACTTACGGGGGATAGCGATCTACACTGACCTTTACAAGAATGAAGCAGAAGCAAGGGAGCTTATTTCCTACTGTGGTGAAGTAGCACGCGAGGCCGCCCGTATCTACGCTGAGGACATAGATTGTGACGTCCTTGCAATGATCGATCCCCTGGTTTCCCAGATCAAGCCCGATGTCTTCCGCAAGTACGTCTACCCTGCCGCGCAGCCGGCCATTGAGGTAGCTCGCAAAGCGGGGAAAGCCTCTGTCTTCTTGGTCTACGGAGATGCTACAGAAGTTCTCGAAGAGGTGGCTCAGGTGGGTACCGACGGATTTGCCGTAGATGAGCAACTCAATCTTGCATACGCTCGTGATGTTGCCCACAAATACGGGGTTGGTTTTGGGGGCAACCTGAAGGTCACCACAGCACTGTCTCTCGGGATCATCTCTCCGCGAGAAGATGCAATCGCATGCTTGGCCGCAGGAGGTACGAGGGGTTACGTATTTTCTCCCGGGTCGGATCTACCGTACGACGTTCCACCAGACCATATAGACCAAGTCCTGGAAGCCGCTGATTGGTTCTCGAAACATTACACCAGATACCCTGTTCCCAGGAGGGAATCAGGATAACATATTGGACTGAGGCCATTGCTGCACTGCTCGGTCTCAAGCACGTGCAAGCGCCGATCCCGAGCGTAATAGGGGAATCGGCATCGAAGTTGACCGCTATCAGGAAGTTAGAGAAGCGCAGAGTAGTCTCGGGACGCACAAGCTGTGCCGGAAAACAGGGGGCATGAGGCGCGTGGTGCGAGACAAGCAGATTCCAAGTCATACAACTTAGGACGAAGGGAGGAACAAAGATGTTCGTGTTCGAGACTGAGCAGAAGGTTTGTGAGGTCGGTGGGGTCAAGTTCGGTGGACAGCCGGGTCAATACCCCACGGTGGTCATCCCGTCAATCTTTCAAAAGGGAGACAAAGTATTCGAAGGAAAACGAAAGGAAGGGTTTAGCGAGAAACGCGCCAAAGAGCTTATACAGACTACCGATAAGCTCTCCAAAGAGTCAGGCGTTGCGTGCATGGCCGATATCGTGGCTACCAAAGGCGATGAATTCAAGACATACATTGACTTCTTCGTCAGTGTTACGGACATGCCGTTCTGCGTTGACGCCTGGGTGATGAAAGCCAAGCTGGAAGGGGCGAAATACTGTGCGGACAAGGGGCTGCTGGACCGAATGTTCTACAACAGTATCACGGTCTGGGAAAAGGACCTGGAGACGGAAATCAGAGAAATTGCCGCAATGGGTGTTAAGCACGTCCTTCTGGTTGCATTCGACATGAATGACCAGATGCCTACCGGGAGGATATCAGGAACGCAAATGCTGCTGGATGCCATTGAAAAGGTGGGAGCAAAATTTGAGAGCATTTTTGTTGATACCTCGGTGATGAACGGTCCAGCCACTGCTTTCTGTTCGCTTTCCAATAGATTGATCAAGGAGAAGTGGGGTTTTCCCTGCGGGAGCGCTCCGTCCAACGGCTCGTACATGTGGAAAGCTGCCCGAGAGATGTGGGGCCAGAGCGGCTGGGCCGGATCAGATGCGGCGCTACAGGCAGTGGCGTCGACTCTCTATCACGATGTGATCTTCTCCGGTCCCATGGCCGGATCTGAGCGCATCATCCCCGCAGTCGCCATGGCCGACGCTTTCACGGCCA
>CAYZET010000065.1:6882-11331 GCA_964477215.1 uncultured Syntrophaceae bacterium | reverse complement strand
GAAGCTCCCCGAAACAGATAACCATCCCCTGAGAAAGCTGTTCCCCGAGTTTGTAGAACAGCTCCAGGGAATGTGAGGTTTGGCAGCAAGTGCGAGGTTGCCCTTACGACCGTAAACTACGGAGGCATTAACTGCCGACGGTGACATCAGGAAAAAGAAAGGAAAGAGCTAATGGCAGAAATGAAGCCCAGAGAAAGAGTTCAGAGGCTTCTCAGGCGAGAGCCGGTAGACAGAATGCCGGTGTTCAGCGGGATGGGCATGGTGACCATTCAAGCGATCGAGAAATTGGGAATACGTTTCGCCCAAGTCCATGGATCGGCAGAGTATCTGGCCAAGTCGGCAACGCTGAGTGCAGACATTTTCGGCTTTGACTCGGTCGTGATTCCCTACGACATGTGTACTATCCCCGAGGCTATGGGCCGTGGATGCTCGGTCTACGAGAATGCCGAGGGAGTCCTTTATCCGACCGTGCCCTCCAAGTGGGAGCGCTTCTGGGAAACAGACGTGCCTGCGGATTACTTAGACCAGGGTCGTATGCCTGCGGTGGAAGAGGCATTCAAGACACTGATCGCCGAGAACAAATACGCGGTCGGAGCCTGGGTTCTGGGACCGTTTACCATGGCCGGACAGGTCACCGAGCTGGATCTGTTGCTCAAAGGTATCAAGAAAGACAAAGAGAAAGTTCAGGAGTTTCAAGACAAGATGACCGATGTGGTTATCGCAGTTGCAAAGCGCTATCAGGCTTTGGGTGCAGACTACATCAACATTCGGGAAATGGGATCGGGCACCGATTTGCTTTCACCGCGCATGTGGAAGACTCTGATTCAACCGTACCTGCAAAGAATCTTCGCGGCCTTAGAGTCTCCCAAGATTCTCCATATTTGCGGCGGAACCGACTTGATCGTGGAAATGATGAACGATTGCGGTGCAGACGCTCTGAGTTTTGACCAGAAAAACAATTTGGCCGAAACAAGAAAGAAGATTGGCAATGACGTTCTCTTGTTCGGTAATTTCGATCCATACGGCACACTCTGTCAGATGGAGCCATCCCAAGTTGAAGATGTCATCAAGGGCTGTATAGACGCAGGCGTCGATGCTGTCTGGCCGGGGTGCGACATCTGGCCCGAAGTGAAGAAAGAAAACGTAGAGGCCTACGTACAGACCGTTAAGACCTATGGGAAGAATCCCTCACCCGCGGTAGGACGCATATAGAAAACAACAACATAATTGGAGGAAAACACATGGTATCAGAGGCAAGGCGAGAAGAAATCCTCAAGAACCTCTCCGACGGAGTGGTCGAATATGCAGAGGATCAGGTAAAGGAATGGTCTGACATAGCCATTGAAGAGGGGCTGGATGCGTTTGACGCCATCATGAACGGTTTGGCTGCTGGCATGGAAATTGTCGGCGATCTTTACGATCGACAAGAGTACTTCGTACCGGAGATCCTAATGTGTGCTGACGCCCTTTATGCTGGGCTCGATATCCTCAGACCTCACATGTCAGTGGAATCGTCAGGAGATCTCAAAGGTCAAGTAGTCATTGGAACGGTTCAGGGTGACGTGCACGACATCGGGAAAAACCTCATCAAGATGATGTTCGACGTGGCAGGCTTCACTGTGCACGATCTGGGGCGAGACGTGCCCCTTGAGAAATTCGCCGAAGAGCAGCTCAGGACCGATTCTGACATCGTCGCTCTGTCGGCTATGATGACCACTACTATGATGGGAATGAAGAAGGTCATCCAAATGATCAAGGAGAAGAACCCGAACGTGGCCATCATGCTGGGCGGGGCTCCGGTCACCAAGGACGTGGCGAACCTCTTCGGAGCGGACGGCTATGCCGAAAGCGCTGGGAACGCAGTCCAGGAGGCCATCAAGATGATCTCCCGACTCCGTGAGCTGCAGAACAAGGGTATCCAGGGAAGTTGATCTGTTGTGCAGGTGTGACGTTGGTGGCAATACCCGGGGCAAAGTTTTTGTGGGACTGACCGGAGGCGTTCATCGCGATGACGGGCCTTGAGGAGGTTAAGATCACCGGGCGATGGGCCCTCGAAAGCCAGGCGAGCGGTACTTGAGCTTTTGACGACGCTGGGGGAAGTGAGCCTTTATCTTGGGCCCCAGAGGCGGCTTTCCCCAATACGGACAAGGCGGTGAAGCCGTGAGAATTCCGTGCACCTCCGCAGATCCCGCCTCGGCCGAATGCCTAATGTCTGATTGGCCCCAGTGCATGCTATTGAAGATCCTGCATCTGGAGAGCGGCGTGAATCGTGCAATACGGTGATAACGGAGACAGCCGGATAGAGAGCTGCGAGGCGGCAGTTCCAGAGCTGAGTCTGAGGGATGCAGGTGTGTCCGATGGCTGGGGCATTATCATTCCGTAGCTACTACGGACAATAAAGTACAGAGCAAGGCGAATAACCGCCCAGGTCCGGGGCGATTGCTGATCGTTCCTCCGTTGCAATCGCCATTTGGACTTGACTCGCGTGGCATACAGTGTCGGTGGGGGTGCGCTCGCACGTTTTTGGGTCTCGGTGACTGCGTGACAAGAACGAATGCATCACGGATGTGAGAAACATAGGGAAGAAAGGTGACTAGTCAATGGAAAAGAAGAAGCATATGGTGATCTTCCAACCATCGGCACGGCGAGGGCCGATAGAAGAAGGGACCAACCTCATAGATGCCTCTCGCCAGCTCGGTGTGGACATTGAAGCCCTGTGCGGGGAGAAAAAGAAATGCGGAAAATGCAAGGTCAGAATCGAACAGGGCTTCTTTGAGAAGTTCGGTATCACCTCGAGCAAGAACCACGCTTCTGAGTGGCAGGAAGAAGAAGAAAAGTTTTTTAACCTCGAGCAAAAGGAGGCCGGCTTCCGACTTGCATGCGTGGCCAAGGTGGAAGGCGACCTCCTCGTCTTTGTGCCTGAAGAAGCGCGAGCAGGGAAGCAGGTCGTTAGCAAGGCTGCCAGAGACATCCACATCGATTGGAACCCGGCTGTGAAACTGTACTACGTGCAAGTGGTGCCGCCCTCATTTGAGGACCCGTTGGGGGACTTCGAACGGATCTGTGCAGAGCTCGAACGCAATTACGGCCTGAGAGATCTCAACATCGACTGGTATACCCTGAGAAAGCTTCCTCGACGCCAGAGAGAGGGAAACTGGAAAATTACGGTAGCCGTCTGGATGGACAAGGAAATAATCCGCGTAATGCCCGGCGAGGTAAAAGATCTTTACGGAATGGCCATTGACGTGGGAACCACGACCGTTGCGGCGTATCTCTGCAACTTGCGTACGATGGAGGTCATTAACACGGTTTCCATGATGAACCCGCAGTGCAAGTACGGCGAGGACGTCATGGCTCGAATCACCTATCACATGATGCATCCGGGCGGCCTGGAGACGATGAGCAAGGACATTCTCGACGGCCTGAACAATCTGGTGCAACAGGCTTGTGAGGCTACGCATCCCCCGAAGAAAAAAAAGGTGGAGGAAGCAGAAGCAGAAGCGGAAAAAGGGGTTGAGGTCTTCGGAGACGAGGCCGAAGAAGTAGAGGAAAAGAAGTACCTGTGCCTGTCGCCGGCTGATCTTGTCGACATGACTCTCGTAGGCAACACGGCTATGCATCATATTCTGCTCCAGCTCGATCCCGAGTTTGTGGGGCTTGCACCGTTCCCCCCGGTCATTCACCGAGGCCTCGACATCCGGGCTCGCGACCTGGGTATAAGGATCAACGACTCCGCCTACGTGCACGTCCTCCCAAACGAAGCAGGGTTCGTGGGTGCAGACAATGTAGGTGTGTTAATCGCTGAGGAGCCGTACAAGCACGACGAGATTCAGCTCATAATCGATATTGGGACCAACGGTGAGCTGGTACTGGGCAACAATAAGAAGATGATCTCTTGCTCATGCGCTACCGGTCCCGCTCTGGAAGGGGCGCAGTTGAGCTTCGGAATGCGTGCCGCTCCGGGAGCTATTGAGCGTATTGTCATAGATCCCGAAACACACGAGGTTGACTACAAGGTCATCGGCAGAGACGCGTGGCTTAAGTACTCGAAGCCTGAAGAGATGAAGACCAAGGGCATATGCGGATCCGGCATCCTCGACGTGCTGGCCGAGCTCTATCGCTCGGGAGTTATAATGAAGAGCGGGCGATTCAGCAAGAACCAGAAGTCTAATCGGTACCGAATTAACTCCGACAACAAGCAACCTGAATTTGTGATCGCATGGGCTAACGAAACCTCGATCAACAAAGATGTAGTTATAAGCCAAAAGGATATACGCCAGATTCAGTTGGGCAAAGGAGCCCTTTATACTGGATGCAAGCTGATGATGAGGCGTATGGGATTGGAGAAGGTAGACGTGATCAAGATCGCTGGAGCCTTTGGAACCCATGTTGACAAGACCAAGGCACTCATTATGGGACTCTTTCCCGACTGCGATCTGGAGAATGTTT
>CAYZET010000065.1:0-6872 GCA_964477215.1 uncultured Syntrophaceae bacterium | reverse complement strand
GGAACGCAGCCGGCGATGGTGCTCGCGCAGCCCTCTTGAACCGTGAGAAGAGAGCTGAAGCAAACTGGGTTGCTCGAAATGTGGAGTACATTGAGCTGACCGTGGAGGAAGATTTCCAGCAGCAGTTCATGGAATCCATGCAGGTACCTCACATGAAGGATCAGTTCCCGCATCTGGAAGGAGTTGTGCCGCCAGAGGTTTTGCATCAGAAATGATGAGGTAAAGAAAAGGCGTTGCACTGCCGTGCGCTGAAGAAGGCAGAAGTCAACTCGCGGCGCCGCAACTTCCGAGTCGCGGCGCCGAAGACCGCCAGAAAGGAGGTGGGCTTGAATTCCGCCACCTTGACCTCACGTGATAATGAGCTATACTTGTTGTGCGCCCAGAGAGAAGTTTGGTTTAGGCGACCGTGAGACCGGGTGACTCGCTTGCCGGGTATTCCTCTCAAAGAGGCGCTGTCCGCCACGAAACAAGAACGATCTCTTGGAGGGAATGTTGACACGATTGAAAGTGAGCGCAGGTGCCTGCGGATTTCAAACAATTATCAAAGCGGAGAAAGACGGCAAGTACTGCGTGAGAATCGTATTGACCTCAGATTGCGAGGCCGTGGAGGAGCTTAGCGTTGTGTTGGAAAGGAACGGCACATTTCAGTTGAAAGAGATTATGGCGAAAAGTGACGAAAAGAACCCGATTTTTCGAGCGTCGTCTGACGTCTTGCCTCATTCAGCGTGCCCGGTCCGAGTAGCAATAATCAAGGCCGCAGAGGTGGAGCTGGGTTTGGCTGTTCCGCGGTCTGTGTGCATGGAGTTTGAGTCTGAATCCGAAACGTGAACCGGGTTCTCCGAACGACGAATAGTCAATGGGGATAACCGGGCCGAAGTGTTGCGGGGGAAGAGTGCCGTGATCTCGGCATACGTGCTAATCCGCCAAGCTTGATGGCCGCAGACCGAATGGCAAGCAGGGCCGTGGATGGGAGCATCAGAGATGGCAGTAGAGTTGGTTGACAGGGAAGCGCAGGTACCGCTCAGAAAAAGGCAACCCGTCCGTCTCAAGAGCGGGTGCCAAGCTCAAGTTGGTCACCCGACTACAAGAATAACCCCCGATGTTCTTGAAGAGATAAGGCAGTTGGCGGAGGAACTGGGCTTTCAAGAGATTCATGTTCTGAAGGCTTCAGAAATCGTCATTGCCCGGTGGGTAGGGTTGAAATGTCAATATGGATGCGCAAATTATGGTACCAACTGGTGTTGTCCACCAGCGGCTCCGAATTCGGAGACGGTGCGTGAGCTCCTTTCCGAATATGAGATTGCCCTATTGTTGGTGCGCCGACACAAGAATGAGCAGTTCTATCGAAATTCGACAGAGAAACGTCGCTTCCAGATTAAACAGTGGAAATCCACGGTGGCATTGGAACGAAAGCTTTTTCTGATGGGATATTATAAGGCATTCGGTCTACCCGCGGAGACTTGCGCGTTGTGTAAGAAGTGCTCATATCCGGGGAGATGCAAGTTCCCTAACGAAAAACGGCCCGCGATGGAAGCCTGCTCCATCGACGTCTTCCAAACCATCAAGCGGATAGGCAAGTCCTTTGAGCTGGCAACCAACGTGAAGGACACGTATAACTCCTACTCCCTTATATTGCTCGCGTGAGGAACCTCTATCGGTGGAGCCGATTGGTCTGTCTTCGGTACGCTATTAACCAAATACGGTTACGCATTCGCTTCAAGTGTGTCCAGGGAAGGGCGGGTTGTTGGATGCGCCCCATCCACTGCCACGGTACACATCTACCGCAAAGATCAAAGCCGCACACCACAGTAGGGGCAGGCTTCAAACCTGCCCTTTCCTAAAAGGAGCTGGCGCAGATACCCGTATTTCGCTTGACTCAGCTAGGTATTCTTCCTTATAGTTGGTACAGAAGTCTGAGCGCTAACGGAACACGGTGAGAGTCCGTGGCGGTCCCGCCGCTGTAACCGGTGACGAAACCTGAAGAGCCACTGATCGGCACAAGCCGAGCGGGAAGGGCAGGTGGAGGACGACCCGGGAGCCAGAAGACGGGCGCTCAGATGGGGTAAGCTCATGGTAACCGCAAACCCTGCTGCTTTTCTAGTGGCAGGGTTTTTGTTTTCGAGGGGAGAAGGGGTTGATGAGATCTCTCAAGCTTGTGGCTCCAAGGACGCTGGTCATTGACGAGCATCACCACCTCGACGCTGAGCCAGGACAAGAAAAGGTTTCGGTTGTGTACTGCAGTCTCTGCCGGACGGACGCGAAGATGTGGGAGCAGGGTCACCGTGATCTCAGGCTACCCAGGGTGCTTGGACACGAGATTTTCGGGGTCACTCAATCGGGATGCCGCGTATTGGTGTGGCCCGGAGAAGCCTGCGGCACGTGCGTCTCGTGCCGCGAAGGTCAGGAAAACCTCTGTTCGGAAATGAAAATCCTCGGATTCAACAAGGATGGGGGGCTTGCCCAGGAGGTTAGTGTAGCGCAATCAGCATTGATCCCCGTACCGGATGGGCTGCCCGGACGTATCGCATGCTTGGCCGAACCGACAGCCTGTTGCCTCAATGCCCTTGCACAGACCGTTCTCCAGTCGCGCGAACGTCTTCTCATCTTTGGGGCCGGTCCGGTAGGCCTTCTTCTAGGCCTTGCGGCCAGAGCGCGAGGGGCTTCAGTATTCATGGTCGAAAAGGATCCGAAGACGCTTCGTCGCAGCGAAGAGCTCCGTCAGCGGCTGAGAATCGATGCCCACACCACGATAATCGGTACTGACTTTGATGTTTGCATCAATGCCGCCTCTGCATATGACACGTTTCCCCAGGGGCTGGACAGCTTGAGGAGCGGGGGGCGCTTCTGCTTGTTCAGCGGTCTTACCGGCAACGACTCCCTGCAGTTACGGGACCTGAACGAAATACACTACCGTCAGCTCCACTTGTCCGGAGCATATGGATGTACCCGCGAGCAGATGTCCGAAGCAGTTGAAGTCTTGCACGAATACAGTCAAGAAGCCGAGCTTCTCTTGGAGGCAGAGATAGGTCTGGAAGACGTGGAAACATGGCTCGGGAGAATCGCTGGAGGGGGAGTGTTTAAAGTGCTTGTGGACTTGACTCGTCCAGTCGGGGCACCCAAAGCTCGTTAAGGCGTTGTGGCCTTTCACATAGATCCTCACCGGAATGAAAAATCAAGGAGGAGAAGCTCATGGCAACAGAAATGCAGTTACGTGAATTCGGCCGTGTAATCGTTTCCGTAGCCTCGGGAAAGCTCTTGACCCGAGAGCAGGCCTGTGAGGCGTATCGTCAAGTAATTCTCAACGAGCAACCGGAGCTGCAACAGGGAGCCTTTCTCATGGCCCACATTGCGCGAGGACCGACAATTGAGGAGTTATCCGGGGCCTGGGATGCGTTAACCAGATATGACACCGCCAGGATCAGGACAAAGAGACCCGGGCCCATCTGCGACATAGTGGGAACAGGGTCTGACCAACTCAAAACTGTCAACGTATCTACTCCCGCGACGTTCATTGCTGCTGCTTGTGGTCTGCCGGTTGCGAAGAAGGGGGCAAGGCTCGTCACCGGAGTCGCGGGCGCGTCGGACATTATGGAAATTCTCGGCATAGATTTGAATGCGCCTCTGCAGAAGGCTGAAGAAAGCCTCGACACGCATGGCATCTGTTATCTGCCGGGCGAAGCCTTCCTCCGATCTGGATGGGCCCGTCTCATCCGTTCTATGCGGTTCACATCGGCGTTTAACATAATAGGACCCCTGACTCAACCGTGCGAGCAAACGAGCTCGATCGTGATAGGAGCCTATTCGCCCCATGTGTGCGACCAGCTTATCGCCGTGCTCAAGGAAATAGGTATGCCTGCCGCGGTGTCTCCTTACGGTATGGCTGAAGGAATGGATCCCTCCACGGGAATGGACGAGTTCTCACCTGCAGGGCCCACTCGAGTCACTGAGCTCCGAAATGGCAAAATCGAGACCTATGAGGTTTCACCGTCTGATTTTGGAGTGAAAAAGTGTGACTTTTCTGCTGTAGCGACTCGCAAGACAGCAGAGTCTAATGCCAAGACCATTATCGATGTGCTGTCAGGGCAGTACGACACACCTGTAGCTGATTTCTTCTGCATGAATGCTGCCCCTGCGCTTTATATATCCGGGTACGCCTCGAGTTACTCAAAGGGGACGGACATGGCAAGAGAAGCACTGGCCTCAGGGAAAGCACTCGAGAAGCTCGAACAGCTCAGACAGATCCAGAGTTAGGGCGGATGCACGAGCTCTCGGGCGATTCCGTAACCAGAATGCGGTAGCAGCAAGGAAGTTTCGTCGCGGCGGTATCCTGCAGTTGATTCCCGTCTTGAACTGGTCTTGAGGTGCAAGCGGGCTTAGAGCCTGTCATAGCGCACCGCAGGCTTCAACGAGAATGCCGGCGAGACACCGGCGCTACGAGTAGTCCGCGCCCATATCTTCGTAGTCGGAGCGGGTTTCACACCGCTCCAACATCCGCTAGCAACGGCTGTGAGCAACGTCTACTCCTCTGCACCGTATTCAAGCAAAGTCTCGGCAAGCTCCGTATGCTTCATCCTGGCTGCCATGGCCAATGCCTTCTCGCCACTATTGTTCTCGGCGTTGACGTTCGCGCCCAGATTCAGGAGCAATCTCACCGGCTCAAGATGGCCTTCCACGGTTGCACCCATAAGAGCTGTCCAGCCATCCTTGTCGGCCAAGTTCACATCAGCCCCGTGTTGCACCAGAAATTTCATGGCCTCCACGTTCCCACGCACCGCTGCCTCCATCAAGGCCGTGGTCTCATACTTTCCTTTCCTGGCATTGATCTCTGCCCCCTCGCTGAGGACGCGCTCCATCTCCTCCAGGTCGTTGCCGACCGCGGCCATTCTCAACCTCTCGTCCTTGTCCCTGGCCATTGCGATCTTCTTGGCAAGGGCTATTGCCCCGCGGATGCCGGTTTGATAGATTTTCGGATCGTCATCCATTACTTTACCTCCAGGCCTCCATAAAGAAACGTCTCCTTTCGTTCACTGGTGCAACTGCTCCTGCAGCCATGCAGCCGTCTCGACAATAGACGGTCCTTCCTGAATGAGATTCCGTCCACGTTCCACAGTGGACTCAACTATTCTTAGACTTAGCGACTTGTTCCAACCGCGCTCTTCCACAAGTCGTCGAGGGTCAACCGGATAGACCTCCTCAGAAAATAAAAGAAATACGTCTGGCCTAGCGGCCACAACTTCCTCGAAGTCCGGTACGAGGTATCCTGCACGCTTATGTGCAAAAATGCTTTCGCCCCCCGCAAGGGAAACGAGATCATCGATATAGGTGAAACCACCGATCGACCGCATATGTCGTCCAAACCAGAGCTCAGTGTAAACCCGCGGTCGATTGCGAGGATTTCGCTCTCGAATAACACGTGCCTGCTCTTCCATGCGGCGAGAAAGCCCTCGACCCGCCTGGACCTCGTTGACTAACGCTCCCAGAATAACATTATTTTCAAGAATTCCATAGAAGCTGTTCGGCAGAGATAATGCGTATACCGGTAGCTCACGCTTGGCAAGATCCAATCCCAGCTTCCTTTGGACTCCTGTCGTGACGACAACGAGATCCGGGTTCAGTTCCGCGAAGACCTGCTTGTCAATTTTCAGATAATCCCCTGCGACCGGTTTGTTCAAATCCGGGACGTAGCGGTCACAGTAGCAGGACACCCCAACCACTCTGTCTCCCAGTCCCATAGCGTAGAGTGCTTCTGTCGCTGCCGCGACCAGACATATGACACGTTCCGGCCTTTGCGGCACCTCGATGCGGTAGTCGAGAGCCTCACAAAATACTTTCATCGCGGAGACCTTCCTTTCTGTGGAGCACCTGGTGAATCAGAACTGACCGTGAGGGGCGATGTCGAATTCTCAATGCTCGTGGTGAAGTTGCCGCACTTGTCCGCTCTCGTTTCCTGACCTCTATTTGCCTCTGCATCCAGGTAAAAAGCACGAGAGACCTAAATCTAATTGTTAAGTATGTACCCTTGGAGCCAGACAGTCAATGCCGGGCGCGAAATGGACGCCCGTCTGCAACCAATTGCTTTCGCAGTAGGTTTCAGGTATAGTCGCGTGGATTGAAGAAAGCTCTAGGCCCAAATCGGGGTTGAACCATGAACGACCGTCTGAAAACAATGCCCGCACTCCTCTATCGTATTGGCATTGTTCAGGAGCTCCACGGTCGGGTTCGTATGGCGGGCAAAAGACACGAGCGGGAGTGGGAAGAAATTGCTAGCGGTCAGGTATGAGAAATGACCGAATATTCGGAGAGAAGAACCATAGAGGCCGCGCCACGTTGGCCGCTCCACGGCATTTTCGATCTTACCCACCAGTGTAACAACGACTGTCGCCACTGCTGGCTGCGCATTCCATCGGATGCAGCCGTAAAAGCCCGGGAGCTTACCTTTGATGAGATTTGCGGAATCGTCGACCAGGCTCGGCAAGCAGGGGCTCGAGAGTTTACACTGACAGGGGGCGAGCCGATGTTGCGGCCTGATTTCGCGGATATCTTTGACTACGTGGCTGGCAAATCACTTTCCTATCGGCTCAACACCAACGGCACGCTGATTACCTCGAAAATCGCCCGACTCCTGAGACATAAGGGATCCAAAATGGTGGCGCTTTATGGGGCTACAGCGGACGTTCACGACTATATCACACGCAATCCAGGCTCTTTCGAGTCTACACTGCGCGGAATGAGCTATATGAAAGAGGCCGGCGCACGATTCCTTGTCCAGATCGTTCCTCTCCGAGACAACCGCCATCAATGGCAAGCGATGATGGATCTGGCCCGTTCCTATAGCCCGCAGTGGCGGTACGGGGCTACCTGGCTCTGGCTCT
>CAYZET010000064.1:0-17173 GCA_964477215.1 uncultured Syntrophaceae bacterium | reverse complement strand
TGTTCCAGCTCATCTGTCTGCCAGCTCAGTTGATACTCCAGCTCCTCGAGCTCTGACTTTAGTCGCTCGATTTCGCCCTCGGTCTGCCTTTGCACGTCGGCAAGGCTGACTGTCGGCTCGTTCGTTTCAGGACTCGTCGTCTCGACAGGGGGTGGCGGTGAGGCAGGCCGATAGCTCGCAGACAATCTCCACCACTGCGCGAGGAAGATGGAGCCTCCTACTAGGAGAGCAATGACTGTCACTCCCACAAGAGCACTCAACCACATGTATGAGAGAAACGAGTCTTTCTTCTCCAATTCCTCAATGTCATAGGTCTCTGCTGTTGCTAGCCCGCTGTCAGCTTGGTCTACGGTTGACTCTGAGACGGCCTCGTCGGATTCCTCGGCCTCAACGAGACAGAGCCCGCGGATGAGTGCCAGTCTTTGCTGAAGATGCTCGGCTTGTTCCTGGGACGGGGTGCGGCCTATGACGGTAGGCGCTCTCTCAAGGAGATCGAAAGCGCCCTGTTCGTCCACGCCCAGCAATACGGACAGATCCTTGACAAAACGCTGAGAATTCTCAGCGGTATGTCCGTAGAGCTTGATCTTGTAGTACATTTTTCCCATGGTAAAGCTCGTGAATTCACCCACTCTCCAGCCGGGGCAGGAAAACGCTGTTTTCAGCCGGTCGTCTCTCGGGTCCGCTGAATAAGCTTCCGTGCTCTCAGAAGATGTTCACGAACCGCTCGAAGGTCTTCTGCTTTCGTATCTTGCAGGTAACTCATGATCGCGCTGCAGGCTTGGTTGGTTTCCGCGATGGATTCGCGGATAAGAGAATGAAACGCGGCGTACTTTCGCGGGGGAATGATTGCGAATGTTTTGGAATCCAAGATCTGCAATTGACGTTTTATGGCATCCATCCTCAGATAGACGTCTCGAGGAATCGCGGGTGCCGAAGTGTCCGAGGGATCGTAATCAGCCAAGTTCAAGCTCGGGGCCGTGGTCATCAACAAGGACAGCTCCTCCAGGATGGGGGAAGCCTGCTGGAGATACTCACGCACTTCGGGACTACTCAATGCTTCCTCTTCCAGAGGAGATCGCAGCATCTCCTTCGGGGGCAGCGAAGTCTCTTCCGGTGTGATCGCTTCCTCGGGAGGTTGGGATTCGGGTGAGACAGTCGGCTCCGGAGGGGCCACCGGAGATGGCGACTCTTTTGCCGGCTCCCGCCTTGGCTCAATGCCCGGATAAGGCTGCAAAGTCGGGGAAGCCTCAGGTCTCGGCTCCAGCCTGGATTGAGGGACGATTTCCCGCGGTGGCGCTATCACCGGATCCGGCTTTTGTTCCTGCTTAAGATCCGTGGGCCGAGGTTGACCGATCGAAGATTCCGGCAAAGGCCGTTCGGGATGAATCATCCGCTCAGGTTCCGGCAAGATCGAGGAAGTGCCGGCATCTCGGTCTTGATCTCCCGGCAAGGGCTCGAGCTCGGGTGGGGGGATGACCTCCGGTTCTCGTCGCTTGTCCAGTCGAATCCATTCTCGTGGATCCGCGAGCTCATCAACCTCAGATCTGGGGATAGACAAAGCACCAGGTCCTTCTTTTGAAGGAACGGCCTTGAGTATTGTCGGTGTCTCCGGTGACGTCTTCTCTCTTAATAGTTCTTTCTGAGGCGGAGGGGGCGGTTTTCGAGCGTCTTCGGGGGCCTGAGGGGCTCGCATGATCATCTCTGACATATCCGGCTGCTGGGCCTCATCACCGGGGCTCGGTTCCGCCTGTTGCTTCACGTCGCTTTCTCGAGAGTCGGCCGGCTGCTCTTCTTTCCCCGGTGCTGGGGTTCTCACCTCAGATTCCGGACCTCTCTTCGTGGGGCCGGGTCCGTATTGGGACGAGCTCGGGGGGGCAGGGGCTTCGGGCTCCACTTGGGCCGGTCGTCTTATGTCTTTCTTCTCTTGAAGGGACTCGCCCATCGGGGAAGGGCCTTTTCGAGGCCCAGTGGATGTCGACTCGTCCCGAATCGGTGCTCTTTGGAGCGGCTCCTCTTCCCGAAAACTTTCCGTTGCCTTCGACTTCTCAGCATCCGGAGAAGGACGCGACTTGCCCTTGCCGAATATGCGATTCATCTTAATTTCCGGAATAGGAACCGTATATCCTGAGCTTCCGATGGTAGCAGACGACTGGCCCGGGAGGACCGCCCCGCTTTCTTGAGTTGCCTGGGCTTGATCGCCGTAGGCCGGAAGAGTTGTTCCTGAGAGGTCGCAGCAAATGGCTCCCGCGAGCACTGCCACCAGAGACAGACCTTGCTTCGCGAATCTTCGCACAACCTTTTCAGACGAAGCGTTCACCGACCGCGATCCTCGGGTTTGAAGTTACTAAAAATTCTTTTCTTATTTTAATCTGTTGTCACTGATTGGTCAAGCGCTGATAGAAGCTCCCTCAGTCGAGCGATGCAGTTAGGTCTCGGTTCGATGGTTTGAACTCGGTCGAGGATGCCGTTTATGAAGGATGCCGAGTTCTCGCCGCCATATCGTTTTGCGATCTCTATGGCTTCATTAAGAATTACCGGTCCCGGAACACTGTGAAAGTGAACAAGCTCTGCGATAGCCATCCTGAGCACGTTTCTGTCTACTCTGTTTATGCGATAGAGCTTCCACCTATGTGACAGGACAGAAATAACGTTGTCGATGGCGTCCCGATCTTCTGCGACCGCAGCGACGAGCTTTCTCGCGTAGTCATCCACCACGCGATCGAGCTTTACCACTTGTTCCTCGTCAACAGCAAAATGTTTTTCCAGGAAGCTCAGTATTTGAACAGGGTCCTCGTTCGTGGCATCCGCCGCGAAGAGGACCTGAAGGACAAACTCACGGGTCTTACGTCTGGAAGGCACTGAGTATGACGACCATCACAATGAAATTGAGAGAGAATGAGGGGCGTTATTGCAATTGCCTGAGCAGGTTGGCCATCTCTACCGCGGACATGGCTGCTTCAGCCCCCTTGTTTCCTGCCTTTGATCCGGCACGCTCCACGGCCTGCTCGATTGTGTCTGTAGTGAGAACTCCAAAGCTCACAGCGATGCTGGTTGCCAATGCTACTTGTGCAACTCCTTTCGCCACTTCAGAAGCGATGTAGTCAAAATGCGGGGTTGACCCTCGAATCACTGCTCCGAGGGCCACAGCCACGTCGAATTTTCCCGAGCGCACTACTGCTGACAGCATTTGTGGAATCTCGAACGCGCCCGGCACCCGTACAATGGTAATATCGTCCTCCGACGCCCCGTGGCGCACCAGGGCATCCACCGCGCCTTCAACTAGCCTGTCCACGATGAACGCGTTGAATCGACTCGCTACAAGAACCGACCTGAGCCCCCGCGCGTCCAGAAGACCGTCAATTTTCCGGATCATACATCCTCCGCTAATCGAATACACGCCAGTCAGCTCGACTTCTGTCACGAGCCTCTCAAGCTTGGGTGTCCAGATTCAAAATATGCCCCATACGGTTCTTCTTGGTCGTGAGGTATCGAAGATTCGTGGAACATGGCTCGATTTGGATCGGGACTTGCTCGACGACTTCGAGGCCGTATCCTTCCAGGCCCACGATCTTGGTGGGATTATTGGTCATCAGCCTCATTTTCCTCACGCCCAGATCGGCCAATATCTGGGCTCCGATTCCGTAATCTCGGAGGTCCGGCTTGAATCCCAACCTGATGTTGGCCTCAACCGTATCGCACCCCTGATCCTGAAGAGCGTACGCCTTGATCTTATTGAGCAGTCCTATTCCCCTGCCTTCCTGCTGCATATACAGGATGACTCCCCGGCCTTCGCACTCGACCATCCTCATCGCCTTTTCGAGCTGCGGACCGCAATCACAGCGCTGCGACCCAAAGACGTCCCCTGTCAGACACTCGGAATGGACCCGTACGAGAATCGGCTCGTCCGAGTCGATCTCACCCTTTATGAGTGCCACGTGGTTGAGCTTGTCCACGTCGTTTTCATAAACGATGAGCCTGAAACTTCCCCCGTATTCGGTGGGGAGCGTAGTCTCTGCGCCGCGCCGGACAAGCCTTTCCGTCTTCATGCGATACTGGATCAAATCCTTTATGGTGCAGATCTTTATGTTATGTTCCTCTGCCAGCACCATCAGGTCGGGAAGCCGTGCCATAGTCCCATCGTCTTTCATGACTTCGCAGATCACTCCCGCGGGGGTCAGACCTGCCAACCGTGCCAGATCGACACTCCCTTCGGTTTGGCCCGCTCGCACGAGCACGCCTCCCCCCCGGGCCCGGAGAGGAAACACGTGCCCGGGTGAAATAATGTCGTCAGGAGTCGCGTTCGGGTCTATGGCGGTGAGGATCGTTATGGCTCTATCGTATGCTGATATGCCCGTGGTCACTCCCCTGCGTGCTTCAATAGAAACCGTAAATGCAGTTCCGTATGGGGACTTGTTGTTTGCCACCATCATGGGCAAATCGAGAGCCTCTATCTTGTCCGGTGTCATTGAGAGGCAAAGCAGTCCGCGACCGTAACGTGTCATGAAATTCACCGCTTCAGGAGTGATCTTCTCCGCGGCCATCGTCAAATCGCCTTCATTCTCCCGATCCTCATCATCTACAAGAATCACCATTCTGCCTTGCCTAATTTCTTCGATCGCTTCCGGAGTATCCACGAGCACACCCATGCGGGTATCCCTCCTTTACATAAATCCGTGTTCTCTCAGCATCTGCTCATCCAACCCTGAGCCGTGCCTGTGGGCCAATACGAACTTCTCCACGTACTTCCCAATCATATCAAATTCCACGTTGACCGTATCACTGATGCCTTTTTCGGTCAAGCCGGTAAGGGCAGCGGTGTGTGGTATGATCATCACCCAAAATCTTGCCCCCTGTACTTTGTTGACGGTAAGGCTAATTCCGTCTACGGCTACGCTTCCCTTCTCAATAAGGTATTTTCCGGAATCCGCCACGAATCCGAAGAGATAGCCTGCTCCTGTTGTGCGTTTCTCTATGATGGATCCTACACAATCCACGTGACCCGCAACCAAGTGGCCTCCTAGCCGGGAATCGAAACGCATCGCCTTCTCCAAATTCACGCGGGAACCTCGTCGAAGAGCGCCCAACGTGGTTACGCGGAGAGTCTCGGGCGAAACATCCGCGGCGAATTCTTTGCGATCCCGATGCACTACCGTGGCCGTCAGGCAAGCTCCGTCGACGGATATAGAATCCCCTTCGTTCACGTCCGAAAGATCCAGATCCGATCGGATGCCGATCCTGACAAATCGTTGTCCTGATTCAATGCTGGTTACTTCTCCTCGAGCTTCGATGATACCGGTAAACATGCGTGCCACCTTTTTCGCAATGATATGTGTGGCGGACCGTTCTTATCTGCCAAAACTCAACAGGTGCCGCGTTTGAACCCGCCCCATAGAGCGCAACAGGCTAGATCGCACATGTGGCACCTCTTTCTCGATGGAGGCAATCAGATCCTTGACCCACTTCCTTCGCCAGCTACTCATCCCCTGATACGAGCAGAAACAGTGGAGGATGGGCACACCAAGATTCCCTGCAAGCTCCCTTGTCATCTCTTCCCGTACGTATACGAGAGGACGGATCACGCGATTCTGGCCATCATCTGCATAGAGATTAGGACTCATCCCTTTTATGGATCCATTGAAAAAGAGATTCAGCAAAAGAGTCTCGACAAAATCGTCAAGGTGATGTCCCAACGCGATCTTATTCCATCCGTGGTCCACCGCGTACGAGTAGAGAACCCCCCGGCGAAGACGCGCACAAAAGGAGCACGGATTGGTGCCTGGTTCCAGGTTTTCGTTTACTATCTCCACTATGCGACCGTCTATACGCGTGTGCGGAATGTTTTCTTGCTCCAGTCGAGCTTCCAATGCCTCGCAATCAAACGCCGCCGGTCCGGGATGCACTGTAGCGGCAGAAAGCTCGAATCGGACGGGTGCCTTGCGCTGCAGAGCTCTGAGCGCATACAGCAGAGTCCACGAATCCTTGCCCCCGGACAATGCCACCAGGACGCGGTCTCGTTCCTCGATAAGGCCAAAGTCACCTATTGCACGTCCGACGAGTCGTGTTATGTTCTTGAAAAGACGATCTTCCATTTCGTTTCAGGGCGTGTGGCCCCTTGTCAACACCTCTCTGTACCTTATAGGGTGAGAAGGAACGGATGTCCAGCTTCCCCTTGGGGTGAAAGAGCCGGGGAGCTACGCGTCCCCGAGAATGAAATCGAGACAAAGGCGTCGACTCCGGTTCTCCAAGCGGGAACAATTCCCGTTGTTCTGATGGCTTGCAGCCGATCATGGCTCTTCGCCACGAACAAGCCAATGGAAATAAGCAGAGGCCACAGTCGATTGAAAAAGCCTTCTTTCTAAGATATGGACAAACAACAGACAAGCAGTATGGAGCGGTGCTTTGATCTTTCTGACCAACATAGCAAAATTTTATGCCGGAAAACCCTTGTTTCGACAAGCGTCGATCAGCATCCATCGCGGCGACCGTGTGGGAATTGTGGGCCCAAACGGGGCAGGAAAATCGACCATCCTCGGGATGATGGATGGCACGTTAAGCCCCGACGAGGGGGAGGTGACCGTCGAGAAGAAGATTCGCAAGGGAGTCCTCCCGCAAGAGCTCGTTGCAGGCTCAAACACCCCCATCATTGAAGAAGTCATGAACGTCTCGGAAGAGCTGCGTTCCGTAAAGGAGAGGCTCTCGCAGCTTCAGCGTGAAATGGCTAGTGTTTCCGAGGACACGCCGGAAATGGAGTCCATGATCGAAGAGCTTGGCCACCTTCAGCACGAGTTCGAGCGCTTCGACGGGTACACCCTGGAGGCCCGCGCATTGAAGGTGCTCGCGGGGTTGGGATTCGAGCCCGGTGATGAGCTTCGCCTGTGGAGCGAATTCTCCGGCGGCTGGAGAATGAGAGTCGCTCTCGCCAAGATCCTCCTTGCGGATCCTGACGTGCTATTGCTGGACGAGCCGACCAACCACCTTGATCTGGAAAGTCTCCTTTGGGTGGAAGATTATCTCGCCGGGTTCAAGGGTGCCATCGTCCTGGTCTCTCACGACCGTGCATTCCTCAACCGCATTGTGAACCGGATCGTCGAAGTGGACTGGGGAAAAGTCACCACGTACACAGGCAATTTCGACGAGTACGAGCGGAACAAAGGTATGCAGGAGGAGATCATCCTGGCGCAGTACAGGACGCAACAGGAAAAGATCAAACGAATCCAGAAATTTATCGATCAGAATCGCGTAAAGGCCAGAACCGCGAGCAGGGTACAAAGCAGAGTCAAAATGCTCGAAAAAATGGAGAAGGTCGAGCCGCCTGCCAGAACAAAAACCGTGCGATTTTCGTTCCCGCAGCCACCGCATTCCGGGCGAAGGGTTCTCGAAATCCGGGGTCTGATCAAGAAATTCGGTTCATTGACGGTGTACGACGGATTCGACTTCTCTCTAGACCGAGGAGACCGGGTAGGGCTAGTCGGCCCTAATGGAGCCGGCAAGTCGACTCTTCTGAAGATCATGGCCGGTGTTATTGAGCATGACGGAGGCGAGGTCAAGTACGGGCACATGGTGGAGCCGGGATATTTCGCGCAACACCAGTACGAGAGTCTTAACTCGAGCCGTTCTGTTCTCGAGGAAGCTTACTCGGTTTCTCCCGCATTGACGGAGCAGGAAGTCCGTAATCTCCTTGGAGCGTTCCTCTTTTCCGGGGATGAAGTGTACAAGAAAGTGGGGGTTCTTTCAGGAGGCGAGAAAAGCAGGCTCGCGCTCGTCAAGATACTCCTCTCGCCGCCGAATCTCCTCCTGATGGACGAGCCCACCAATCATCTGGATATTCCGTCATGCGAAATTCTGGAAAACGCGCTGCGCACCTATGAGGGAACCCTGGTACTCATAACACACGATCGAAGACTCATGAACTCGATCTGTACCGGCGTGCTCGAAATACAAAAAGGGAGCACTGAATTCTACCTCGGAAATTATGAGGACTACCGGTACAAGAAGGCGCTGATTGAACAACAGAAGACGGACGAGGCCTCGCCTGAGCCCAGGAACGAAGTTCTTGTTCCTCAACCCGAATCCCCCAAGGAGTCCAGAAAGAAGAAAAGGCGCCGCGACGCCCAAACGCGGTCCGAGCTCTCCAGGAAGCAGGCCCCTCTCAGACGTCAAATCGAACAGATCGAACATGAGCTCCACAACAAGGAAGCGCGGAGACGGGAAATCGAAGCTCTCCTGGCAGACCCTGCTATCTATGGGGATAAGTCGAAAATCCTCCCTCTCCTGGAAGAGGAACCGGCACTGGGAAAGGAGATCAGAAAACTGGAAGCGAAGTGGGAGGAGCTGCATGAGCGCCTCGATGAGCTGGAGAGCAGTGTCGGGTGAACGAATCAAGAACGAATGAGCCCTCCTCGATCAGGAGGAGGGCTCTGAGAAGCGTGTGGATGTAAGGTTTAAAGGTTTATGATGCCTGCGGCGGCCTCCGTATGATAGTAGGGGCGATGAAGACGAGTATCTCTTGAACATTCCTTTCAGCAGTCTTGTTGGAGAAAAGGTAGCTGATGGGGGGCATGTTCATGAGCCCGGGCAGTCCCTGTCTCCGATTCCTGTCTTCGTTGATGAGAATTCCGCCGATGACAGCAGTTTCTCCGTCCTTCACGATGAGGAAGGTGTTGGCTTCTCTTGTACGAATGGCCGGGGCGGAAGCGCCTGCAACGATTTCCGGCTCATTGTTCGTTACCCGTATCTCCATGCGGATTCGACCGTCCGCGTAAATGGTAGGTCTTACATTGAGGGCCAAGTCCGCGGAGATCATCTGCGTCTGGGTGCCATCCGCGGATACCGTCTGGTACGGAATCTGTAACCCATTTCTTATGGATGCATTCTGACCATCCAGCACTTGGACCTTGGGACGGGATATAACTTTGGTTTTTCCCTGAGCTTCGCCAAGCTGGAGTCTCACATCCAGCTCAGTCAGATACTGGCCCCACCACGTTCCGAACTGAATCCCCAGACCGATTGGATTGGACAGGTTTGCTATGGTGGTGGGCAGATTGACGACGAACTGGGACGGAATGTCGTCGCCCGTAGTCGATCTTCCGGTGGGGGTTCCCGCGGTGCCGGTGATACCGGCCACATCCCAGTATCCTTGGTTCGTCCACTGTCCTTCGGCTGTTGGCTGCCCATTCTTGTACGGACCGGTCTGGGAATTCCTGCCGCCCCAGAGGATACCTATGCCTCGGCTCCAATCCCTTGTCGCACGGACGATCCTGCTTTCAATGAGCACCTGCGGGGTCGGGACGTCCAGGGTGAAGATCAGTTTCTTCATCTGAGCAATCCGCTCAGGCGTGTCCTTCATGAAGATCATGCGGTCTCGATCGTTGGCCCAAAGGATACTGTAAGCAAGGATTCGGGCCAATTTGGGATCTTCGCCGAAGGGAACGGTCACCCGAGCAACGCGCTCTCCCGCGGCGAGGGCCCTGTCAACAACTCCGGTTGCCGTAGCGGACGCGGCTGCCGCACGCTCTCGATCTGACTGGATACGATCGTATGTCTGCATGCGAGCTATAGCCCCCGGGCTTCCCGGCAAGAAGCCTTGCTCAGCCAGTTGATCTCTGTACGCGGCCCGGCCCAGCTCCCCCCCTGCCTGGATGTCCTGCACGCGCTGCAGTTCCGTTACCTCTTGTTGTACAGCGGTTATGCCGATTCCTCCCGGACAATCCAGACGGAAGAGACACCGGAGGGTGGGGAGCAACTGGGAGGGACGCACGTACGTGACCTTGACCGTTGCGTACTGGAAGCAGACTCGCTCCCCTTCGATGTCGATACAGCCGGCCTCCCCAATCTCCTCAGTCCGAGTCTCGTCAATCGGAGCCTCCTGGAGAGTCTGGAGCCGCTTCAACCAGTCTTCGATCTCCTTCTGGTAGCCCTGGATTTCTTGGCGGATGGATTCAATCCGTTTGTCCACCTCTCCCACACGCTGGGTGTATTCCTTGTTCCGCTCTTCTTTAAAATCGCTGATCTCTTTCTTGTTACCGACCCTCATAACATTCCCGACCATGACTCGGTCCAGACCATGCGTGTTGAGAATCGTGTCGATCACTTGACCCAGCGGCACATCAAAGAGTCGCAACGTGGTGCTGCCCGTCACTCCCGTGCCGACGATAATGTTCACACCAGCCTGCTCTGCCAGAAGCCTGAACGCGTTCTTCAGACTGATTCCCTGAAAGTCCATGGTCACAGGCTTCTTGAAGATTTCCGGGTCAGGGGTAATCTGGAAGCTTCTCAGAATCTCCATTCGCTGTTTCTGAAGCTGCTCCATCGACTTCTGCAAACGTTCGATGTCCTGGTTGCGCGATTCGATACGCTTGCGAATCTGCTCCTCCTGAATAATTCGAGAAGCCTCTCCTCCTCCGCCTCCTTCACGCCCACCTGCTCGCTCAGCCGTGAACCGCGGGGGAGGGAAATCGACCATCAATACGCCCTTTTGCTTGTGTACCTGGTACGGGACCGCATCCTTGAGCTGGATAAATATTGTCTGGGATCCCGGAACAATCATCTCTACAGATGTGGAAAACAGGTCGGTGCGCAACGGTTTCTGATGGGCCTTGGGAATTTCCGCATTGATGAGATCCAACCTCGCCTTGGTCGGGCTCACATTGTTCAAGCGATAGTCCAGTTGATCGCCGCCCCGAATCATCAGCCTGGCATTGTGTCCCACCTGGATGAAGCGGAGCTCTGTGATCTCCTGCACGAGAAGTCGTGGATCCGGAGTCGGAGGAGTGACAGGGGGACGTACCTCTCGGACCATGCGCGCCTCAGGTCCATCGGGGGACGGAGCAGAACGTTTCACGTTTGGCCCCGGCGCGGGAACAGAGGGGGGAGCGCTCGCTTCGGGCTCGGGAGAGGGACGCGGCGGCGGTGGAGGAGCCATCCTCTGAGCGATCCGGGTGGTAGCAGCCGACGCCATCGATCCCTGGCTTCCCTTGTCATTCGCATCTCCCGGTCGAGCCTCCGGAGCCGCAGGGGGAGTAATCCTGCCACTTGGGGTCGAGGAAGCATTCTGCTGCTGGCTATGCGCAGTCGCTGCAGCAGGAACGAAATTGGGAGCAGGCGCGGATACCGACTTGGGTGCCTCGGACTCCTTCTTCAGACCAACCGCGCCAGTGGGAAGCAGACCTGCCAAAGAATTCCCGAACACTACCATGATCTGATCCGCTTCCCGCCGTATGTTGAACGCAGGCACGGGACGCTCTCGGAAGTCGACCACGATTCGAGTGCGCGAGCTCTTTTCTCCCACCCGAATCTCACGTATGTCGGCCTGGTCTACGACGGTCTTCGGGGAGACATTCTCTGGCCGCGTGCCAGCAAAATCGATGACAAGACGGTTAGGATTACCGATGACACGCGCCAGGTGCTTTCCCACCTGTCCCTTTGCATCGATAACAATCCGATGATTGTCAGCGTCCAGTCTCACCGCGGTTATCACTCCGAGGTTGTCGGCCCATGCCGAACCGACGATCATGGCAAGAAGCAGGCAGCCAAGCCCGAGGAATTGAATCTTTTCAACAGGTGACCTCATTGCATTCTCTCCCGAAAACCGTGTGGAGGCTCTCCAACCTGCGGAAGGCACTGAGCCATGGGTGTGATCGCAAACCGTTGCGTCCGGCTCGCTTGTTCATGAGAGATCAGCACCACTGCCGGAATTAAGGCTGAAGGGATGATAACAGAGTCGCAAGAGGTGTGTCAACAGAAAAATATTAGATAACGAGATGATAGAAGCTCTTCTGAAGATGTTACATCAGCAAAAGAGCGCCCTCTACCTGTCGTTTTCTGTTTAAGCCTTGACAACACTTGGCTAATCACGGCCGCATTTTTTTTGCTTCGCCAAAGGACCCTCCCGCGGTATCATCTCTCCATGACTACCATTCTCGTTATCATCACCCTCGTTATCGCTTTGGTCCTCTACTGGTACCTGTACGATTGATCGGTGTGCCTGCCAATCCGAACATCGAATGACACACACCGCCGTACTCCAGGAGATGATGATCCGTCTTGAGTTTTCTACACTTCCGGACACTTCTTTGGACACGCGTCGCGCAGGGGCGCATGGAGAATGGGGCTCGGCTCAAGGACTTGACCGAAAGCGGGGCGCACAGCATAGGGGAGAAGGCTATGGGATTTCGGGAGGACCTGGAGGTGTTCCTCAGATCACGGTTCACCTTGATCTGTGTGGTTTCCTTTGAGGAAGAGAGCATCATCGAACAGGTCAAGGAACTGTGTCTCAGTACAAATCGAAAGCTCTTTCTGTGGGATCACAGCGATTTTTTCCGCCTGCTGGTCGGAGAAGGAGGAGCGCCAATTGCAAAGGACCCGTTGACTGCCTTAACCGCTATGGAGCGAATGCAGGACGATTCAGTCTTCCTTCTGTGCGACTTTCATCAGTGTTGGAACGGCCAGCCAAGGGTTACTCGGAAGCTGCGCAACCTCGCCAGGGAGCTCAAGTTCACGCGCAAGTCAATCGTAATGACCATGCCAGCTTGGCGTATCCCGGAGGAGCTTCGGGATGACGCGGTTGTACTTGACTTCCAACCCCCCGGATTAGCGGAACTTGACGATATCCTGTCGCGACTCACCTCCACTCCCGGGGTGCGCGTGAACCTTACTCCCCAAGGGAGGGAAAAGCTGCTTACTGCGGCCCTCGGGCTGTCTGCAAACCAGGCGAGGCGTGTCTTCTCCAAGGCCCTTGTGTCCAAAGGAGGCCTGGATGAACGGGATATCGATCTGGTGAATCGGGAGAAGAAGCAGGTCATTCGCGAATCCGGGGCGCTGGAATTCTTTTCTCCCTCGGAAACCGTTGCAGATGTGGGCGGTCTCGACGCTCTCAAGGAATGGCTGCGTACTAGAGAGCGGGCTTTTAGTAGAGAAGCCCGGGACTACGGACTGCCCGAGCCCAAAGGCATCGCACTTATCGGTATCCCCGGCACGGGAAAATCCCTCACCGCGAAGATGATAGCAGGGCTCTGGCGACTGCCCCTCCTACGACTCGATCTGGGTGCTTTATTCGGGGGCTTGGTGGGACAGTCGGAAGAAAATACCAGGCGCGCTCTCAGTCTCGCCGAGACGGTGGCTCCATGCCTGCTCTGGATAGATGAAATCGAGAAAGGGCTTTCTGTGGGAGGCGGAGACGGAGGGACCGCCATGAGGGTGGTAGGGGGTATCCTCTCCTGGATGCAGGAAAAGAGTCGCCCTGTCTTCGTCGTGGCGACCGCAAACAATATTGCATTGCTGCCTCCTGAGTTGCTCAGACGCGGGAGGGTGGACGAAGTCTTCTTTCTCGATCTACCTACTGTGTGTGAGAGGCGCGAGATATTCGAAGTCCACCTGCGCAAGCGGAAACGTTTTCCCCAGGCATATGAGTTGGATAAGCTTGCGGCAGCTTCTGACGGGTACGTGGGGGCTGAGATCGAGCAGTCCGTCATAGATGCCATGTATGCTGCATTCAGCGACCGGGAGTCCCCAGGCAGGGACTTCACCACGGATGACATCCTTCACGCGCTCGCTCGCCAGGTTCCCCTGAGCGTTTCCCAAAGAGAAGAGGTCGCAAGCCTCAGAACGTGGATCTCAGAGGGAAGGGCTCAATCCGCGTCATCGGTGAGGTGACGCTCACTGGACTGTCCGGGGGGTCGATAGCTCTTCCGGCCGGTGATCCGCTCCGATGATAATCCAGAGCAATCGAGCCAGTGTGCTGCCGGTGTTTTCCCAGCGGTCGGGCACTTCGGTAGTCAGATGGACCACGTCCCCGGGGGTGAGCTTGTAAGCTCGCTCATTTACGAAGAACTGAAGTTTTCCCGAGAGCAGGCAGCCGAGCTCCTCCCCTTTATGTATAAAGAAATGGGGAGCGAAGCTACTGCCCGGAGGTATTTCTATGAGGTACACATGGCCACGGCCCTCGGATCCGAGAGGTGTCAGGGCCTTGGCCACGGCTGCATTGCGCAAAATATGGGGGAGCGCAATCTCCTTGGCTTCCGCAGACGAGAATACGAGCTGGGGAGTGGGTTCCGTCCCCTCCTGTAGGAAGAAGCTCGGCTTCACCGAAAGCACGTCCGCCAGCTTGAACAGGGTGTAGAGAGAGGGCATGATCATGTCGCTCTCGATCTGTGAGATAGTGCTTGGAGTCACCCCTGCCAGCTTTGCGAGCTCTGCCTGCGAGATCCCGCGCATCTTGCGCGCCTGTTTCAACCGACGCCACAGCTCGATGCGATAGGGCGAGTGCTTTTCCGCCTCGAAGGCGACGACGCCATTTTCCGTCCAGTACTTATGACGTTCCGTGGGGGGCGAAATCTCACGCTCCTCGGCTTTGACAGTGCTCAAAAAGTTCTTGCCTCTTCGCATGGAGAGCTCCAGGACCACTTGGGCCATGATATTGATCCTGGACTGCACGCGGGAAGAGAGAGCACTGTGCTTGACGATCCAGTACGAAACAGTGTTCAGCTCGTACAGTTTCGGACAGGTGCTCCCGTAAAATGTGAGGACATCCCTTTCGGAGCTCCATAGCTCCTTCATTCCGCTGAGACTGTCGAAGACGAGGTGGACCCTTCCCTCCAGGGATTCGTACGCGCCCCAGAGAGTCTCAGCTACCAGTTTCATCTGGTGAGGCTGATCGACGCGCAGAATGCGGCCAGGGTACTCCATCCTGTCCTCGTAATAGAAAGCCAGGTACACATCGGCACCCTTGCCTTTTCCCCAGGTAAAGCAGTCGAGGATCGTCAGATCGCAGTTGCTGGCCACTGATCGAAGCTGGGAGAACAATTCCCTGGGAGGAATGTCGAAGGTGACGTACAGAACGGGCTTTCCCAGGGCTTGGGAAGCAAGGATGAAGCTCTGGCTGAAAGGAACTGCCAGGTTGCCTGTGGGATCGAGCCAGATTACGTTGTCGCCCGATCGCAAATGCCCCAACAAGTTGTCCAAATGACTGATGCCGGTGGACACGAGATCTTCGGCTGCTTCACGAACCCTCATGGCTCCTCGCACGGGATATTCCCAGGCTCAACGGTGAAACGGTTCAGGGGATGAGACCGGGAAAATCCCACTGATCTCAGCCCCATGAACCCAGATTTCCTCTTCGCCACTTAGTGTGAGCCGCACCAGATCGAGACTGCTCAGGCTACCGAATGAACCTTGCTGGGCACGGCTGCGGAGCCCAGGATCTTATCCACTTCCTCCACATCCGACTCCATCACGTACGGAATGCCCGAAATGTCGGAAGCATCTCGTGTGAGAGAGACCAGATCGTTGCGATCTATGTATGGAAGAGCAAACTTGCGGGCACCAGCCATGAGCTGCTGCAGGCCCTGCTTGAGCCGGGAGACGTACGAGTACACACCGATCGCTCCAGCAGGAATCTTGGCGAAATCCGATCCAAACCGTGACTTCAGCTCCGCTGCCACGACAAAATTACTGATAATACCGTGCTCCAGTCCTTCTATCCCGACCTTTTCCAGGACCTTGTTGCCATGGGTCTTTCCGACCATGGCAGCAGTCATGAGAGCGCGACCGAGGCACACCGCCTTCACGTAAGGCGCGCCCAAGGCTAGTGCCTTGAAAATATGGTCTTCGAGGGACAAGCCACCTGCAATGGCGATGGGGGGGATATACGCACCCTGCTGCCTCAAACGCTCACACATGTTGTACGCGAGGCACTCCAGGTATACGGTGGGAATTCCCCACTCGTTCATCATTCTCCAGGGGCTCATACCTGTCCCGCCTCCCGCGCCGTCTATGGTGAGCAAGTCAATCTTGGCTTCTGATGAATACTTGATTGCCCGTGCCAGGTCAGCAGGCCGGTATGCTCCGGTCTTGAGAGTCACATATTTGGCGCCCAAGCTCCTGAGATAATCGACAGCCTGATAGAAGCCCTCCTCGTCAACCATGCCAAGCCGAGAATGACGCTCGAATTCCTTGATGGCCCCTGCCTGAAAGCCTTTCCTCGCCACGTCGGTCGTAGGATCGGGAAGCACGAGGTACCCGCGCTCCTTGAGCTGCATGGCACGCTCAAGGCTACCGAGCTGCACCTCGCCTCCGATGTCCTTGGCCCCTTGGCCCCATTTCAGCTCGAAGATGTCTACTCCGAGCTTCTGAATGACGTACTCGGGAACCCCGAGCTTCGTGTCTTCCACATTAGCCTGGACTATAATGGCTCCCTTGCCTTCGTACCATCGCCTGAATGACTCGACGCGGCGCTCCATTTCCGGCGATTTGACTACCTTTCCGTTCTTGAACTCCGCATCACGGTCCATTCCGCAGATGTTTTCACCTGCTACCACCATAATTCCAGAAATGGCTGCGCCGATAGCCATCTCCTCCCAGTTTGCCCGGCCGATAAAGGTGGATCCCACTGCACCGGTAAACACGGGAAAATTAAGCTTGATCGAGCCATCCGCTCCCAAGGCAGTAGAACAGTCAACCACGTGAAACGTAGCCTTGTCCGAATCCGCCTCGACTCCAACCGCTCCAACGCAGGTTCCCTGGATATTGAAGTGGGAGTAATCGATCGGATAGTCCTTGTCAGCTCCTGCGGTGATCTTCCCGTACGGCTGAGGATAGATGACCTCACGCCCCTTGATGGCCGATTGACCGATTTCGCACGGACCCGGACAACCGTCAAGGCAGGTAACGCAGATCCCGGAGATGGGTGCCGGCTCGACCCGATTCTTGGTTTTCGTTGCAGAGCTTCTGTTAGGCTTACTAAGTGACATTGGATAGTCCTCCTGAAAACGATGAGCGGTGGTATGCCTGGGCCAGGGAAATCCTCTTGCTACGGGCCATGACTGTGTTAGGCAATCCGAAAACAAACTTCGTGCATTTAGCAGTACTAATGCCACCCTGTCAAGCATCTTTTACACTAAAAGGCACGACCGCTCGAAATTAACCGCCCGTACGGAGAACTTCCGCTCAGAACGCTCACCATTGCACGGACTTGACACTATGACATCGTGTAATTCATTGAATTGCTTCTTTCACCACCCCGGAGGGGCGAAGATTCTGAGGACGCTCGCTAGGGGCGGTCGGGATGGCCACGGTGTCAGGTATGGGTAATAGTAAGGGGTAGAACGGGCGTCTCGCCCGTTTATTATAGTGAGTGACAAAATTTTTGTCCGATAACCGGAAGAATTTTCTCGCGATC
>CAYZET010000063.1:0-17198 GCA_964477215.1 uncultured Syntrophaceae bacterium | reverse complement strand
CTGTTCCGGAACCATCTTGGTTTCCTGAATGCACAGGATGTCCGGCGATTCCTCGGCGATCCACTCGAGGACCCCCTTCTTCGCGGCTGCCCTGAGCCCGTTTACGTTCCAGCTCATAATTCGGACGGTCTTGCCCATACGCCCACCTCTCACGAATTGCACTCAGCGATACACGGACTCGATTATACAGGATACTGGCTTCCAGCGAAAAAAGCCCGACCAGGTGGGTCGGGCGGAATATTGTTCGAGGTTTGCTGGTGCCGAAGGCCGGACTCGAACCGGCACGGGCTCTCGCCCGCCACCCCCTCAAGATGGTGTGTCTACCAAGTTCCACCACTTCGGCATCGAATCCAGTGTATACATCGAGGTGTTTGTAGTCAAGCCCAAAGAGCCGGCGGGGGAGGCAGGCAGGGTTGGATAGCAGGATATTGGCGGAAAAACCTTGTATTTTAGTAACTAATTTCAGAAATCTCAAGTGATTTTTGCCTTGACAATCTCATTATTGGATTATAACTTATTTTTCGAGACAAGCCAAAACGGCATCGCCAGGCCCCCTCGGCCCCTGACTCGGAGCCTTCTTCCTCCCGACAGAGGTTCGCGCCCTTGACGTCACCGCGAGGCGGGTGCCCGGTGCTCGCGGGCGAAGCTCCATCTCAAGCGCATTTGCCGAGGCTTCGGTACTGGTGACCAGGGACCGTGTCCCTGTGAAGGAGATCGAGGTGCATGTTCCGGTGCTCGTGGAGGAAATGCTTGAGGCGCTAGATCCAAGACCAGATGGGGTTTACTTGGATGGAACGCTGGGCGACGGCGGGTACGCGGCGGCGATCCTGGAGGCTTCAGACCCTGAGGGGATTGTTGTGGGATTGGATCTGGACTCGACCGCAATCGAACGCTCGCTGCAGCGGCTGACCAGGTTCGGGACACGCTTCAGGGCACAGCATGGTGGGTATCAGGATGCCAGGACGATTCTCCATTCTCTCGGGTTCACCTCGGTGGATGGTGCGGTTCTCGATCTTGGTCTTAGCTCAGCGCAACTGGAAGATCCAGAGCGCGGATTCAGCTTTCAATTACCGGGTCCGCTGGACATGAGGTTCGACACGACGTCCGGTCTCACAGCGAGAGAATACTTACAGAATCTTTCTGTCCGGCGACTTGAGGAAATACTTGCAACCTATGGAGAGGAAAGGTATTGCAAGAAGCTGGCGCGTGGAATCATTCAGGCGCGCGACGCGGGAGCCCTCAATACGACCGAAGATCTGGCCAGACTGGTGACCCGGTTGAAGCGCGGTCGCAGAGAAAAGATTCATCCCGCGACTCGCACGTTTCAGGCGCTCAGAATTGCGGTCAACAAAGAATTGGAGAATCTCGAGATCGCGCTGAACGAAATACCTGAGTTGCTGAAGCCTGGCGGACGATTCTGCGTCATCTCGTACCATTCTTTGGAGGACCGGTTGGTGAAGAGATCCTTCCGGCAGCGCACAAAGAATTCGGAGGCGTGGGTGTCTTTTACTCCCAAACCTGTTCGGCCGTCTTTTCAAGAATTGCGGAAGAACCCGCGGGCACGATCCGCGCGCATGCGAGTCCTTGAGGCAAGTTATGGTGACGCGAAGACGATACCCTTTTGAACTGAGGATGTGAGTGAAGAGGTGTTTGGCCCGAATTCGAATGTTGCTTGCCGCAATCTGTGGCCTGTTTTCACGGCTGGCCCTGCCTGCCGAGCACAGGCCGCGCCTTCGCCGGGCGGTGCCCCTCATCGTGGTCGTTGCTTCCGTGTTCCTTCTGTTCGTAGGTTTGTTCTACGTCCGGACGCGCATGCAGATCGTCCAGATCGGGTACGATATATCGGAGCTAGAATCGAAGAACAAAGAGCTTGGCAACCGTAAGCGCGAGTTACTGCTCGAGGTAGCCTCTCTCCAGTCTCCGGAGGAGATCGAGAAGAAGGCACGAAAACAGGGTCTCGTGATTCCGTCTCTTGATAGAGTGGTACATGTACCGTAGCGCAAAACCGATCAATTGGGTCTCAGTAAGGATAGCGGCCGTCGCTGTTGTGTTCGCCTTTGCAACGGTGGTGCTGGTGATGCGCGCGTACAGTCTTCAGATTTCTCAAGCGGAATCGCTGAAACGAAAGGCGGAGCGTCAGCGAACAAAGGTGCTCCATCTCGAGGGAAGGCGCGGAATGATCCTCGATCGGACGGGAGACCAGATGGCAGCGAGTCTCGAGGTGGACTCCATTTATGCTCGCCCCCGAAGGATCACTGACAGAAAACTGGTTGCTCGCAAGCTCTCGGATCTTCTGGAACTATGTGAAAGTGATGTCTTGTCCAAGCTCGATCAAGACAAACCGTTTGTTTGGGTCAAGCGACGCGTCTCTCCTTTTGTGGCAGGCCGTGTCAAGGAAGCGAATGTTGAGGGGGTCTTCTCCGTCAAGGAGTACAGGCGCTTCTACCCGTTGAAAAGCTCGGCAGCCCACGCCATTGGATTTGCGGGAATCGACTCTCGGGGACTGGAAGGGATGGAGCTCTACTACGACAGGGACCTGAAATCAGAGCCTATTCCCGTGACAGCTCTACGGGACGCTCTCGGGAGGCCGGTGATGTTCGAGTCGACCGGCAGGAGCCCCGGTAGGCGGGATTTGCACACGAGCCTGGACAGAAACGTGCAGTTTGTGGTGGAACGAGCCCTCGACGAGGGGGTACGAAGCGAGGGAGCGAAGAGCGGAGTGGCGCTCGTCCTGGACGCGGATACCGGCGAGATTCTTGCCATGGCTGTACGCCCGACGTATAATCTGAACACGTTCCACAGAGCCTCTGCTGAGGTGCGGCGAAACAGGGCAGTTGCCGACACGTTCGAGCCCGGCTCGACGTTCAAGGTGTTTGTGGCTGCGGCCGCGTTGGAGCTAGGAAGAGCTGCTCCGGGAGACATTTTCTACTGCCACAAAGGACTCTATCGCTATAAGGGCGCCGAATTTCACGACCTGGTCCCCCATGACAGACTCGCCTTTGATGAGGTCATCGCCAATTCGAGCAATATAGGTACCGTGAAAATCTCAGAACGGCTCTCAAAAGGAGAATTTTATAGAATTCTCAAAGGGTTCGGTTTTGGCTCCGCATCGGGAGTAGATCTGCCTGGAGAACGTCAGGGCACGCTACCCTTGCCGGGAAAGTGGTCGGTGCTGACCAAAGCGACCATAGCATTCGGCCAGGGAGTGAGCGTAAACCCGGTGCAGTTGACTGCCGCGTTTGCCGCTGCGGTCAACGGTGGATACCTGTACAAGCCGAGGCTCATGACCAGAATGACGAATGCCTTGGGAGAGACTCTCACTGAGAATCCGCCGGTGTTGGTACGTCAGGTGATAAAGGAAGAAACTTCTCAGACTCTCGTGGAAATCCTGCGGAAGGTGGTTCTGGCGGGCACTGGCAAGCTGGCGGCAATCCCGGGAGTGGATGTGATCGGAAAGACGGGAACTGCCCAGAAAGCCGATTCCGTAGGCGGGTACGCGAAAGACAAATACGTGGCCTCCTTCATTGGGGCGCTCATGAGCACCAAGCCCAGGATAGCTATCCTGGTCGTGCTCGACGAGCCGCAAGGTGAGCAGAAGACGGGAGGTCGAGTGGCTGCGCCCGTATTCCGCAAGATAGGGGAAGGCATTCTCGCTTTGTGCGGAGGGAGGCCTACAGGCACCCAGCCCATCTTTGCCTTGTCACCGGACCGGGATCGAGCATACGGGGCTCTCCACGGCAAGCGCGTGAACCCGCGCAAGGGTGCGAAGCCTGGAGAATGGATTTTGCCGGACCTGAAGGGACTGGACATGCGTGACGTGCTCGATGTGTGTGGGAAAATCAAGTGTGATCCCGTGTTCAAAGGCGTGGGCCGTGCGACGAGCCAGGAGCCCGGACCAGGCACGGTTCTCAAAGAGGGCGCCCCTTTGACGGTTGTGTTTGAAGGACAAACTACGTGAGCGCGACACTCCAAGACATAGTTGCCTTACTGGCGCCGACGTTCGTGTCCGGAGATCCCCGAACGGTCTTTTCGGGCGTCACGCACGACAGCCGGAAGGTGCGGCCTGGATATATCTTTGTGGCCGTACCCGGCGAGCATGTTGACGGTCATGCCTTCATAGGAAGGGCGTTAGAGGCCGGTGCTTCGGCCATTCTCGCCATGGGCAAGCCTACAGGCGCGCTCGAAGGAGTGCCGTGGATAGTCGCGCCGGACACACGGCGAGCCTTGGGGCCGCTGTCGTCCCTGGTTTACGGCAATCCCGGGCGGGACATGATCCTCGTGGGAATCACCGGCACGAACGGGAAGACGACGCTGACCTTTCTCCTGGAGTCCATCCTCTCCGCAACCGGTGCAGTGCCGGGAGTGATCGGCACTATTGCCTATCGGTGGGGCGCGAAGGAGCGGAGCGCGGCGAACACGACTCCCGAGGCCTCGGATCTGCAAGAGATGCTGGCACTCATGCGCGACGACGGGGTGACCCACGCAATCATGGAGGTCTCGTCCCACGGCCTGCACATGGGGCGCCTGGATGGATGCGATTTCGACACCGGCGTCTTCACCAACCTCACCCAGGACCACCTGGACTATCACGGCAGCATGGAGGAGTATTTTCTGGCCAAGAGCCTGCTTTTCACAAGACTCCTGCCTGCTTCATCGAAAACGAGCCCCATTGCGGTGGTAAACGGAGACGATCCGTACGGGAGGCGGTTGGCAGCACAGATGAGGAATATGCCTCTCCTCACGTACGGCACTTCTCAGGCTTTAGATGTCTATCCGAGCAGTGCGATGGTGAATGCCGAGGGGATTGAGCTCCGGGCTCAGACCAGGCGGGGTCCCGTGGAAGTAAGCTCTCCTCTGACCGGACGGTTCAACGTATCCAATATCCTGGCTGCGATTGCGGTGGCTGAGTCTCTCGGCATCGACCGGGAGGCAATCCGTGACGGTATTGGGCGGGTTCGCAAAGTTCCGGGACGGTTGGAGCGCGTGAGCTCCGCGGCAGGAACTGTTTTTGTTGATTATGCACACACACCCGCTGCGCTGAAGAATGTGCTGGAAGCGCTAGCCAGGATCTGCACCGGCCGGATCATCACCGTAATGGGATGCGGCGGAGACAGGGACAAGGCAAAACGGCCGCTTATGGGCATGGAGGCTGCGGCCGGCAGCGACTTTGTTGTCGTGACATCTGACAATCCGCGAACAGAGGACCCACTGAGCATAATCCGGCAGGTTGAGGAAGGAGTCCGGGAATACGGATACGTTGCCCTGGACGGTAACAAGAACGAAAATCCTTTGCCTCCGCGGTCTTATCGAGTCATTCCCGATCGAAGGGAAGCGATCGCTTGGGCCGTGCGCACCCTGCAGAAGAGCGACATACTGCTGGTGGCTGGCAAAGGCCATGAGACCTACCAGGAGATCAACGGCATCCGATACCCGTTTGATGACCGGCAGGTTGTTCTCGAAGAATTGAGCCTACTGTCCGCTTCCGGGTACGGGAATGCCCGTCACGCGAAGGGATCTGGCGACGACCGGGAGACATTGCATTCATGAGAGCTCGAGGAGGTCCGTACATCGCAGAAGAAATTGTTCGAGCATGCTGCGGAGCGCTGCTTGCGGGTGATCCGCAGACCGTCTTCGACTCTATTACGACTGATTCCCGAGACATAGAGCGCGGCGATCTGTTCGTACCGCTCAAAGGTGTGAATTTCGACGGACACGATTTTCTTATTCCGGCCCTGGAAGCCGGAGCCCGAGGAAGTCTGGTGGCACGCGATGCAAACAGGGACAACCCCCTTGTTCCCCCCTCTTCTGTCCTGATCCAGGTGCAGGACACTCTCCAAGCTTTATCCACACTTGCATCAGCCCACCGTAAGAAACATCCCATCCCCCTGATCGCGGTAACAGGCTCCTCGGGCAAAACCACAGTCAAGGAGATGATTGCGGCCGTCTTGCGACGGTCGCATCGTCCCCTGGTTTCTCAGGCGAATTTCAACAACCGTATCGGTCTGCCCATGACCGTTCTCGACCTGGGACCCGGCTATTCGGCCGCTGTGGTTGAAGCAGGAATCAATCTACCTGGAGAAATGGACGAGCTTGCTCGGGCAGCGGCACCGCAGGTAGCGGTGATCACCACGATCGGACCGGTACATCTGGAGGGATTGGGATCCATCCGATCTGTTGCAGAAGAAAAATTCAAGCTGGTCAGGAGCCTTCCGGCCAGTGGAGTGGCAGTGTTGCCGCACGGAGACGAATACCTGACCCCCTTGGCTCGAGAATGGGGGGGACGAGTCCTGGCCTTCTCGAAAGCGAAAGGCGATATGAGGGCGTCTCGTATCAACGAGGGCTGCAAGACGAGCTTTATGATGCACTCACCGTGGGGCTCGACGGAAATCGAATTGCGGATCCACGGCAATCACAACGTCAGCAACGCTCTCGCGGCAGCCGCCGCTGCCATGAGCATAGGTGCGAGCCTCGATGACGTGGCAAATGGCCTGCGAGAATGCCGGCCACCGGCATTGCGCATGGAGATAGAGCCTCTGCCGGGAAATCGGACTCTTATTCGAGATTGTTACAACGCGAATCCTCAGTCCATGAAAGCAGCCTTGGAGGTGCTAAAGGGCTTTCACCGCGGATCTTCAGGCCCAGAGCCCGCTGCCGAGTCCCCTGGCTCTTCACGGACCGGCCTGCTGGTGGCGGTCCTGGGTGACATGTTCGAGCTAGGCCCAGATGCCCCAGAGTATCATCAGACAGTGGGTCGCGAAGCAGCGCTGCTCGGAATAGACCGAATGGTGTTTGTGGGCGAGCACGCTCCGGACTATGCCAATGGATACCTCGGGGCCGGGGGAAGAGCCGAGGCAGTCACTCTTGCTCGCGACAACGAAGAGGCCTGGTCAGCCCTCCGGGAAGAGCTCGATGTCTATGCAGTCATTCTGATCAAAGGCTCGCGCAAAATGAAGATGGAAACGTTGGCTGACAGGATTGCGAGGGGAATCTGATTCATGCTCTATCACCTACTCTTTCCGCTAGGCACTGACTTCATCCTGTTCAACGTATTCAAGTACATCACGTTCAGGACCATTATGGCTACGTTGACGGCCTTGATGATCAGCTTCCTTCTCGGACGGCCGCTCATCGATTATCTCCGTGCGTTTCAGATCGGTCAGATGATTCGGCATGACGGTCCCCAATCCCACCTGGAGAAGAAGGGGACTCCCACCATGGGTGGGGTGCTCATGTTGTTCGCCATGACCATCTCGTGCCTCTTGTGGACCCGTCTCGACAATCCGTATTTCTGGCTCGTTCTTGGAGTAGTGCTGGGGTATGGCATCATCGGATTTTCCGACGATTATCTCAAGATAGTGCGGCGAAGTCACAAGGGGTTGACAGGAAAGCAAAAACTGGGGCTTCAGTTGTCGATCGGCGGTCTGGTGGGTCTCTACTTGTGGCTGGACCCGGTATTCAACACCACTCTGGCGTTCCCGTTTTTCAAGAATTTGAATCCCGAGCTCGGTATCTTTTACATCCCTTTTGCGGCGCTGGTCATAGCCGGAGCATCCAATGCCGTGAATCTGACTGACGGGCTTGACGGCCTCGCAATAGGACCGGTGATGGTATGCGCGGCCACGTATCTGGTCTTTGCTTACATAGCAGGGCACTTGAAGCTGTCCAACTATCTGCAGGTGGCGTACGTTCCGGGGTCCGGTGAATTGTGCGTCGTATGCGGAGCGATGCTCGGCGCTGGTATGGGGTTCTTGTGGTACAATGCTTATCCTGCCGAGATTTTTATGGGAGATGTAGGTTCGCTGTCGCTGGGGGGTCTGCTGGGCGCTGTGGCGGTCGTGACCAAGCATGAGATCGTCCTTGCCATAGCGGGTGGTGTGTTCGTTATCGAGGCGGTTTCCGTCATTCTTCAGGTAGCCTCCTTCAAGGCAACCGGAAAACGGATCTTCAACATGGCGCCTATACACCACCATTTCGAGCTCAAGGGATGGCCGGAGCCAAAGGTCATTGTTCGGTTCTGGATCATCTCCATTATCTTTGCCCTCATCGCGGTGAGCACCCTGAAATTGCGGTGACGATTTCAGGGGGTTTTCCGCATGAGTCCGAGGCGAGCCATGCATATTACGCAATTTCGGTGGAAGTTTCGTGGGGAGCACCGGTTTTCTGCAGAAGGGTGGAAAACGCTTGTGCGCTTCTGCCCACGCGGGAGCAAGGATCGTTTGCGGTCATCCGAAGACCGTGGTGCACTGGGCCGAGCCTCCCATTTGCCCAGCCTCCTTCCTGGAAGGTTTCCCGGCGCGATCGCTTATGAGAGCGCTCGAGGTTCTGCGCAGAGACGACGCTCCAGAATGGCTCTGATTGCGGCCTCTTCGCCGGTACAGCAAGAGTGGTGCTTCCGAGGCTGCTGATGGTATCTCACGCCCAGTCACCCGACGTTTCGGTTCCCAAGACACGCTTGGGGCCGGACCCGTTTCTCCTTGCGATCACGGTCCTGATCGTCGCAGTCGGGATCGTGATGGTGACGTCCGCTAGTTATATCATAGCCTTTGGCAAGTTCGGCGACGGCTTCTACTATGCCAAGAAACAGGGATTGGCAATCGTCATCGGACTGGTCGCCATGTACCTGTGCTCCATGGTGAATCCGTTGATCTGGAAACGGGCGGCCAACTACTTGATGCTCCTGGGGCTGCTGCTCTTGCTCCTGGTATTCGTTCCAGGAATCGGTGCGGAAATGGGAGGATCTCATCGGTGGATCCGTTTGCCTTTCGGATTCTTCCTTCAGCCTTCGGAGGTCATCAAGTACTGCCTCATTTTCTTTTTCGCAAAATCCCTGGCCAAGAAAGGGGAAGGAATCAAGGACTTTGCCGTTGGTTTCCTCCCGTACGTGCTGATCATAGGGCTGGTGGTCTTTCTCATTCTTCTTGAGCCCGATTTTGGAACAGCCGTTATCGTGACCGCTGTTGGTTTTCTGATGATGTTTGTGGCCGGTGTCCGCCTGCAACATTTAGTTGGATGCGCTGTTCTGTGCTTGCCCTTCTTCATCTATGTGGCCCTGGATGCCAGGTACAGACTGGAGAGGCTTCGGGGCTTCATGGACCCTTGGGGTGATCCTCTCAACTCAGGATTTCATATCATCCAAAGCCTGGTGGCGTTCGGGTGTGGAGGCCTGTCTGGGGCAGGTGTGGGAAAAGGCATGCAGAAGCTGGGATTCTTGCCCCAGCCGCACACGGACTTCATTTTCGCTGTTATTGGAGAAGAAATCGGATTCATCGGGGTGTTTATCCTCATCCTCCTCTTTTACCTCGTGATCTGTCGCGGGCTCGTCGTGTCCATCAAGAGCACGGATCCGTTCCTTCGATTCGTCGCGTTCGGCGTTACTGTGCTTATAGGTCTCCAGGCCATCCTCAACATGGCCGTTGCCATGGGATTGCTCCCCACGAAGGGCCTCCCCTTACCGCTCATCTCGTTGGGGGGAACTTCATTGGTGATGAATTTGGCCGGCCTCGGAATACTCATGGCCATTGCGAGATCCACCCTGAGCCCTGTCGAGGAGGTCAAGCAATGAAGCTCCTGATCGCTGGTGGAGGAACAGGCGGGCATCTCTTTCCGGCCCTGGCCATTGCGGAAGCGGTCAAGGCAGAGGAGCCCGGATCGGAGATTCTCTTCGTGGGCACTCGACGGGGAATTGAAGCGCGTATCATCCCTGACACCGGCTATCGGATTCGGTTCATCACAGCCCGCGCAATGCGCAGAACCGGTCTGCTCAACACCGTGGCAGCCCTGTGGGAGCTGCCGAAAGGGTTGCTCGAATCGGTCACTATTCTCAGAGAGTTTCGTCCGGACTACGTGCTCGGCGTGGGAGGGTACGCCTCGGGGCCAACTGTGGCCGCTGCAGTGCTCACGGGCGTTCCCACAGGCATTCAGGAACAGAACTCCGTGATGGGCACGACCAACAGAATTCTGAGCAAGTTTGTTGGAAGGGTCTACGTCGGTTGGGAGGACACGGTCCCGCCTCCCCCCTCGAAGAAAACCCTTGTTACCGGCAATCCGGTCCGTGCTGATCTCCTGGAGGCTCAGCAGACCATGGAAGAGCATGAGACGTTCAATCTCCTGGTGTTCGGCGGCTCGAGAGGGGCCCGTAATATAAACATCTCAATGATAGAGAACCTCGATGCCCTCCGCGCATTGGGGCCGCGTGTCCGAGTGCTTCACCAAACCGGCGTGGACGAGGTGGACGCAGTGAAGGCAGCGTACGACCAGGCCGGCATTTGCTCTGATGTCCGCGAATTCATTCATGATATGAAGTCAGCGTACCTCTGGGCCGACCTGGTTGTATGCCGCAGCGGTGCCGCAACCCTTGCAGAGCTCACTGCGCTCGGTAAGCCGGCAATTGTGGTCCCGTATCCGTACGCGATAGGCGATCATCAGACCCGCAACGCGATGGCCCTCAAGAGGGCCCATGCGGTCAGAATCGTCCCGGATTCATCGCTCAAGAACGGCGCTCTTGTCAAAGAGATAGTTGACGTGGCCGAAAATCCGTCCATTCTGAGCACCATGGCGAGAAACGCGCTTAGGCTTGGCCGCCCCGAAGCTGCTCGTACCATAGCCCGGGATATTCTTTCCGGAGGGAGGGGTAGCCGGTGATTGGAACTCTTTTCAAGCGAGTCAAGGATGTCCACTTCGTCGGGATAGGCGGAGTGGGCATGAGCGGCATCGCGGAGATACTGATCGCTCTGGGTTTTCGGGTGAGCGGTTCCGATCTTCGGGAGTCGGGTACGACCGGACGGCTTCGCGACATGGGGGCACGAATCTGGATCGGACACAGCAGGACGCACCTGGAGAAGGCGGACGTGGTGGTCGCATCTTCCGCTGTTTCCCCGGACAATCCGGAAATACTCGAGGCGCGCGACCGCCACATACCTGTGATCCCCCGGGCCGAGATGCTGGCAGAACTGATGAGGATGCAGACCTCGATAGCGGTCGCGGGGATGCACGGGAAAACCACGACCACTTCCATGATCGCGGCCATTCTCTCGGCGGCGCAGCTCGACCCGACCGTGGTGATCGGCGGGAAGCTCGACCACCTGGGCGGAGGAGCCAAGCTCGGCGAAGGCGACTTGCTGGTGGCGGAGGCAGACGAGTCGGACCGATCTTTCCTGCGACTGTTCCCCACCATCGCGGTGGTCACGAACCTCGATTTGGAGCATATGGACTGCTATTCATCCATGGAGGAGATCAGCGAAGCTTTCCTCGAATTTATCAACCGGATACCTTTCTACGGGTATGCAGTCCTCTGTCTCGATGACCCGAACGTGCAGAACATCATTCCGTTTATGAAGAAACGATTCATCACGTACGGCCTTTCCTCTCAGGCCATGTTCCGATGCGTCAAACCTCGCTTCGAGGGAGGAGTGACGAGGTTTGCCGTGGACAAGGGGGAGGAGCGTCTCGGAGAGATCCGCCTTCCTATGCCTGGCGCGCACAACGCTGTCGATGCGCTGGCAGCGGTCGCGGTTGCAGACGTGTTTGACGTTCCCTTCGAGGTATCCAGGAAAGCCCTGGATTCATTCCAGGGGGTTCAACGCCGGTTCACTCTGCGCGGAAAGGCCAATGGTGTGACTGTAATAGACGACTACGGACACCACCCCACGGAGATTCGAGCAGTGCTGGCTGCAGCAGGACAAATCGCTCAGAAGCGAATAGCCGTTCTCTTCCAGCCGCACCGATACACGAGGACAAAGGCCCTATTCGAGGAATTCCTCACGTCCTTCAATGACGCGGACCTCCTGTACCTCATGGAGATCTATCCGGCCAGCGAGAAACCCATCGAAGGTGTCACATCCTCGGCGCTCTGCGAGGGCTTGCGCAGCAGAGGTCACAAGACGGCACGTCTGCTTCGGGAGCGGGAGCTCATTGCAGAGGAGGTGGCGGCCGATTTGGATCCGGGCGACATCCTGATAACCCTGGGAGCAGGGGATGTGACTTCTATGGGACCTGAAATTCTTGAAGCTTTACGCAGAAGGGAGGCCTCGCGACCGTGAAGTTGGCTCCTGGTTGCATTTTGGAGCTCGAGAGATTGCTCGGTCGCTGCATTCGCAGGAATGTACCGTTGCGCACGCTTTCCTCTTTCAGGATAGGTGGACCGGCTGACGCCGTTGCGGATGTTCGGAATGCCATGGAGGTTGCACAGATCCTCCGCTTCGTCCAGGACAACGGTATTTCTCATCTCGTCCTGGGAGCCGGCACAAACGTGCTCTTCCATGATGATGGATACAGAGGACTGGTCATACGGACCAACGGCTTGAAGACATGGGAGATCCACTCGAACGGATCCGGCCGTGCCACTGTCAGGGCAGCCGCCGGGGCGAGCCTCCAAACACTTGTGAGCCGAGCGTCGAGCCTCGGGTGGGAAGGTCTCGAGCCCCTCTGGGGCATACCGGGATCCTTCGGTGGCGCGATAGTATCGAACGCGGGAGCAGGCGGAGCGTGCATAGGCGATCTCCTGACTTCCGTAACGGTAATGAACGAGTCAGGAGAGCAACTCGTCCTGAAACGAGGGGAATTGCGCTACTGGTACAGACACATGGAAATCCCCAGAGGAACAGTTGTAGTAGAAGGAGCTCTCCAACTGAGCCCCGGCGATCGCGACGAAATAGCAGCCCGAATTGCTGCAGCCAAATCCCGTCGCCGGTCCACTCAACCGTGGGCTGCTGCTAGCGCGGGCTGCGTTTTCAAGAATCCGTCCCTCGACAAGCCTGCAGGGGCCATTGTCGATGCTCTGGGCCTGAAGGGAGTGTCAATCGGAGATGCCGTGGTATCGGATGTGCACGCCAATTTCATCATCAACAGGGGGAACGCATCGGCTTCCGATGTGGTGCGCCTGATCGATTTGATCCGGTCCAGGGTGAAAGCAGAAGAAAACATCGACTTGGAGCTCGAAATACGTCTTTTCGGAGCCGAAGACACATGACCCTCAACCACACGCCACGCTCGATTCAGAATGGGAGGATTCCGCAGGACCGGGATCATGTGGTTGAGAAGCGCAAGCGAAACCACGTGATTCTCAAGTCCATGCTCGCTCTGGGAATCTCCATTGACGCGGTCCTTACACTCCTGCTCGTGTACCTGTTTTTCCTGCATATGCCCTATTTCAACCTTCAGGAAGTCGAGGTTACCGGAAACCGGCGGCTGTCGAGGGCCGAGATCATCGAGGCGTCGGAGATTGAAGCAGGAACAAATCTTCTCACTATCAATCTGGCCGCAGTAGCGGAACGTCTCAAGCGCCATCCCTGGGTTCGTTCCGCGGTGGTATATAGAAAGTTTCCCGGCCAACTCATAGTGGAAATAGAGGAGAGGACTCCCAGAGCCATTCTCTCCGCGGAAAAACTCTATTACGTGGATGAGCAGGCCGAATTCTTCTCGCGTTTGCTGCCGGGCGATTCCGTCGAATACCCATTGTTCACGGGAGTCACAGGGGCCGACCTGGAGAGACGCGGCCCTGAAATTCGGGAAATGATACGGCTGGGGCTCGGTCTCTTCGACGTCGTGGAGCGGAGCAAGTCCGGCCTCGATCTGTCCGAGATTTCGGAGGTCCGCATGAAACTGGAGGAAGGCCTCGTGCTCCAGACTCGGGAGGGTCGGATCCTCATCCTGGGCAAGAACGACTTCGAGGAGAAGCTCCAGCGGTACGACCGCCTAAAACGATTTCTTACACGAAGAGGGCAATGGAATAGCGCCCGAATCATCAATTTGGATTTCGAGGATCGCGCCTTGGTCCGATCATCGGATAAGTCAAGCCACCAGGGGTAGAAACATGTCTCGAAGCGATAACACCGTCCTGGGTCTCGACGTGGGGACGACAAAAATCTGCACGATTATCGGAGAAGTCAACGCGGACGGCATGGTCGACATCATCGGACTGGGCACTGCTCCGTCGCGGGGATTGCGGCGGGGAGTCGTCGTAAACATCGACCATACGGTCGCCAGCATCAAGAAGGCGGTTGAAGACGCCGAGCTGATGGCCGGATCTCGCGCTGAAACCGTGTACGCCGGCATCTCTGGCGGACACATTCGCGGGATCAACTCGCATGGGGTCATTGCAATCAAGAACAGAGAGGTCACGCCGGTAGACGTTTCTCGAGTCATCGACGCGGCCAGAGCCGTAGCCATGCCCATGGATCGAGAAGTGATCCACGTGCTCCCTCAGGAATTCATGGTGGACGAGCAGGAGGGGATCAAAGAGCCGGTCGGCATGGCAGGCGTACGCCTCGAAGCAAAGGTGCACATTGTCACTGGCGCTGTCTCCGCCGCTCAAAACATCATCCGATGCGCAAACCGCAGCGGTCTGCGAGTCCAGGATCTGGTACTGCAACAAATGGCAGCGGCAGAAGCTGTGCTCTCTCCAGACGAGAAAGAGCTGGGTGTGGCCCTCGTGGACATCGGAGGCGGCACAACGGACATCGCAGTCTTCTGCGAAGGCGCGATTCAGTACACGGCAGTGATTCCCGTCGGTGGCGACCAACTGACCAACGACATTGCAGTGGGCTTGAGAACTCCCATGGCGGAGGCGGAAAAGATCAAGAGGCGGTTCGGCTGCGCGTTGGGATCTCTCGTCAACAAGGATGAGACCATTGAGGTTCCTGGAGTGGGGGGAAGGCTTCCCAGGATCCTCTCGAGGGCCGTCCTGGCAGACATCACCGAGCCCCGTCTGGAAGAAATCCTCAGACTGGTCCGCAGAGAACTGGAGAAGTACAACCTGCTGCAGTCCGTAGCATCGGGAATCGTTCTCACAGGCGGCAGCGTAGCCGTAGAAGGTGTGTGCGAGCTGGCCGAACAGCTCTTCGACATGCCGGTTCGCCTGGGATATCCCATCGGTATCAGCGGCCTTGTCGATGTGGTGAGCTCACCGGTGTATGCAACGGGCGTGGGCCTGGTCCTCTGGGGAGCGCGCTGTCGGGGATCGCAAACAGTGGCACCGTATACGGACGGCGGTACCTTCGACAGGGTGGTGGGAAGGATGAAGCAATGGTTCGCGGAAGCTTTTTAGTCTTATGATATCTTTACGGTTGCGATTCTCCAACAATTGTGCAATATATCCAAGTCCATGGAGGGACTTCTGGGGTTTTACTAGAAGATTACGTTGGATTTAAGTTAGGAGGTTCCCAGACATGCTGGATTTTGAAATAGATTCCAATCGCAATGCTGTCATCAGAGTGGTCGGAGTCGGGGGCGGTGGGGGCAACGCGGTCAACAATATGATTCGCGCCGGTCTCGGTGGCGTGGAATTTGTTGCGGCCAACACCGACGCACAATCGCTCCAGCATACGCTCGCTCAAGTAAAAATCCAGATAGGCGCTCAGCATACTAAGGGTTTGGGAGCCGGAGCGGACCCCGAGATAGGCAGGATTGCCGCCAACGAGGATTACGAGACCATGAAACAGGCTCTAGAAGGCTCTGACATGGTCTTCATTACCGCGGGGCTCGGTGGTGGGACCGGCACAGGAGCAGCGCCTATCATTGCTCGCGTCGCTCGTCAGGAAATCGGGGCACTCACGGTAGCGGTCGTGACCAAGCCATTCCTTTTCGAGGGCAAGCGCAGGATGCGGCAGGCCGAAGAGGGCATTGACGCTCTCCGCCGCGAGGTGGACACGCTCATCATTATTCCCAATCAGAAGCTCCTCTCCCTGAAAAAGGACATCTCGTTTCTGGATGCATTTCGGAAAGCGGATGACGTGCTCCTCCAGGGCGTGCGGGGGATATCGGACCTCGTGACTGTCAACGGCCTGATAAATCTCGACTTTGCCGATGTGAAGACCATTATGAAGGAAAAGGGCGTTGCGCTTATGGGAACAGGGTCGGCCATTGGCGAAGGCCGCGTCGAGGAGGCCACGCGCATGGCGGTGAACAGCCCGTTGCTGGAGGACATCTCTATGGCAGGGGCCCGAGGGGTGTTGATAAACGTTACCGGCTCGTCGAATATGTCCCTTGCTGAGATCAACGATGCGGTTTCTATCATTCAGAATGAGGCTCACGAGGACGCGAACATCATCTTCGGTGCGGTCATTGACGAGGAAATGGGCGACGCGGTGAACGTCACGGTCATTGCAACCGGGTTTGGCAGGAGCGACGAGCTCGGCTTTTCCAGACCCTCGGAACAGCCGGTAACTGTACGACGTCCCCCTATCGAGTGCCCGGAACAGGCCAGGAGCGAAAAACCCATGGCTCGCACCGTGGTGCCACCCGAGCCGCACGATATGCACATCCCCGCGTTTATCCGTCGAAGCAAGAGGGAAAAGAACAGCAGGCACCTCAACGTGGTGGACCAGTATGACCTGGATCACGATGAGGATCTGGATATTCCCACATTCCTGCGGAAGCAGGCAGACTGATTCGCGTCCAACAGATGGGGTCACAGATGGGGTCAGGCCTTGTTTCTTGATCTTCCCGTCGCCTCTTGAACTCGCCTCCTCGGTCTAGACAAGGCCAGTGGCCTATTCACAGACCATCGTCACCATAGATTCGTCAAGAGACAAGACCTGACCCCAGTGCGCATCGCCGTGGCTAGTGTTCCAGGCTGTACCCCACCTCACCATGAGCAGAAGTGTCCACGCCGAGCTCTTCTTCCTCTTTGGCAACCCGAAGCCCCATAATAGCATTGATCATGAATAGGATGATCAGAGTCACGACCAGACAGTATCCAATTGTAGCGAGAACCCCGACGAGTTGTATTCCGAACTGAGCAGGATTGCCAAAGAAGAGCCCGTCCTTTCCCGCTTCGTTGATCAGTGTCGAAGCAAACAATCCTGTTGCCAGCGTGCCCCACACGCCGCCAACGCCATGAATACCCACGACGTCGAGCGAGTCGTCATATCCCAAACGGTCTTTGGCGAGCACGGCCATGTAGCAGATTACTCCGGCAACCGTTCCTATGATGATGGCACTGCCGAGGCCCACGTAGCCTGAGGCCGGGGTTATGGATCCGAGGCCTGCTATGGCGCCGGAGGCAAGGCCGAGGGTCGTCGGCTTGCGCTTGAGTATCCACTCCGCGACTACCCAGGAGAGCGCGCCCGAAGCAGCAGCCACATGAGTCACGACGAACGCGTTGGCTGCAACTCCATCCGCTGCCAACTGGCTGCCTGCATTGAAGCCGAACCAGCCGAACCAGAGCAGTCCCACACCGAGGAGGGTGAGGGTGAGATTGT
>CAYZET010000062.1:14874-17224 GCA_964477215.1 uncultured Syntrophaceae bacterium | reverse complement strand
GCAATCCAATCGACTGAAAGCCATTGGCTATGCCCACCTCCGAGCAAATCGGTATCCCGTGCTTCACGGTGAGCACGATTTGGATAGTGGGGGCAAAGGAGTCAGAGGCGAGTCTTTGCAAGAACCATTACGGCGATCATATCAGCCTGTTCCTGCGATCCCCCGTGTTGATTTGCTCACTCGTTGTGAGCAGATATTCATGGAATGTTGCAAGCGCTTATCCGCTCGAAGAATCAGGAGAATCGTCCAAGTCGGTGGGCCAGGGAAGGAGACGGACAGCCAGAGTGCTCCGATACATCTTCAACCGTTGTAGAGTGTTCGATTTACGTGTATTGTCTTGGTCAAGCACTGAACGGCTCGAACAGGATCTCATGGAAGCCTGTCTTAACGTAGAGGAGATATGAGTCCGAAGGTTGGTGAGGTTGATGGCATAGAGATCAGCATCAAGAGTTCCGAACACGGTAATCCCCATGTTCACGGATGGTATCAGGGCGAGAAGGTGAAAATCTTTATTGAGACCCTAGGGATCGAGAGCGGTGGACTTCCACCGAAGCAGATGAAAAAACTGCTAAAATGGATACAAACCCACGAGAAAAGCTTACTGAAACTGTGGGACGAGATCACTAATTCGCCATGAGCCACCTCGAATCGATGGAGTTCACTATGAGAGAGATAGTCCGGGTTATGCCTAGAGACGATTACCGATTGGAGCTTACGTTTGATGACGGTGAAATAGCCGTCATTGATGTGAAGCCCCTGTTGAAGAGGAGCGTTTTCCAGCCTCTCGAAGATAAATCATTGTTCCACCAGGTCACGATAGACCGCAAGTTCGGTGGGGTCCAATGGCCCAACGGCGCTGATGTTTGCATAGATTGGATCGAAGCGGAAATAGCCCGACAAAAATCGAGGATTCGGTACGCGTAAAATCTCCTGAATTGTCTATGCACCCAAGGAGTCGATGTGTTGCTGGTCTTCACTGCCACCTCGGGGAGAGACTTCATAATTTCCCTCGCAGTCCGGACACTCGAAACAAGGAGATGCGGCTGTTGTGCCACCTTAGCTCCGGTCGATCCTCTGATAGAAAGCACTCATGAATCAGTCTTCGAGCAAGTGTTCCGCCCGGGTAGCCGCCTCTTTCTGCAAGAAGCGGGTTTGAAATCATGTCAGAAAAGTCACTGACGAACTCTATCCCGTTATGTTCCAGATACTCCGCCACCTGATTCTTGAGCACATATGGTATAACTGAATCATTCATAAGCCCGTCCAAGTTGGTCACCGATCTCTCCGCAAAGAATCCTATTATTCCCGCATTCCAGGAAGCTACCGGCCGAATATGCGGATGGGCCTTCAGAAAGACACCGGCCTCGCGCATTGCCGCGTGGTAGGGCGCAATAGGCTCTACACTTGCCGTCAAATTGGCAACCGACAGCACCATCACCCCGGTAAAGATAAGTAATCTCAAGGAGCTACTAGCCACCGACTGAAAAGTGACATTGGCGATGAAGCCAACCAGCGGAACGAATACCCCGATATACCAGATACTTAGCGCCCCGCTATTGCGCGCATACAGCAACAGGTACGCCCCTATGCACGCAGCGCAGCCAATGACCAGAAGGCCTTGTCCTAGTATTTCCCGTTGACTCGGACGATACAGGCCGAGTAAACGGATGATCGCGAAGGCCAATAGGGCGACTACACCAGTAATTCGAGCGGAGAGTGGCCAGATTAGCGCCAATCTCCCCACTAAGTGGATGGGCTGTCTCAGGTCATAACCATGTATCTGCCCCCAGTGGTTCTTTACAACTACACTGGCCTGACACAGGTTGCCGCTAACAATGTAGCAATGACAAGACACGATGAGGAGGCCGACCAAAGATCCCATCGCGGCCAGGAAGACAACCACCAACGGCCCTCGGTAATCGCGCTTGAAAAGATGGACGATCTGATAAAACCCCAATAACGCCACTGGCAGAATTGCGAAGTCCGACCGAGACAGTGTGCCGAGGAGCCCAGTCAAAAAAGACAGAATCCGAAATGACCTTCCCGTTTGTCGGTTCAAGGTGGCCGCATTGGATGTCAAGAACAGCAATAGTGAGCCAAAAAAAATGACGAAGCAACTCTCCATGAGCAGGGTGGGCTGCACCAAGGCAATTGTTGAGGTAAACACAAAAACCGCACCAGTCCCGCCAAGTAATTCGTCATCGGCAGTGGAAGCTCGAACCACCCAATAGGCTGCAGAACTGACGAGAACAACGCCTGTGCCCCCAAATATGAGAAACAACGCCTGCAGCGAGGCGGATCCCCACAGGTAATAGGCTAATGCAAGGAGATAACCGTAGAGCAAATGAAA
>CAYZET010000062.1:8531-14864 GCA_964477215.1 uncultured Syntrophaceae bacterium | reverse complement strand
GCAGCAAAGTTCTTTGCAGCCACGAGATAGTAAAACGCATCATCAGGCATATAGTCCACGAGGACGTCTTGACTATGGCCTGCTATCATGAAGACCCTCACAATCCCGAGCGTCGCAATCCAGATTGCGGCGAGGCAGGGACCGTTCACATACCTTTTTGAGGATATCCTGTACATTCGCAACCTCTGTGAGCAGCCTCTCCAGTTTGTGGAGTAGTGGGGCCATCCTACGGACTGCGGGATTGAGCCTGCTCCGCAGACAACGCAATCCACGTCTCCCAATGTTCGGTCCTCAGGGAGTCTTCTTCCTCTCGCCCCCTTGTCCTTTTCCTTACGGGATCGGTTCCCCCCAAAACATCGCGCCCACATCTGTCAGATGAGGTCATTCGAATGAGTCTTTTTTGTGGCCGGGCGTCTGCGTGAGGGCCCCGCTGTTTTCAGAGATTGCTATGATGTTTTTCGCTCGGACCGACGACGGCCATGGTTGTGGCAACCATTCCTTTTGGCGTTCTGCTGCTTCCAAACTGTTGCAGCGTTTCCACGAATGATGCTATCTGAAGAGGGTCCGTCTCCCGGAGGTCGCGTGCGGCTGTCCTGGGCTCAATTGTGGAGAGGATCAGACGTTTGGGAAAATGTTCATTCAGAGGAGGAAGAAATGAGGTTGGACGAGATCAAGATTTCACAGGCGATTATCAAACGATATTGCGACAAGCTCACTCGTTGCCTTGAATCCGACGTTGCGATTGTCGGCGGAGGACCTTCCGGTCTCGCTGCTGCGTATTACCTCGCCAAGGCCGGGAAAAACGTCATCCTGCTCGAACGCAAGCTCTCAATAGGTGGTGGCATGTGGGGCGGCGGAATCATGTTCAACGAGATTGTGGTTCAGGAAGAAGGAAAGGAGATCCTGGACGAATTCGGGGTGTCCACTGAGCTGTTCGAGCCCGGGTACTATTGCGCGGATTCAATTGAGGCGGTTTCCACCTTGTGCTCCAAGGCGGTCAAGGCTGGGGCGCAAGTGTTCAACCTCATGAGCGCGGAAGATGTGATGCTCATCGGCGGTCGCGTGACCGGCCTGGTGATCAACTGGACCGCCGTGGAAATGGGTGGTCTCCATGTGGACCCCATAACCATTCGCAGCAAGTTTGTGGTGGACGCAACTGGACATGCTGCGGAGATAGCGGGTATCATTCAGCGGAAAAGTGGCATGAATCTCCTCACTCCATCTGGCAAGATCATGGGAGAGGGGTCCATGGACGCGGATGCGGGCGAACGCACCATCGTCGAAAATACCAAAGAGTTTTTTCCTGGCGTGTACGCGTGCGGCATGTGTTGTAACGCGATATTCGGAGGACCGAGAATGGGACCGATATTCGGCGGAATGCTCATGAGCGGCCGTAAGGTGGCTCAGATTCTCTCGGACCTCCTCTGACGGTCGTCATGAAACAGCGGGCGATACGATCATGTAAAGTGCATCTCGTGACCGATAGACGCCTGGCCCGCGGTCGCACCACGCGCGAAATTGTCGAAGCCGCGGTTGCAGCGGGGGTGAGCGTGGTGCAGCTCCGCGAAAAGGAGCTGCAAACCAGAGCCTTTTATGAGGAAGGGATGCGCATCCGGGACTTTCTCCGGCAGGCGGGAGTGACATTCATCGTCAACGATCGCGTCGACTTGGCGCAGGCACTTGAAGCAGACGGCGTGCATCTCGGGCCGGACGACATGCCTGTTGCCGTTGCCCGGCGAATCCTGGGACCGGACAGGATCATCGGGCTTTCCATCAAGACTCTCGATGACCTGAGGAGTCCCGACTGCTCGTACGCGGATTACCTCGGCGTGGGACCTATCTTTGCGACTACTACCAAGCTCGATACCGCCCCTCCCTGGGGACTGGCAGGCCTGCGGCGGGCCCGAGAGGCTACCACACTTCCAATAGTCGCTATTGGGTCGATCACACCGGAAAACGCGCCGGCAGTCATCGAGGCCGGTGCCGATGCTGTTGCCGTCGTGTCAGCCGTGGTTGGAGCAACCGACCCGGGGCAAGCGGCTGCAGCGTTGGTCCACGCCGTGGGGTCAGGTCTTGTTTTTTGATGTTGACGTCCTCGATGCCTTGACTCGGCACCCAGGCAGCGCAACGTAGTGGAGGGCCTCAACGCACATCCGGAGGCATCGTCGAGTACACCGGCTCTGCTAACGCCGCGATTCACGTATCGCCTGCCGAAGTGCGGCCGTTGGGCCGGATATTCGACGAACACGTTTGATGGGGGCAGCTCAAGATCTCTTTGTTTCAAGGATCACGCTACCAACTGTACGGAGCAGCCTTCCTCTTCCTGATTCCTTCGCGACAGGAAGCGGATGATCCGATTCCGAATCTCGTAATACGAGGGATGTTCAATAATCGTAGTCCGTTCCCGCGGCCTGGGGATGGCAACCTGAACCTCCTCCATGATCTTTGCCTCGGGTCCGGGGCTCATGAGCAGGATCCGGTCGGACAAGAGGATCGCTTCGTCCACGTCATGGGTCACCATAAAGATCGTGATACCGGTTTGCATCCACATGACCACTAATTCTTGCTGAATTCTGCGTCAGAATTCATACCGCCATGGAATGCCAGGGGAAGGGATCGAAATCAATTCGGTCCGGTTCGTTCTTGGTGCTTCAGAGTCCGTCCGGATACGAACCGGTCAGCACCTGTTCGATAACCTCTTCTGGTTGATTGAGGAAGCTACGCGGTGCCAAAGCTTTGGCAATTTCTTTCCTGTTTTTCGCCTTATGTGCATACATGGTCGCGTCGATAATGGACTTGAACACCGCCTTAAACGTGTTAGGCATCTGGCTGGCGAACTCTTTCGAGCACGCGAACGCACAGCAAGGGTGGCCGGGCCACAGTTCCTTTGTAGGCTAGAAAATAAAGCCAACTTTTTCGTATACAGCACGTTGGTTGAACGGATCTGGTGCCAGGTATCCATCGACATTCTGGGCCTTGAGGTTGGCTACCATCTCAGGGGGACGAACCACGCGAATCTTCACTTCTTTGTCCGGATCGACTCCCCCCTCGGCAAGGTAGTACCGCAGCAGCGTGTTGTGCATCGAATAGTCGAAGGGAACGCAGAACGTGAACGCCTTCATGTCTTGTGGCCCTCTTACGCTCTTGTGTTTCAGATGGAGCGTGATTGCCTGGCCGTTGACGTTTTCCACTGGTGGCATGAAAAACGGAGTGGCGGTGGAGCCAGCCCCCATGGTCAGCGCAATGGGCATGGGAGATAGCATGTGAGCGCAGTCCACTTGCTTGGACACTGCCCAATCCCTGATCATAGCCCATCCCGCTGCCTTCACCACCTGAGTGCCCTTGAGGCCATGTTTTTCGTAAAACTTCATGGGATCAGCCATGACAATGGGTGTCCCGCATGTGATGGGAATGAATCCGATCTTGAGGTCAGTTTTCTCCAGCGGGCCCGTCGCCTCTTTTGCCCACGACTTCATTGTATCCAGCGGGAGAAACTGGCTGATGACCGATGCAGCAGCGGCGACACGTCACGGCCACTATGCACAGGAACAGTAGTGGCACGGCCATCCTCGTGTCGGAACTGCTTGTGAGAGCCACGTTGACGAACCTCTCGAAAGCCGATCGCTTCGAGCAGCGCGATGACTTCTCGCGCATTGAGAACCGGTACCGTGCCCATGCTAGGGCACCACCACCTGTTGGATTCCTACGAGCTCGGCCTCCAGACGGGGCTCTCCCTCCTCCAAGAGCATTTCGATTACCTCCCGGAGATTTCGTTGCAATTCGTCAAGAGTTGCGCCTTGGAAGTGAGCCCCGGGGAACCCCGGCACATAGCCGACGCAAAGCCCTGTATCAGTGCATCTTTCTATTACAGCGGTATAACCTCTCATGATCACCTCAGCACGTGTTCCCAAGCTTTGCGTTCAACGACCCGGGGCGTCTTTGCACTTGGCATGATCGTTCTTCTTGACAGAGAATCCCCCTTGTTAGCAACCAGGCCACGTTGAATCGAGTGCGCCCCAGCCCGTGTCGTGATATAATTTTTTCACAAGAACCACAGCGCTGCTCTCCTTTCCTGTGTTGCCGATCGCCAGCTACCGGCTACTTCAGTCAGTGACCAGGACTCTGCGAAAGGCCTGCAGCATCGCCTTCTCGGAGAATTGCAAAGCCTGACTTCCACTGCCTGCGGTCAGCACTTTTCAAGCGGAACAACCTTCGCATGAGTGTGGGTGGCTCCATTCTGGATCGCCTCACCAGGGCGTTCATGGTAAGGAAGACGGGAACTAAAATCATCAGTCTGACCGATATAGACCGGTTCCCAGCACTTGCCGTTCTTGTAAGCAAATATATACAACCCGGCAACTTTACTTTCCTGTGGGAGGAAGGGTGCTTATAATAGGGATCATTCCGAACCCGCATGAGCCGACAGAATGCTCTTTCCGGGGAAGCCGCAATACCGCCGTCTGAAGCTTACCTTTCTGTTCATGGATCGTGAACGCTCCAGACCTCTCGTGCCAGAGGATAGGGAGTCCCCCTCTCTTGATTTCGCAGACTTGCTCGGATAAGCTAGCCTCCGGTCGCGAAAAAACTTCCGAAGCCTCTCCTCGCAAGCACATGCCGGTCTCGTGGAGGTCAATTCCATGAAGGATCGCAACAATGCCGGAAAACAGTGCCAAGACCAACCGATGGAACGGTGTCATCAGATGAATGAGATGAAATCATCGCGGGCTCAATTATTGGGAGAGCTCCAGTTCTTGAAGGAGGGCAAATCCTTCTACAAGAAGCTCGTTGATCTAGCTCCCGTAGGAATTTGCGTGGTGGTCGAGGGCCGCGTGTATTTTGCAAACAGAGCTATGGCCGCGACTCTAGGAGTAGCGAGCCCAGATGAGCTCATTGGCAGAGGAATCTTTGATTTTGTCCATCCTGATTACCGTTCAGCAGCCGATAGCCTGATCGCTCAGCCGCAGGATCATGCAAGCTCCGACACGCTTGGGGAGCTCCAGATGCTGCGGAATGACGGTGCTACGATACTGGCTGAAGTGGTTTCAGCACCACTTTCCTATTATGGGTTTGAGGCCACAGAATTAATGGTGAGGGACATTTCCGCGCTCAAGCTGACCGAGAAGCGCCGAGCTGAGCTGGAGCGGCTCGTCACGGAACGAACAGCAGAGCTGGCTACCAGAAATGAGCAGTTGATGAACGAAATTCAAGAGCACAGCCGCGCTCGACGAGCCCTCCAAGAAGCCGAAGAGCGTTTCAGGCTGGTTGTTCAGTCGGCTCCCGATTTAATCTTCACAAAAGATCGCACGCTGAGATACACAATGGTCAACCCTGCCATGGAGAAGCTCCACGGTCGCAAGGCGTCAGAGATCATTGGGCTTCGAGCGGAAGACCTCCACAACGAAGAAGCGGCGAAACGGATCCAGGCAGTGGATCTCCGTGTGCTTGCCGGTGAAACAGTAGAAGAAGAATACACCACTCCCGTAAGAGGTTCTCGCATAGCGTTTCACGGTATCAGAGTCCCCTTGAAAGACACTGATGGCAATATTTATGGAATTTGCGGCATCGTGCGAAATATGACCGAGCGAAAGTTCGCGTCAGCGCCTCCGGAGTTGCCCGACGACATGGATTATCCTTCTCAGTCTATGCGCCTGACACTCAAAGAAGCCAAGATAGCCGCGGCGTCCGACGGCATAGTCTTACTCATAGGAGAGAGCGGATGCGGAAAGGACTACTTGGCTCGCTGGATCCATGACCATTCGAGGCGAGCCAGCGGGCCGTATTTTTCTATCAACTGTGCGGCTATTGCCAAGGAGCTTGCAGAGTCGGAGCTTTTCGGACATGAGGCCGGTGCCTTTACAGGTGCTCGAGGAGTGAGAAAAGGCCTCCTGCAACTAGCTGAAGGAGGCACCCTGTTGCTCAATGAGATCGGGGAGCTTCCTATCTCGTTGCAGGCCAAGTTGCTCACGTTCCTCGATACGAAGTTGTTTCTCCGAGTGGGCGGGGAGCACCACGTACGAGTCAACGCCCGCATTATGGCCGCGACACACAGAAACCTTCTTGAGGAGATTGAGAAAGGTCATTTTCTCTCAGCCTTGTATTATAGGCTCAACGTGTTCACTATCGACGTTCCGCCTCTCAGAGAGAGAAAAGAAGATCTCCCGTTACTGATCAAGGGCCTTTTGGGCCGTCTTGCGGCGGAGCTCCAGTTGACCGAAGTACCGGTAGTGGATCCTGCCAATATTGCTCAGCTACGGCGACACGATTGGCCTGGAAATATCCGCGAGCTTCGCAACGTGCTGGAACGAGCATTGATGTTGTGGGACCGCGGGCCAT
>CAYZET010000062.1:0-8521 GCA_964477215.1 uncultured Syntrophaceae bacterium | reverse complement strand
GTGGTGCTACACGACAACCTTCCCGTCCGAACGGTCGCTCCATGAGCTGACGGATGAATTCAGGCTGTCGATGTGCTTGGAAGCGCTTCGCCGCGCGGAAGGGGGCAAGCACGATGCGGCACGCCTTCTGAGGATATCGCGCGGGGCGCTATATCGGTATATGAAGCGTGGTGGAGGCTCGCGCGAAATTGGAACCGAAGATTAAGGTAACGCGCGAAACATCAACAGACCACCAAGCGTAACCAACGAACATCACTGCGCTCGCAAAGAAATTGTTCCAGTTTCGTGCGTCGGCTCGCTGGCCGACCCCACTCCCCTGACCACTGCTCCCGTCAACAGCATATCCCTAACCAAGCATTATTACAGTGTATCACGTTTTTGGGGGCGTTCAACTCGATCTTGGCATGCTAAATGCTTCTATCCTCGCCAACCGTGGGAATCGGATCACAATCCGGGCACCAGTCAGACAACGAATCGAACGAAGCTCAAAGACTGGACTTCAAGGGGAAGATCAGTGGCACGCGCAAACCATCCGGAGTGTCAAATGGCAAGATTTGTCAAGCCCTTCGAGGAAATGACACGGCATGACCTTCAGTTGGCGGGTGGGAAGGCCGCTAATCTCGGCGAGCTCACCCAGGCCGGATTCAATGTACCAGCAGGCTTCTGCGTTCTCAGTGAATCTTTAGATTATCATATTGAATGCAACTGCGTAGAGCCCCACATAGATGCCCTCGTGGATCAGTTTAACTATGACGATTTCCCGTTAATGGAAAGCAAAACATCGGAAATACGTTCTCTGATCGTATCAGCCCCGCTTCCAAAGGACATGGAAGCAGAGCTCGTGGCATCAATCAGACGACTCATGAGCCCAGAGAACGACTTTGTTGCAGTGCGATCATCCGTCGCGGTCAAGGATAGTGACATCTCTTCCTTTCCCGGGATGATGGACACGTTTCATTACCTGCGAGATGAAGGGGATATTATTCAGCACGTGAAAATGTGCTGGGCGTCCCTCTGGACGCTGCGAGCTACTTTCAATCGTTTTCACAAAGGGATTGACCACAAGCGCGGGCTCATTGCACCCATCATCCAGAGAATGGTTAACCCGGAAGCTGCGGGTATCCTATTCACTGCCAACCCTATCACCGGAAATCGGAACGAGATGGTCATCGAGTCCAACTGGGGTCTTGGTGAATCGGTGGTCTCGGGAAAGTCCATGAATGATTTCTTCCTCGTCAGCAAATCCGACCTCGCCTTGAAGGCCAAACAAATTGCCATAAAGACGCTTATGGTCTGTTTCGACGCGGAAAGAGGCCGCGGACGCAAAGAAGCCTTCGTCAATCCAGAGCTGACGAGTGCTCCGACGATTTCAGACGATCAGGTGCGTCAACTGGGCGAGATCGGCCTCAAAATCGAGAGGCTTTTCGGATTTCCTCAAGACATTGAATGGAGCTATGAGAAAAAACAGCTATTTGTACTACAAAGCAGAAATATCAGAAACCTCAAGGATCAAGTTTGAAGTACCAGCGTATCTTTAATCCGGTTGAGAGCAGCTTCGGCACATGAACAGACGCTCAGAGCGCTTATCGTGCCTAACATCAGCCGGTCGAAACATCCAGGAGGATCGAAACATGGGACAAAGAACCGTTGATGCACACAATCATTATTACCCTCAGGAGTATCTCAATTACCTGATGACCAGAGGGTCCACCCAAACGCCTTATGCGAGACACGACGGCGGTACCCACTATCGGTGCTATTACAAAGACGTGTGTGTGGCCCACATAGACCGGGCCGGACATTATGACTTGACGGAGAGGATAAAGGACCTTGATGCCGGCGGGTTGGACACTCAGATTTTGAGCGTTACCATTCCGGGACCCGAATCATTGGAAAGAGAAAACGGAATCTACTGGGCTAAGAAGTGCAATGACGCCTTGAAGATGGCGATGGACCAGTATCCCGGCCGTTTCTATTTCCTGGCAAGCCTTCCCTACCAGGACCCTGATGAGGCATGCAAAGAGCTTGAGCGGTGTTACCACATGGGGTGCAAAGGCATCCAAATGTTCTCCAACCTTAACGGGAATCCTCTCTTCCTTGAAAAGTATCACGGAATTTATGAATTGGCGAACAAGTGGGAGCTGCCGATGTTGATGCATCCTGCGGTGCCGCTTACCGCTGATGTCATGAACAAGGTAAAGATTCCTTATCAGCTTTGGGGTTACACCCTCGACACGAGCATGGCGGTCGTGAGTCTCATCTTTCAGGGTGTGATGGACAAGTATCCGAATTTGCGAATAGTTCACGGGCATCTTGGCGGAATGGTCCCCTATTTCGTTCGCAGATTGCAGGATTCGTACAAAGGGTATGGCAAGGAATGGGGGATCGACCTGAAGGAGTCCCCGGACATTACGTACAAAACGAAGGTATACCCGGACACAACCTCATTCTATCTGCCTGCCATGAAATGTTGTCTGGAGTGGATCGGTCCGGGCCAGATGTGTGTGGGCACAGATTACGCTCACCGGGTCGGTGACCCTGAAGGGGCCATAAAAGCAGTGAAAGATCTTGGGGATCAGGCCGGGCTGAGTGAGCAACAGATCGACATGATTCTCGGTAAGAACCTGGAGGAGCTGTTCAGGCTACCGCCTATGCCTTAGGAACTCGAGGAGGTGCAAAGTCTGCAGTGGCCGGCAGCTTGCATCTCCGCCGAATTCCGGTCCTCGCATCTCACGACCATCGATCGGGAGCTTTGGAGACATGAGCGCGAAACGCGACCTTGGCAGTGAAGTGGGGTTCCACGCTATGGAGGTCAAGTGGTGCGGATTTGACTATGGGCAGTGCATCATGGAGCCGGGTGGTTTGAGAAATCCCCTTGTTTTCGGAGATATCTACAAGGAGTTGGGGAGGCCGGAGCTCATCCAGGACAAAATTCGGAACTACCGCATATTAAAAGAGAAATACGGGACATACAGTCTCATCAAAGAAGGACACCGCGACGAGATATACAGCTTTGTCTTGGACAATGACCCGGAAGCTGTTGACCTTTTCAGTCGAAAGGAGCAGGAGCTACTCCTCATGGGCGAGGGCTTGGAAGAGACTCTCGCATACCTCCAGAATCGTGGCATCGAGCTCCAGGTTGTTTCAGAAATGAAGAAAACCCTCGGTCCTGTGGGCACGGACGCGGTCTGCCGCTTTCTCAAGACCAGAGGCCTCGTAAGATACTTCAAGCAGCTCGTCACGCCTCAGGGCAAGATCGACCTTGAGAAAGACACCCTTGATCTCAGATATAAGGGATCGACCAAGAAGGACGGCACCCTGTACGACATCCTTGCGCAGGAGCTGGCTGAGCGAGGTATTGCGCCTCATGAAGCTGTAATGGTCGGTGACAAGCCCGAGACTGACATCAACCCTGCCCATGATCGTGGATTCAGGACCATCCAATATAAGGGATTCATAGACCTGGGGGACTCGAAAGCAGACGTGGTCATCCATTCCTTTGAAGAACTGAAATCCATCCTTAAGAGGAAAGAATGAGCACAATGTCTTACGGAAAACCGTTGGCTCTCGTGATCGAATTCGACGACGCTTCCAAGACCTCGGTCTCATTTGAAGCTCTTCCATACCATCTCCAGTGCGAGCTGCTCAGGCAGCCCTTTGCCAGTCGCCCGCGGAATGACTGTACGGTCGACAGGTTTGTCCTCATGGAGTGGGAAGATGGCTGGAAGGAAGTCACGAAAGTGGGTGAAGGTTGCACCAGTATAGGCCGATATTATGTGATTAGTCGCCCTGAAGAGGTTGGGCGACTCGCCCTGGTTAACGGCAACGGTTACCCCGAGCTTATCGAAGTGACGAGAAAGCCTTCGAGCGTATCGAGCATAACGTTCTTGGGCACGTTTCACCTGATTCCTAGGGCCTCGTGTCGAGAAGGCAAGAAGACCGATCACTTGTTCGATCTGTCCGAAGGTGACAGCGCTCTCACACGGGCTGCCGAAGACCTAAGGAGAGCGCTCGAAGAGGAGAACATCGACCCAGAGGACCTCCGAAATGGAGATTGGAGCGAGCAGCGTCAGCTTTATGAGCGTTTAAGGCGCAAGATGGGTATAGCCGCAGCATATAAACAGCAGGACACATATGACTTTATTGCTCATCTCATGCAAATGACTGGCCTGACATAATCCACTCGGAAAAACGGGAAGGAGGTGGATCCGATGAGGCTGTTCGAGCCCTATACCATTAACGACAAACTGCAGCTCAAGAATCATGTCGTCATGCCACCCGTGGTCACGCGTCTGGCTACCAACGAGGGAGAAGTCACTGACCCGTTGATAGAAAGGTACCTCCTGTACGCGAAGGGTGGAGCCGCTCTGGTAATAACCGAAGCTGTTTCCGTGAAGAAGCAGAGGAGTGGCCAGCTCCTGAGATTGAACGATGACGAGTTTGTCCTCGGCCTCAGGAGGCTGACAGAGCGCATTCACGGACAGACTGACGCCAAGATCGCGCCTCAGATCATCCACTTCTTGAAGATCTCCCGCAGCGGGTATCGCCAGAAAGTTGAAGATCTGACTCTCGACGAGGTTCGGGAAATCCCGCAATTGTTCGCGCAAGCGGCCTCGCGTGCGCGGCAGGCAAATTTTGATGCCGTGGAGCTTCATTTTGCGCATGCCTACACCATGGCATCCTTTCTGTCCCGCCATAATAACCGAAAAGATGAATACGGCGGATCACTGAAGAAACGTCTTCGCCTGGCTGAAGAGATAGTTGAATTGTGCCGCAAGGCAGTTGGAAACGATTTTGTGCTGGGCGCTCGAATGAATGGAGATGAGTTCACTTTGGGAGGAAACACGCTGGAGCAAACCAGGAAAATCGCGCTCAGGCTTGCAGAGCTGGGGCTCGACTACATCAGCATCTCCGCGGGCGGCAAGTTTGAGGACGCAATTCCCAAAGAGGGCGAATCGCTGGATCCCTATACCGGGTACAGTGGACACAGGACCATGCCGCCCTCGTGGATGCCGGAAAAGGTGAACGTTTATCTTGCCTCTGACATCAAAAGGGCGGTTAACAGTGCCGGGTATGACACGACAATCGTAGCTGCGGGTAGGATTCCCACCGCTGATCTGGCCGAAAGTATACTCGAGAATAAGGAGGCGGATCTGGTGGCCGTTGCAAGGCCGATCCTTGCGGATCCGAGCTGGCCGAACAAGTACAGGGAAGGAAGAGAGAAAGACATTCTGAAGTGCATTTACTGCAATAAATGTCGCGAGGCAGAGGGCGCGTTCGAAGAAGTCACCTGCTTTCAATGGAAAAAGAAGGACGGAACAATTCAAATTCCCGCTCCGTGAGGTGAAGTGTATAGCTCTTTTGGCGCGACATTTTCGTCGATGTTTCTTCAAGCGTATCGAAGAGGTGCAACAGTGACTCTGGATGGCTTCATTCCTTATGAAACGACAGCGGCAGAGTTGTACACCGAGCGTAGGTGGTGGCTGGGCCTCACTCTTGGCGGGATGCTGGACAAGACCAGTGATGCATATCCTACTAAGGAAGCCCTGGTTGGAAACGGCAAACGGTACACTTACGGGGAGCTTCGCTATCTGGTTGATAGGATGGCATACAATCTTCTAGCTGAAGGTTTACTACCGGGCGACAGGGTCCTCATTCAGCTCCCCAACCGGGCCGAGTTCGTGATTTCCTACTTTGCCCTTCAAAAGGCCGGGCTGGTAGCGGTATTGCTCACCGTGAATCACACCGGCAGAGAAGCGGGCCACTTAGCCGACCTGACGCAGCCAAGGGCTTGGATTGTCCCTGCCCGTTATCGCAAGACAGATTTCCTTAACCAGGTAAAAGAGGTTCAGCAGAAACATCCGGGGCTTGAAAAGGTTGTTGTGGTCGGCGAAGAGGTGCCCGACACAGTTCTGAGATATGATGACCTTCTCGAAACAGACGCAACCCGCGGTGAGATCCGGGCGGCCCTGGAAATGGCCTCCCCCAAGCCTACCGACGTTTGTCAGATTCTCCCTTCCGGCGGTACTACCGGTCTTCCAAAAGGCGCTCCTCGAACCCACAACGATTACATCTGCAACGTGGAGTACAAATCCAGGGCCTGGCACGTGAATGTCACCGACACGTGCCTCGTGGCAACCACAGTAGGTCATAATCTTGCCCTGTTGGTATGCGTCACGGGGCCGATCTTCCATGGGGCAAAAATAGTTATGTTGGATTCCACGTATCCGCAGGACTTTTGTCAAATTGTGCAGGATGAGAAAGTTACCTGCACCGGGCTCGTTCCCACTCTGATCAGCCGAATCGTGTCTTTCGACAGGCTTGCGGAATACGACCTGAGCTCACTCAAGAAGATCTACGTCGGCGCTGCGTACAGTCCTCCCGAGCTTGTTCGGCAAGTCGAAGAGCGAATAGGGTGCAGATATATCAACGCCTTCGGCATGGTGGAAGGTCCGTGTGCCCAAACACGTCCGGACGCTCCCATGGAAGTGCGATGTACGACTATTGGAATTCCGGTTTGTCCTTACGACGAGCTGGTGACACTCGACGCGGAGGGAAAGAAGACCCCTGAGGGCACGGAGGGAGAGCTTGCTGCCAGAGGACCCGGTGTTTTCACCGGATACTTCAACAATCCGAAAGCCAACCAGGATGCATTCACAGCAGATGGATACTTCCGAACTGGCGACCTGGCTGTGATCGACAAGGACGGGTACATTCATATCACCGGCAGAATAAAGGACATCATTATCCGGGGAGGGGAGAATATCGCAGCCCAGGAAGTAGAGGAGCTTATCTCGTCTCATCCCCTCGTCGAATGCGTGTCAGTAGTGGGAATGACTCATGCCGAGCTGGGTGAGGAGATCTGTGCATACATTCAGCCGGTTCCGGGAGCAGCCATATCGCATCCGGAAGTTATAGACCACCTGAAGGAGGTCGGCGCATCACGTATATTCTTCCCGGCAAGAACCGAGATTGTGGGACAGCTACCTCTGACCGCAGCAGAGAAAGTGGATAAGAAGATCCTTCGGGCGGACATAGCGGAAAAGCAGAGATGCGAGGCGGAAGAGAAATGAGGCCCGGCTACACGGGGGCCGGTTCTCTTCTTATTCCAAAAACGGAGGTTTATTGCGAGGAGATAACGAATGAGCATAAAAGGAAAAACGGCCATCATAACAGGGGGTGCTAAGGGCATTGGGAGAGCCATAGGGCTGCGCCTGGCTCGAGAAGGCGCTAACGTGGGCATTCTTGATATTGACAGTGGGCTTGCGTCCCGAACGGCCAATGAGATCAAAGCGCTGGCTGCTAAAGCCACAGCGGTGGAATGCGACGTGACCCGGTACGCAAAAGTGAAGGACTCCGTGGCAACCATTCAGAGAGAGCTCGGGTCTGTGGACATCCTCATCAATAATGCCGGAATAGATAAGTCACAATTCTTTGTCGATACCAACGAGGCAGTATGGGATCGGTTCATATCTGTGAACTACAAGAGTTTTCTCAATGCTACCCACGCTTGTGTACCGTACATGATGGATCAAAAAAGCGGTGTCATTGTCAGCCTCGGATCCGATGCCGGGAGGGTCGGCAATTCCGGTGAAGTTGTCTACTGCGGCACAAAGGCAGCAATTATGGCGAGCTCTAAGGCTCTGGCCCGAGAATTGGCCAGGTTCAACATCAGGGTGAACTGCGTCAGTCCCGGACCTGTGCAAACTGACCTTCTCGCGGGTCTGCACGAAGGTGAAAAGGGCCAGAAGATCATGGAGGCAGTAGCGAGGATGATCCCGTTGAAGCGTCTGGGCGTTCCTGAGGACGTTGCCGATGTCGTAGCGTTTTTTGTCAGCGATGACTCGCGTTACCTAACCGGTCAGGTCTTGAGCGTAGACGGCGGGCTGACGATGATTGGTTAAAGAGGGAAAGGAGCACACTGATGGATTTCACGCTTCCTGATCATATCCTGGAAATCAAGAACGAAACTCGCGAGTGGGTGGACAATGTTCTCAATCCCCTGTCGGCCCCGCTCGAAGAGGAAGAGCGAATCCCCGACGAGCTCGTTGCAGAGCTGAAGAAAGGTCGCTTTTTCGGATTGACCATTCCTAAAGAGTATGGAGGGCAAGGTTGGAGCGCTGTCGAGTGGTTTACCGTCCTTGAAGAAATGGCCAAGGCCTATGCAACGGTCCGTCTCATAGCCCATTGCATGAATGGGCTCTTCTGGAGGCCTTTACTGTATTTTGGCACAGAAGAACAGAAGAACGGGTACTTGCCCAAGCTGGCATCTGGTGACATCTGGGCGGCAAATAGCCTGACGGAGCCAGAAGCGGGCACCGGACAGGATATCAACTCGAAGGCGTCGAAGAACGGCGACTATTATGTTCTAAACGGTCACAAGTGGCTCATCTCACTTTTCCCTGGGTACACGAAACTGATCTACGCGTTTGCAGCGACGGAGGAAGGGGTCACTTCGTTCCTTGTTGATGTTCCTCGGGAAGGGGTCACGCTGGCGCCGATGCAAAAGATGATGGGATGC
>CAYZET010000061.1:14239-17225 GCA_964477215.1 uncultured Syntrophaceae bacterium | reverse complement strand
AAGTAGAGCCACCTGCGGCCAAGGCGCCGGAGGACAGGCTAGCTCGGAAGAAAAAGAAGAAAGAGCGGAGAATGCAGCCGGCCCAAATCATTGGCAGAATTGAGCTGAAGAAGGAACCGCCCAAGCCGGAGCCAGTCGAGACCACTCCCGAACCGTTACCGCCGGCACCTCCGAGAATAGCCAAAGCCGTAGAGAAACCCCTGGCATCAATTGAACCTTTCTCGATCGAGCCAATCAAGGAAGAGGAAACCAGAAAGAAGAAAAAGAAGGACCGGAAATCGCGCGACATCGTAGAGGAGGCGGTGGAAGAGGCGAAAGGCAAGATCAGGCGTCGGAAAGAGGTGGTGCTTGGAACGGACCTCTATGACGATCGCCCCCGAGCCGGTCGTCTCAGGGGCAAAGGCAAGAAGCCGAAACAGAAGAAGCCGGAAATCACTACGCCCAAGGCGAGCAAGCGTCGCCTGAAGATTCCCGAGATGATACCCGTTGCCAGTCTGGCTCACAAGCTTAGTGTGAAGGCTACCGAGGTGATCAGGCATCTGCTCTCCATGGGTGTCACCGCTTCGGTGAACGAGCCCGTTGACTTCGAGACTGCTTCCTTGGTGGCTTCCGAATTCGGATACGAAGCCGAATCTTCCGAGCAGTCGGAAACAGATCTTCTGCCTGCCCGAATGGTGGATGAAGAGGCCCATCTCGTTTCAAAGTCCCCGGTTGTGACCGTGATGGGACACGTGGATCATGGAAAGACATCTCTCCTGGACCGGATCAGATCTACCCATGTGACCGACCAGGAGGCAGGCGGAATTACTCAGCACATTGGCGCCTACAAGGTAAAGTTGCCAAGGGGAGACCTGGTATTCCTCGACACGCCCGGTCACGAGGCCTTCACTGCTATGCGGGCTCGAGGAGCCAACGTTACTGACTTTGTCGTGCTTGTCGTTGCAGCGGACGATGGTGTCATGGAACAGACGAAAGAGGCGATCAACCATGCCAAGGCAGCCAAGGTTCCCATCATCGTTGCCGTGAACAAGGTGGACAAGCCTGATGCAGACAAAGATCGGGTCATGCGGCAGCTCAGCGAGCTAGAGCTCGTCCCCGAGGCCTGGGGTGGCGATACCCTCTACAGTTTCGTGAGCGCCAAGACAGGAGAGGGCCTGGAGGATTTCCTGGAATTGATTCTTCTGCAAGCGGAAATGATGGAGCTCAAGGCCAATCCGGACAAGAGGGCAACGGGAACTGTTGTTGAGGCCAAGTTGGACAAGGGAAAGGGACCTGTCGCGACAGTTCTCGTCACGGACGGGACGCTCAAGTTGGGCGATCCTTTTGTGGCAGGTACGCTTTTTGGCAAAGTGCGCGCCATGCTGGACCACGAAGGCAAGATGGTGACCGAAGCCGGTCCTGCTACGCCTGTTGAGGTCCAGGGCTTCTCGGCGGTTCCTGAGGCAGGCGAGCGTTTCATTGTCGTTGATGACGAAAAGATAGCAAGGCAAATCGGGGGACATCGTCTGGAACGGCAGCGGGCTCAGGAGGTAGCCGTCTCTGCGCCTGTTTCTCTCGAGGACCTCCTGGCACGCATGCACGAACAGGAGGTCAAGGAGCTCAACCTGATCCTCAAAGCAGATGTGCAAGGCTCTGTGGAGGCTTTGAAGGAATCGCTCCTCGGCATATCGGCACAGGAGATCAAGGTTAAGATCATCCACGCAGGCGTCGGGGCAATCACAGAGTCCGATGTTATGCTCGCCAGCGCGTCAAATGCGATTATCATCGGCTTCAATGTCCGGCCTTCTCCAAAGACCATTCATCTTGCCGAACAGGAGAAGGTGGACCTTCGTGTGTACTCGGTCATCTACGAAGTGCTTGACGATGTCCGCAAGGCAATGCAGGGTCTGCTTGCACCGGTAGAAAAAGAAGTTGTCATGGGCAGAGCGGAGGTCCGCCAGACCTTCAACGTCCCGAAGGTAGGGGTGATCGCCGGGTGCTACGTGACTTCAGGCAAGATCGAGCGATCCAACCATGTCCGCTTGCTCAGGGACGGAGTAGTGGTGTACGAGGGTCGAATCGTTTCCATGAAGCGGTACAAGGATGACATTCGGGAAGCCCAGGAAGGGTATGAGTGTGGAATTCACTTGGAGAATTTCCGGGACATCAAGATAGGGGACGAGATCGAGGCCTTTATCATCGAGAAGCTTGCCGCTGAGCTTACGTAATAGTTTCACGTGTGAGAAGGACCGTTCGGCTGCCAGCGATCCCGTTGATACCGGCCATGGGGGGTGCTGCAGAAAGCCCGAGAGCATTCCTGAGACCGCCGTCGGTCGCTCGCCGATGAGGCAATTGTTGTGGGGAACAGATAATGGTGGTCGGCGTGGGCATTATCCGGCTCATGATTCACGACTCTTCGTCTCTCAAGAGCAAGCGCAGAGTGGTGAAGAGCATTTTGGGAAAGGTACGGAGCAAATTCGACCTTTCTATTGCTGAAGTGGACGACCAGGACAAGTGGCAGAGGTGCTCTCTCGGATATGCGGTAGTCAGCAACGAAGCCGGACATGTCCATACAATGCTTCAGAACGTGGCTGATTATGTAGAAGGGCTTCACCTGGCAGAAGTGACCGACTACAACATCGAGATAGTACATTATTAAAGTTCCGCCCCTTCCTCGCAAGGGTCTACGAGCGGGACGGGGACTCGTCACAACATGTCAAGATTCCGAAAATACCGTGTAGCCGTCCTCCTCAGGGAAGTGATTTCCGACATTGTGCTGCACAAGATGAAGGATCCGCGCGTTCAAGACGTAACCATAACCGAAGTACAAATGAGCAGCGATCTGAAATCGGCTCGGGTCTATTTCAGTTGCCTCGCGTCGAGTGATTCGGAAGTCACGAAGCACGGTTTGGAGTCCGCTCTTGGATTTATCCGGCGCGAGCTACGCCATGAGGTGGATCTCAAGTACATTCCCGAGCTTTCGTTCTTTTACGACACGTCGTTCGAT
>CAYZET010000061.1:0-14229 GCA_964477215.1 uncultured Syntrophaceae bacterium | reverse complement strand
AGGACTTGAATATTGGTGACTCAGAAAGCGATCAATGAGGTTGTAGAAATCCTCCGGGATCACGATCGATTTATAGTTGTAAGTCACGTCAATCCGGATGGAGACGCGGTGGGATCTTTACTCGGCCTGTACCTTGCTCTCAAGGAAATGGGTAAACAGGCGTGGGCTCTCGCAAAGGAGCCCCTTCCCGAGATCTTCGATTTCTTACCTGGTTCCGGCGATGTCCTTGTGGGAGAGGTGGCCGAAGAAGTCAATCCTCTATGGGTCGTGTCTCTGGATGTCGCTTCTCGGGAGAGAATTTCCGGTAGCATGGACGGATTCCGTGATGGAGTGAAGGTGATTAATATCGATCACCATCCCACGAATCCCCACTTCGGAGACGTGAATCTCGTGGAGCCCGCCTTGTCGTCCACCGCTGAGCTTGTTTTCCGGATTTTGAAGCGGCTGGGGCACACTGTCTCACCTCAAGTAGGGATGTGCCTGTACACTGGCATCATAACGGATACAGGCTGCTTTCGGTACGCTGGTGTGACCTCCGAGACCCTGAACCTGGCCGCGGAAATCCTCAACACGGGCTTCGATCCGTACGTCGTGTCACGCTCCCTGTTTGAGGAATATCCCCTCTCACGGCTGTTTCTTGAGCGCGTCATGCTCGAACGCATCCAAGTGCTCCTGGACGGCCGTCTTCTGGTCAGCATGCTCTATCCTGACGACTTTGACCGCCTTGGAGCGGCCATGAGCGAGGCAGAAAACCTCGTCAACAGGCTCAGGGAAAATCAGGGGATCGAGGTCGGAATTCTCTTCATCGGCTTACCATCCGGGGCCTACCGGGTAAGCTTCCGCTCGAAGGGGAAGGTCGATGTCAGCTCCGTTGCCAAGACTCTGGGAGGTGGCGGTCACCGAGGTGCTGCAGGGGTTAGGTCCGAGTTGCCATTTGAAGAGCTCAAGAGTCGGATAATTGAGTTAGTTGGACGTGCACTTGAGGATGGAGAGAAGTTGTAAGTACTGCCTTTCGTGAGCTCGTTGCCGAATAAGAAGATCCCAGCCCAACCCTGGCAGTTAACGGGGAGGAATTTCATCCCCCCGTTGGCGGGGGATCGAGGGGGGCGCCGGTTCGGAATTCGTGACCGCATTCATGAAAAGCTCCATTGCTAAGTACAAGATTCAAGATTTCATGTATGCGGGGACGCTTTTGCACCAGCTCCCATTGAGGAAGGGCAGGTTCCAAACTAGCCGTCTCCCAAGGCCAGTTCAAAACGAGAATTCCGGCGAAACGCCGGCGCTATGGGGAATTCGCGCAGAGATCCCCCGGTAGGGGCGACCGGCGGTCGCCCCTACTGACCAAGGCGATGGGCTGATTATCACGAGATGGGAACTGCAGACATACCATGGTTGGAATGGGATTGCATTCATTGCCGTGAATACGCACGCGCGTTTATGAAACGGCGTGCTATGTCATGGAGGTCCCCTTGCCCTGTGGGGGTGTCATTCGAGATAATGGCCAGCCTCCCTAGTATTAATAAATACATTGCCGATGATGGTTATTTACTCTCTTGACATCCGGCCTAGCATTCCGGTATAATTGTTAAAACTGGATTCTGTTCTGTCCGGACACAGGACATGAGGAGGTTTCATGCCGCGAATCCTGGCCATAGCTGCATTGTTCTGCGTTTCATGTGCGCTTTGCACTCTCTCCCACGGGGACCCCATCATGCCTCAAGCACCGGCGACGCTCTCGTGGATTCCTCACGGATATGGGGCAGCGACGCTCCTCGACAGTACTCTGTACACCAAGCAGAAGGGGCTTCTCGGCTTTCGTGACACTCCCGTGCACGTGGGGTGCTGGTCCACACCCATGTGGGGCTGGGACACGAACGGATATTACCTCGGCCCTCAGGTAACCCATCCGGATCCTGCCGATTTTCAGCTTCCCATAGGGCTGATCTACCCCGACAAATCGCCGATGCTTCCGATTCGTGGCGGGGGAGCGAGGATATCCGGGGTCCATAAGTGATTTGTGTGGTCCACTGAGAGCTGCGGGGCGATACAGGACTGGCTATTTCCTGAAAATTTGACTAGTTATGTCCGCTTATGTTAGCCTTGGGATAGGTATTGTCTACGGATCGAGCATTGATACGAGTAGGTCAGACGATTGAAAGGAGTTAGCCATGAATCGTCTTGCATACATGGGCTTATTCGCAGTCCTGGCCGGTGCACTGATGGCCGGGGCTGCGTTGGCCGAGATGTACTGGGACAGCACTCAGGATCCTGAGGAGGCGTTCCTGCGTACGCGTCAGGAGCCTCAGGCACGTCCGCCTGCGCGCTCGCCCTCCGTTTTGCAGAGGGTGAAGATGTATGACGACAATGAGGTGCTCCAGATTGACGAAGGAGATGAGGAGCGGATTCAGGCACCCCAGCGGCCCGAAGTGGTTCCTCCGCCTGCTTCGGTGGCTCCCCCGGAGCGCAGAGTAGCACCTCCCGCTGCCCGCGAGCCGCGATCTATCATGCCGAGGAGCGAGCGGAAAGAGGCCGAGCAGCCAAAGCCGCAGCCGGTCACGGGGACGCCAGGACCAGCCACTCCCTCGGCTACCGGTCCGGCAGTGGCTCCTGCCCAAGAGGCTGAAGCCGAGCCGCCTGTGACCAAGAGGATGCCCTGGGGACGAGTGGACGTGAAACAGGACACAAAGCCGGGGCTGCAATGGGGCAAGCCGAACGAGGGACGGTAGGGCATGGCCTGCAAGAGCACAAATCTTCGAGCTTCTCGCTGGTTGTCGCCTTCCCGGGAGTAACGACGGATGGACCGAGCAGGGCCTACAAACGATTTCTTGCGGATGCTGCCATAGAGGGGAGCCCCGAAGGGAGCATCCGCCTTATTCTCTTCTCGCACCCAAAGGCAGACCTGTATCCTTTTGGAGCCTCATGAGAGCCACTTCTACGTTGTAATCTCGAATATTGAGGCCCTTTGAGATAGCAACGATTTCGCCGTCATCAACGCCGATTTCAGAAGCCATGATTTCCTTGGCCTGCTGAAGGCCTGCAAGATTGACAGGAAACCCCGACCAGAGATTCCACGATCTAAAATAAACGACCCAATGCAGCTTGCCATCCATGATCCGCGTGTCCACGAGCCTCAGGCACGGGCTTGAACCTTCCTCGTCGTCATAGAAGAAGATGTCCTCCGGCCGTCCCACCTCCATGCACATGCGATTGGTCCGCCCGCCGTGCTTCTTGTAGTATTGGATCACGTACTCCCAGGCGATCTGGAGACGCTCTCCATACGTGTAATGCTCGTTGGGAGCCTTTTGAGGTGACAGAAGATACGGCATGTACTCAGCCAGATATTTCTCGTCGGCCACAGGAGGCAGGTTCAGGTGCTCGGGAATCTGAGGAAGAAGCGGCCGCACTCCGGGTTGCCGGATGTGGACCATGACAACGTCAAATTCGATGCGATCGGCTCCCGGGTTTGAGCCCATATCCACAGTATATCTTCGGGCCGCGCCGTCGGGTTTTCGTGACTCCTCTATCAGGGTGTACAGACATTGGAACCAGGCATCGGGGATGGTCGTTGCTTCAATGAGGATGGGCTTCACGGAGCACCTCCTTCTTCTGAGCGGCAATCTCGGCCGAAATTCATTCGGACATCTAATACACACAGGCATATTTGTCAAATGCCAGAGAGAATGGAAAAAAGTGAAGCTCAATTGCTCGAAATGCTGTATATTCGCGGGAAAAGGCGATGCCGGCGATTCGTGGAGATCTGACGAAGCCAGACACATGGACGGTTCATACTCAATTGGTTGAGGGTTATTCCGACAAGGGCAACACCGAGCGGGTTGCTTCCGGACGTGGTACGGTTCCTTCGGGTCTCGAGTCATCGCTGAACTGCACTCGCTCGATTCGGTCCCGAGGTGAGTCTCGCTTGTGGACCACAATCGGGAGATGTGTCTTTAAGCCGTTAAGGGACTCAACGAACCCTCCGTGGTTCGATGCACGAGGCATCGCCGTGGGGCTCGCAGTCGGATTCGGTATTCCCGTAGGAGCCCAAGTGGTGGTTCTTGCCCTGTTACGCCTCCTGTTCAAATTTAACAGCTTGGCGGCTTTTGCATTCACGTGGGTAAATAACCCGCTCACGATCATTCCTCTCTACTACGGATACTACTACCTTGGATCGCTCATGTTGGGGCGCCCCATATCCCTGACGGGGGAAGGGTTCCGCAGGATGATGATGCCGATCCTTCAAGCGGACCGCTTCTGGTACTCGGTCACAGAATTTGCCAGCCTCGGGGGTGACGTGCTACTTCGCTGGTCTATCACGGCAATGCTGCTTGCCACCGTTTCCTCGGTGTTCGGATATGTGATAGGTCTGGTGATTCAGAAAGCCCACTGCCGACGCAAGGCTGTGCAATTAGGGATTACGTACGAGAAGCTTGTCCAAGATCTGGAGCAATCGCTGCACGAGAAAAATTCCAGTTCACGTTCGTAGGAAAGAATGGCCCCATCTCTTCGCAGACCGTCCTTCACTGACGAGCACACTTCGTTCCGAGATCGGAATCATGGTCCCAGGTAGTCACCAAACGTCAAGGGCCGGTGTCTCTCCGTCCCCCTCGCTCGAATTTGGCCACGATTACGCCACAAACAGGGCACTCGTCATAGACGCTGTCCTGAGGCCGGCCGCACGCCGGACATTCCCAAACCGGATTCATGGGAGCTTTCCCCGCCTCAGCAGCCTTGGCAGTGAACTCATGGATGTTGACCCCACAAACAGGGCACTCATCAAATTCCATGGTCTGCGGAACTCCGCACGCGGGACATCGGCCCGGCTTGCCTGCCCCCTCCGTCCTGCGGGATGCCGAACGATCCATACCTAACTGTTTGAGAATACCTCTGAGATCGACCGTGCTATCCACCCATGTGGCTCGACGATCTACCTCTGATTTGCTCAGGAGCCCTGCCCTTACCAGCTCGGTAAGGAGATTCTGGAGTCCCTTGGAGGAGAGCTTGTACTTCTCCATGAGTGCCACGTCGCTCATAGCAGATTTGACATCGGCCGCAGCCTGGTGAGCATTGACTACCCTGCCCCGCTTTTCCGACTTGTTCAATTCGCTGATGTACCTGGTTATGGTGACGTTTCCCTCGGATTCGGACACCCGTTTTTCCAGTTCCTCAGCGGTGATGGCCCCGATACCGATGAGCTTCGTGAACAGACTTTGCAGCCCTTTGGCCGAAATATCGTACTTTTCCATGAGAGCCTGGTCATCCAGTCCAGAGCGTATCGCTTCTAATGCTTCCTTCGCGTCTATTTTCGGCTTCGCCATCTGTTACCTCTGGATACATGCTCGTGGTACTTATACCTCATAAGTCATGTAACTTACAACAGTTTTTAGCCAGTCGTCGCGAATCCGCTCGATTAACCTCGTGGTGCCTGCAATCAGGATTCACCGCTTTTTGCCGAGAGAAAAAGCTTGACCGAGGTACTCTCCAATTGCGTAATATCCCCTGCTATCGGGCGCCCACGCAATAGGCTTGACTCGCTCCACATTGCATCTGTTCTTTTCATCGAGAAGTGATTCTTCGACTTTGACATCGAGGATTTCTCCGATGAATTGCGTGTGAAGGCCTATCTTGTGGGAGTGAATCACCGCACACTCTAAAACGAAAGGAAATTCCTTCACGTACGGGGCATTGACCAGGTCGCTCTTTACCGGAGTTAGACCGGTGGCAGCGAATTTGTCCTCGTCTTTTCCCGAAGCGATGCCGAAATAGTCTGCCTCCCTCACGTACGATTGGGGGGGCAGGCTTACGGTAAAGGCCTTGTGGTACATGAGATTGCCGTACGTGTACGTGGCTTCTCTCAGAGAGATAGTCAGGCAAGGGGGCTGTGAGCAGCAGATTCCTCCCCACGCCGCGGTCATGACGTTCGGCCGCCCGTTCTTGTCATACGTTCCCACAACCAGGACAGGCGTGGGATAGAGGATGGTTTTGGCTCCAAGTGACTTTTTCATGGATTCCCTCCGAAATTTGGCTGTAAAAAGCGATCATGCCAGTTCCTGCTACAAATCTCAAACGCGCTCGTTTACCATGATGTGCCAATGCTTACGGACATTGAAGTAACAACTCGGGGCACGACAGCACCGTGGGTTTCAGCGGCAACGGGTTTGGTTTGTTCGGGCATTGCCCTTGTGGCACTCCATCTGGCGCTGGTCTACATCTCGCGAGAATTCTGGTACGAACGCCCGCTTTCGGATCAACCGGTGCTACTCCTGGTTGCCCTCCAGCTTGCTGCAGGGGCGATCTTCCTCATTTCCGCATGGTTGATCCTGCACGGGACGGACTCATTTTCGGTCCTCGGTTGGATCCTGCTCGTGGGAGTAGTGATTCGCGCGACCATGATCGGATCCTCTCCCATGTTGGAGCATGACTACTACCGCTATCTCTGGGATGGAGCCGTTTTGGCTCACGGCATGAATCCATTCGCGCATCCTCCTCAGGACGTTATCGAGTGCGCTCCGTCCGTTCCGCCCGAGCTCTGCCAACTCGGTCGTGACTCCGGCGACATCCTTTTCAGAATCAGCTTTCCCTCATTGAGAACGATCTATCCGTTCACTGCTCAACTTGTCTTTGGCCTCTCCCACCTTATCTCCCCCTGGAGCACAGGCGCATGGAAGGTCACTCTGGCCGTTTTCGACATAGCGGTTCTTGGAATACTACTCTCCGCGCTCTCCGATGCCCGGTTGGCACGGTCAGCCATACTGGTTTACTGGTGGAACCCCCTCGTGGTCCTCACAACGTACAATGCGGGCCACCTGGACGTGATAACCCTCCCTCTTGCGGTCGGGGCTGTGCTGCTGGCGCTGCGACAACGTCCAGTGTCAGCTTCGGTAGTTCTCGCGTTCGCGGTGTGCACGAAATTGTGGCCCGTTATGCTCTTGCCCCTGATCCTCAGAAGCGCGTGGGAACGACCGCGTACGGTTGCCGCGTCGACCATCCTGTTTCTCTTGGTAGCCGGAGTCTTGATGATCCCCATATACTTGGCCGGAATCGACGAAGGCTCCGGGTTCCTCGCGTATGCCAGGCATTGGGAAATGAATGCCGGTCTCTATAGACTTCTGGCCGCGGCGGTTGTGTACTCAGTTGACCTTCTTTCCCCTGGTGACGCATTTGTCGGGACAACCGTTCGGTGGACTGTCGCGACAGTGCTGGCTCTCTGGACTCTCTGGTTATGCAGAATGAATCCGGGAGATCGCTGCAGGCTGTGGGATCGGGCGCTGTTGATCGTTGCGGCCGCCTTTCTCCTCAGTCCCACACAATTCCCGTGGTACTTTCTCTGGGTTATCCCCTTTCTCGTTCTCTCTCCCCGCCCATCGCTTCTCCTTCTTAACTGCACTCTCTTCTTGTATTACCTCGTATACTTTTTTCGAGGAATCGGTGAGCCCGCGCTTTTCGCCAGGTACATTCCACTGCTCGAATACGTTCCTTTCTGGGCGGTTGTCGCGTGGGAGATCTTGCGGTCGCGGAGCGTCCTCTATGCACGAGAATAAACGCAAGGGCGAGGGGTACATGTCGAAACCTGTGGCTACTCAGGGTGCACTCCTTCAGAGCGCAAGTCCCCTGATGAGCCGTAGCAAAATTCGGAACCGCAATCGCGAAATGGCGTAATGAGTAGAAGCTTTCACAAACGATGCCGCAATCACGGCAACGCGGTCAACTCGATTGCGGCGGCGCTTCGAGAACGGCGGCGAGGGCCGATTTCAGGCAAGGGCGGGTTTGAAACCCGCCCCTACATTTGCTGCTCCGATACTTCTACCCCAACGATCAACGCTCCACCCCACATTAGGAGCAGGTTTCTGACCTGCCGTCCATTGAAACAGGCTCTGAACCAGCCCTTCCCTGAACAGAGTCGAAACAACTACGCAACTGCACTCAGGAAAACGTGTGATCAGAACCTCATTCCCGGTTGACCGCGCACCAAGACTACTGAGTTTTCCACGATTCGATCTTGTGGACGTACTCCCGAGGGAGATCCCAGAACTGGGCAGCTTCAACGATTTTCCGTTTGTACTGGGGAGTTGGCCAAATGTCCCGCCGACCGTCTCTGTTCGGTTTTGCCCGGTATAACCAGGCGAAAACGGTCTTGCCATCCGAGACCCGTCTGACCGGAACCCTTTGCTCCCCACGGCAATACACCGACGGATGTCCTTCTCTCTGGTCGAAGGCCTTCAGGAGAGGATCCTCTATTTCCACGAGTAATCCCCAGATCGTGGAGTCTCGTTTCGGTTCGATGTTGACAGCGCCTCCTCCCCTCGACACAGAGTAGAAGTTCCAGACGAAATCGTACCCTGAAAGCACGCCCGGAGTCACCGCGATCACCAGGGAGGAATCGTATCCATTGTCTTCGAGCCATGCCAGTAGATCCGTATGGTTCATGTTCGAGCCATAAGCGAACACGTAGTAGCTTGGGGTCCTACTTGAGGAGCTCTTCCCCACCCCTGTCAGTGCCACGCTCAGGCCAATGTTTGCGGTAGAGCGGTCCTCTGCCGGACGCGATTGTGAATAAGCAGACGCTGGTCTAGGGTCCAATTGGGAAGCAGAGGCTGACCGCGATGGAGCTTCACTGGCTTCCCGCAGGATGCTCTGATCAGACGCTCTTGCTCCCGTCTGCGCCGCAGGTTTGACAGCCGATAGCGCGCGGTCGGCCGATTCCGCCTGTGCAGGCGCTCTCTTGGTTTCGAGACCGGTCACACCAGGGGGCAGCTTTCTTGGGGCCGAGGTCGACGCCAAGGCAGCGGCGCCGGGTCCGGTCTTTCCAGAGGTCACGGTCTGGAAATTGATCGCCGGCCCCGAGGCTGGGCTTCGCGCTCTTGTCAAAGCAGCCTTGTTCACCGGCGAGATCGACTGGGTTGATCTCTTGATAGAAGCGGCCCCTTCGTTATCCACTGGCCTTGCCACCCATCTCATGACCGCTGGGGCAGCAAAAACCTGACATTTCATTCCCCACCCATGTTCTCTCAGATGCCTCTCCAGACCCTCCTTTGCAATCTTTTCCTGAACGAGCAGGACCTGTGGACTCTGCCGGTACGCATTCCAAGTGTACTGCCTCACCTCAAAGAACGGGCCGCTTTCCTCGTACAGGCTGATCCACCACTCCTGTCCTTCCCGATCATAGCAGAGCTTGATTTCCCTAATGTCTCCCAATTCCGCTGCAAGCTTGACAGCATGTTCCCGAGCTTGCCTTTCCTCGGATCTGTGGGAGGACAGGAACTTCTGCGGCATGGAAACCAGATGTCCGAGCTTTCCTTCTTGAGAAGAATTTCTTGCCGCCGAATTGCGAAGATCCGCGGTTAAGTCCCGGTCAGAGTCTCGGGTCGGTTTCTCTTCCTCGGCTGTGCCACGGTTTGTGCCTTTGTTTGCAGCTTGAGCCGGATGGTTCCCAAGGTCTGTAGGAGACGACTTCGGTTTTGCTGGAATTGCGCGGCCTTCGGTCAGAGCTTTTTTCTCTCCTGAGGATCCCCCTGTACCAGCTCTCAGAGCAACACAACCCGAGAAAGCGACGACGAGGACAGACAGGTACACGGCCCCCCCAAAGAGTGATTTAGTCCGGCAACCCCTGTACATCTGCTTCCTTTTCAGCCCTCACGCACATCATGAGCGAGGGCTTTCCGACCAGGCCCTGGAACCGAGCATGAACTGGGACGCACCTCTGCTTTCATGATGGAAGGCCCCCAGTGCTTTATCTCAGTGATCGCTTTACATTTCATGGCCGACAACTTGTGGCGGCACCCCGTAACGCCGGAGAGAGCATCTTGCGAGAAACCCGTCACTTCTCTAAAGGTGTGAGAAAGACAGGACATCGGACAAGACACTCTGTGGAAGTATATCATTTGCCTGCGGGAATGAGTCAAGGCGAAAAACCCACCCCCCAGCCGGTTCGCAGTACAGTGGGCGGGTTTGAAACTTGCCCCTACCAAGGGGATCTCTACGCGAATTTCCCGTAGCCGGCGTCTCACCGGTGTTCTTGTTCTGAGTTGGCCTTGAGGGGACGGCGGTGTTCACGAAAGTATCGCACAATCCGGCAATAGGTTTGGATCAACGGGCATTCCGGTATGGGCCTCGCCGCCATTCTCGCCGCTGCCACCGCCAGCGGGTCAACCGCGTCGCGGTGAACACGGCACCGTATCCGCCTCAAAGACGCCTGATTGCCGGCGAGACGCCGGCGCTACGGAGACAAGAGCAGGACAGCCCGTAGCCGCCATCGACGGGTCTCTCGGAACACGGGATTCCACGAGATTAGGGCGAATGCCGAGATGCCGGGGACTTTCATGGTCCGTTCTGGCCGCGAGGTCATGGAGGTTTATGAAATCGTCTACTTAGTGACCGGACGATGCGCTCGCTGCCGAGATCGTCATACAATAGCACCTCATGATTTTTCATGGCATCCTGGCACAGGATTTCAAACGAGGATGCCACGCAACTCAGAACGATCTTGACTATCTATTCGCCTTCCAGCAGGATACACTGGTTGACTCCTTCGTCGGGGGGAATAGGGAAATTCGATTGAGGGATCGGATCCTCTTCGAGGGCACTATAAGCGGGAAAGACCGACACCTGTTCGAGTGTTGCCGACCGAAGTCGACAGGATCGGCGTTTGCTCTTCAGGGCTCAAACCCGCCGGCGAGGGGGTCTTTGGTGAGAGCGGGCCCCTGTGTTGGGGCGTCAGCTTGTGACTTTGAGAGGATGGTCTTGTATTGTGAGCATATGGAGGCTGCTGAGGCTGTTGTTCGTGATTTGCGCGTGTTTCCCGATCGTGGGCTGCATAGGACTTGTGCCCTCGCCGTTCAGACCGTCTCCCGGTCCCCAAAAAATTCCTCAACTAGAAGATCTCACGGAAGCCTTCGATATCGTCTGCAGAAACTATCGCCTTGGACCCGGAGACCAGATGGGAGTGCTCTACCAACCGGTCTGGAATATTGAGCCGGGCACGTACAGGTTGGATACCCTGGATCGCATCCGGGTCAAGTTTCTCTTCGATCCCGAGCTAAATGAGGACGTGACCATAGCTCCTGATGGCATCATCACGCTACAAGGAATCGGCGAGATCAGGGCCGCTGGGCTCACCAGAGAAGAATTGGCACAGGCGATCGAACGAAAGCTCTTGGAGTCTAAGATCATCAGCCCTGACAGAATTGGAACATCAGCTCTGCCCGGATATCGCATCGTCACGGTTCATCTCGTGGAGTTCTACGGGAAGCTTAATCGGCTCATGGATTCCCTCAGGACCCTTGCTGGCGGAACACAGACCGGTGTAACAGTGAAGCCGGACGGCACCATCGATCTTCCTCTGTTGAAAGATACCATCCTGTGTGCTGGCCACACCGTCAAAGAGGTCGAGGACACGGTCAACAAGCTCTACCGGCGAAGCGTGCTCAAGCATACCAACGTGTCGTTTTCCCTGACCAAGGCGGCGTCTCGCAAGTTTTATGTTTTGGGACAGGTGGGTAGCCCGGGCGCGTATTCAATCGATCAACCCATTACAGCGCTCCACGCCATTGCAATGGCGGGAGGCCACATTGAGGACAAGGCGGATCTCACCAGCGTCATACTCATCTCGAGGGACAGGCAAGGAAAGCCTTTCGGGCGTCGTCTCGATCTGAAAAAGGTTTTCGACGTGGGTGACATGAGCTCAACCATTCTCATAAAGCCATATGACGTGCTCTACGTTCCAAGGACCTACATCCAGGATGTTCAACTGTTCATGGACCAGTATGTGAGCGTGGTCAGTCAGGCCAACGCGTTCGTCCGGTCCCTGGCTGCTCCTGTATCTGTTCAGGTGAGTGACTGACGCAGAAAGAGAACACCGCCGGAGTGTCAGCCGGCACGTCTTGCGGCAATCTCCTTCCATCTTTCGAGATCTTGGACAATGATCTTTCCGACTGCATACTTGTCGAAGTGGTGCGGATCGCGGGGGATATCCCCGTTGAGCAAATTGAGAAGCTGTGGAGTCGCTTTGCCGCTGAGGGTATCTTCCTCCGTCAAGACGCGCACATTCTTGGCGGCGATGCTCCGGACCCTGAGCTCCTGTTCTCCTCCACCATGGCGTTCCGGGATGAGGATCGCCTTGACTCCGGTAAGGAGTATCTCATTCACGGTGTTGTACCCTGCGCGGGAAATCACGAGCTCGGACTGATTGATCAGATCCGCCATGTCGGCGAAGAAATTCAGAAACCTCACATCCGAGCTGACAGGATGGGTACGAATGACCTCTACCTGGCTCTTTTCCAAGTAAGGATCGATGACCATGGCTATCTGGTGAGTCCGATGTACCCCGGCGTCCCGTATCATGTCGAGAAGTCGCATGGACAGGTCAGCCACGTGTCGGTTTCTGCCGAGCGATATGAGAATAATTTTCCGATCAGCCAACCCCAGACGGTTCAGCAGCCTGCCGCGAGGGAGGAATTCCCCGTGTACACGATTGGTCACCTTCCCGAGGTATCGTATCTTTTTCTCTAATTCAGGATCGTCTCCCAAGAAGGCTTTGTTTATGTCTATGACCTCTCGATCCTCCAACACGTACATGAAATCGTAGAGCGAACCGATGTTGATCGATTCCGATCTATGCCGGGGATTCTGGTAAGGAATTCTCAGGAGTGGAACCCACTTCATGATTCCCCGGCAAATATGGACGAGGGGAAAATCTACGGGGCCCCCTTTTCGCATCCATTTCTTCATGAGCACTGGAATGAGCTCACTCATCTGGCCGGTCATATTGTGTTCGATGATGAGGGCGTCGGGCTGAAAGAAATTGAAGCTCGCCATGATGATGGATTGGCGGAAATCGAATATGCTCTCGAGATCCATACAGCTCAAGTAGCGAGCGACCATTGGGCTGTTCTCGAGGTCAATATCCAGCTTGACTGAGGGCAACTTGATGACCTCAATCCCCTGTTCAAAAAAAATCTGCGGCACTGAGCTACCTGACACTACGAGGAAATCGATGTCAGGTCGCCATTTCTTCATTCCGGTTATGACTGCGAGAGTGCGAAAGGCATGACCGAGGCCAATGGAGTTGTGCGTGTATACAAGGATTCTCTTGATTCGGTTCTCTGCCATTTCGAGTGCCTTCCACCAGGGTCGTATTCATGATCCCACAAGATAACGGCGTATGCAAGCGAGGATATCGGGCTCATGCCGCTGGAGATGCAGGAGAATCCCGTTCAAATTGCGCATCCCAGCGCATCGCAACCTGCCAGGCGCAGGCTGGCCGCGAAATGGCATGCTGCAATGTGACCCGGCCCCACCTCTACCAATTCTGGCTCCGCGGAGGCGCAGACATCTTCCGCATACAAGCAACGCGGGTGGAACGGGCATCCCGGCGGCGGATTGATCGGATCCGCGGGCTCACCTTTGAGGATTATCTTGCGGCCGGTTAGCTCGGGTCGAGTGGTAGGAACATTTGAGAGGAGAGCCTCTGTATAGGGATGGCGAGGTCTCGAGAACAGGGGTTCGGAAGGACCGTACTCCACGACACGTCCGACATACATGAGGACGATTTTCTTGCTGAAATGCCTGATGAGTCCGAGATCGTGCGAAATGAACAGGTACGCGAGCCCCAGTTTTTCCTGGATATCCAGGGCCAGGTTTACGATTTGGGCCTGCACAGAGACATCGAGGGCCGACGTGGGCTCATCGGCCACAAGGAGCCTCGGGTACAGCGCCATGGCCCTTGCTATGCTTATCCGTTGTCTCTGGCCGCCGGAAAAGGCGTGAGGGTAGCGATTCAGATGTTGCAGCTTGAGTCCTACGAGCTCGATTAGCTCGCGCACCCGCTCTTCCAGCTCTCTCCCCCGAGCCACTTTATTGACGACAAGAGGCTCTGCGAGTATCTCCCTAATCGTCATTCTGGGATTCAGGGAAGCAAAAGGATCCTGGAATACCATCTGAATATGGCGCCTCAGCGGTTTCATCGCTTTGGGCTCGATCGATGCCAGATCCACACGCGAGTCGCCATCGGGCGGCTGGAACCAGATGTGACCGCTGGTTGGGCGATATGCACCCATGATCATACGCCCGACAGTGGTCTTGCCGCAGCCTGACTCGCCCACGAGTCCGAGAGTCTCCCCCTCGTTAATGGTGAACGAGACCCCATCCACAGCCTTCACATGACCCACAACCTTCTTGAACACTCCCGCCTTTATGGGAAAGTGTTTTTTCAGATGGCTCACTTCCATCAGCACT
>CAYZET010000060.1:0-17520 GCA_964477215.1 uncultured Syntrophaceae bacterium | reverse complement strand
ATCGCAGATGGTACGATCGCCTTTGGAGCCCCTGTACGAAGAGGCTGATTCTTTGGCCGTCCTCGCAGCGCTCCTCTTAATTACCGAACGCTCGGAGACTATTCCATGACGAGATTCACGATGGCTGCTGCCTGCGCGCTGGTCATGTCCCTGATCATGGTTTTGGTGGTTGATGCCGCGGAAACCGATCTCGGAACGGTCACCTCGGCCGACCTGTCATCTGATGGGAGACAGATAACCTTGCGATTTGAGGGTACTGTGGGAGCTCATCGGACGTATGTCATGGAGAATCCCTCCCGACTTGTCATGGATTTTCCGAACGCCACCCTGGGGTCCGTGAAGCGAAAGATCCCGGGGTCGATCCTGGCGATCAAGGAAGTCCGTCTGGGGCAGCACGAGGGCCGTTCGAGGCTCGTAGCCGATTTTGGGTCTCGCCCGGTTCCGCCATTCAAGATCAGCCGGGTTGGGGGACAGATCTTCGTGACGTTTTCCAAGGGTGCTGGAGAAGACGATGTGCCCATGCAGCGGGTTCAACAGTATGGTAGTGAAAAGAAGTCTTCAAGGAAACAACCTCAGACCGCTGCAACCGGGGGGAGCGCACCCGTGGTGGTGAGGAAAGCCGGAGTCGAGGGAGGCCTCGTTTTCGTGGAGCTCGGTTCTTCTGTTGACCAGGCGCGTCGCTACAGGCTGGTTTTGGACTGCGACTTCGATGAATTGTCTGTCCGAAGCGCAACTGTGAGCGATCAAGCGGGCTCTCTCAGGCGCTTCGACTTTGCAGAGGCTCCCCCTGAGCCCGTCCGTTCTTCCGAGGTGTCCACAAATCGAGGACCCACAAGGAACATGGTCTCACATCAGAAGGAATCGGTGCCACCGAAAAAATTCAAGTGGGGATTGCCTGCCGGCGATCGCGAGCGTTTGGCTCCAGTTGCTGAGAAGAAGGGTCCGTTCCAATTGGAGGAGTTTAAGTTGCAGGCTCGTCGGACGGCTGAAAAAGGCTAGCGGGTAACTCGTGCCGCCCCGGGTACCACTGGTACTTAGCGCTCCATTTCGTAAATACGGCAACCTATCTGCACCACGGTGTACTTGATCAGCGGCCGTTCGGACTGGCGGAGCGGGCCTTGTTCCTGACCTGGGCACCCACAAGGGGTGCCCCTACGTCGCAATCCGTTCTTGCCATGCATTTGTAAACTCGGCGGAGGAATAAGTAACCGAATTTATGAAACCTATTGCTTAGCCTAGATGCTGGACACTTCAACATCCCAAAAACGATCGAAGCCTTCCTGTTTTCATTGACCCCGGGCTCCGGACTTGCCAGAATACTTTTCCAACTCATCACTTCCCTCGATCTCGTCAAAGTGTAAGGACACCGTGCCGAGGGCTGGCGCGCGGAGTTCCAGAACTGGTCCGCCACAGTTCTCGTTGTCGTGGGATGATATTTCGAACTGGGAGATTACTCTATGACAAGATGCTTGGCTCCGTTGTTGCTCGTGGGTGCGCTCATCTTTGGTTTGGTGCCGGGGAGCGCGTTGGCGGAAGATCCGGCCAAGAAGGAGGCGGTCCTGATTCTGTTGGGAGAGGTGCAGGACGCTACGGGAAAGCCATTGGCCGAGGCTGACGTGCAGCCCTATCTAAACGGGAAACCTTTCCACATGTACGAGCGTACCGCGCTTGGCGGAAAAATCGCGCAAGAACATGTGACGGGCGAGAACGGCCTATTCAAGATAGAAGTGCGGGCCGCGGAAGAGAAGATGAGGGAAGGCTCTTGGGCCATCAAGGTCAAGAAACCCAGTTATAAATCCTCGCAGCTCATACCGATATCCAACATCTCTGAAAAAGGAACCAACGAAGAAGGATTCCGCGAGTTTAATGCCAGGGTGCACGCCAACATGGAGCGTCACGCGGGAATGGCATTCTGGATCGCGCTGGCAGTGCTGATTGGAATTTACGTCCTCATTTCCTTCGAGTTGGTTCATCGAACCCTCGCGGCCTTGCTGGGCGCTGCCATGGTTCTCGCAGTCACCCACACGATCGGGCATTACAACGAGGAGTTTCGGGTACTGACGTTCGAGCAAGCCCTCAAGATAGTTGACTGGAACGTGATCTTTCTCTTGATGGGTATGATGGTCATTGTCGGGGTTCTCAAGGAGTCGGGTGTGTTCCAATGGATGGCCTACAAGTCTTTTCAGCTCACGGGAGGACGGATATTTCTCCTGGCAGCAGTTCTCTGCGTAGTGACCGCTTTCTTGAGTGCTTTTCTGGACAACGTAACGACCATGCTCCTGCTTACGCCAGTGACTATCGAAATATCTCTCATATTGGGTATCTCGCCGTTTGCCTTTCTCGTGCCCGAAATCATGGCCTCTAACTTTGGCGGCACAGCAACTCTGATCGGAGATCCCCCCAACATCATGATCGGATCGTACGCGGGTTTGACGTTCAACGACTTCGTCAAGGTGCTCACTCCTGTTGTAATCGTAACTATGGTTGCTCAAGTACTCTTCACGCGATGGTATTACGGCAAGGACTACAAAGCGGCTGCAGTGGATGATGTGGAGGGAACCATATCGTTTCTCCGTGAGAAGTATCAGATTACTGATGCCAAGATTCTGTACGTGGGTGGGACCGTCCTGATTGGAGTAATCGTCTTGTTCATGCTCCACGGGCTTTTCCACATGGAGGTGAGCGTGGCGGCGCTGCTGGGTGCCGCTCTGGTAGTGGTTTTGAACAAGTCCGACATCGTGCACGTGCTGGAGCACGATGTGGAATGGCCCTCCCTCGTCTTTTTCATCATGCTGTTCGTAATCGTTGGCGCTGCTGAAGAAACGGGCATCCTGGAAGCCATAGCGCATTGGATTCAGGGTGTGTGCAAGGGAGACCTGGTTATTGCCATCATTCTTATCCTTTGGACCTCTGCGATTCTCTCCGCCATTGTGGACAACATACCGTTCACGGCAACCATGCTTCCGGTCGTCGCTCTTCTTAGCCAGACCATTCCGGGTGCTCAAACGGGAGTTCTCTGGTGGGCCCTGGCTTTGGGAGCGTGTTACGGGGGTAACGGAACCATAATCGGTGCGTCGGCCAACGTCATTACAACGGGGATAGCGGAGAAGGCGGGTCACAAGATCACCTTTTTCGATTTCCTGAAACACGGCACCCCGATCACCGTGATCGGCTGCGTAATCGCGACGGTTTACGTGATCGTGTTCCTTAGATAGCCATTGCGCCATTTGCCGGTGGGTGCCAGGAGATAAAATGAAATATCCAGACCTGCAATTCGATCCCTTCTTCTCGTGGTTCAACAGGCCGAGGATCCTCTATTCGCCCGGGGTAAGGGGGGAGGTGGGTTTCGAGCTGGAGCAACTAGGGGCCAAGCGGGTGGCCATTTTTTCGGACAAGGGCCTTGTGCACGCGGGTGTGGTCGATCTCGTGGCCGAACAGATAAGAAGATCCGATCTGGAGTTGGTGGGCATATTCGACAACATCGTTCAGGATGCGCGGATCGAGAACATCAACGAAGGCGCTGCCTTCTATCGGTCGGCGGAGGCGGACGCTATGGTCGTGGTGGGCGGCGGGAGTGTCATGGACGCCGCCAAGGCCATCAACATTCTAATAGGAGAGGGAGTGGACGATTTCCGGCCGCTGGCCGAACGAGGCGGCCTTTGGGAAGGAGCCAAACCCCTTCCGCCTCATGTAGTGTTTCCGACTACAGCCGGGACCGGGAGCGAAGTGACCAACGCCATCGTGGTGCTTGATACGGAAGCAAAGATGAAGCTCCAGATCACACACCCTTACAACGCCGATATAGCAATGCTGGATCCCGAGCTCACGGTCAAGCTGCCCCCCCGCGTTACTGCGTTCACCGGAATGGATGCTCTCACTCATGCAATCGAGGGGGTGACATCCACAGGAGCGAACCCGATTTCCGATGCCTTGGGACTCCATGCCATTCGACTCATTTTCAACTACCTGCCTGTTGTGGTTCAAGACCCCGAGAATGTGACAGCGCGCGGCAACATGCTCATCGCGAGCACCCTTGCAGGCATGTGTTTCGGCAATAGCATGACAGGAGCGGCTCACGCTACAGCGCATGCTCTGGGAGCCCATTACGGTATCCCACACGGCCTGGCCAACGCTATCATGTTGCCCGTTGTCATGGAGTACAACCTCGAGGAGGCTCTTGACAGGTATGCGATGATAGCAGACGCCATGGGATTGGACGTGTCAGGCAAAGCCTCTCCGGATGCGGCTGCTGAAGCAGTGCAGGCCGTCAAGGATTTGAAAGAAGTCGTTGGCTTGACCGAAACACTCGCTGACTTCAATGTGCCGGAGGATGACGATGCCCTCCGAGAAACGGTGGATTTAGCTGCTGGCGATTCTCAAATCGGATACAATCCCAGGTACGTGGAGGAGCAGGACCTCTACGCTCTTTACCGTGCAGCCCGATAAGACAAAGGACATGAAAATGGAATACTGGAAGGATACCAACGAGCCGATCACTGCGTTTGTAAAACTTTTCGAGGAGGCCGCCAACGACAATGAGCTGAGGTCCGGCCTGGCAAAGGTCAACCAGCTCATATGGTTCGATTACACCGAAGACGGTCCGGACTGCTCGTTTCATGTGGACTGCCGTGACGGCAAGCTCGATGTGAAAGCCGGTAAGCCGGTGGAAGAGCCGGATCTGGTGATGAGTCTTTCCGCTGATGACGCGCACAGGTCATGGTCCAACAAGCTCAATCCTGTGATGGCCATTACCAGGAAGAAGATTCGGGTAAAGGGGAGCGCCACAGGACTTCTCAAGCTCGCCCCCAAGCTGAAGAAGGGGGCAGTGATATATCATAGGGTGCTCGAAGATCTTGGATGGCAAGACACGATTATGAAGTGATCTCCAGGAGCGCACCGTGTACGGCAATACGGGAAGAATCGTTTTCGTAGACTTGTCACGCAGCTCGGCGGCTGTGGAATCATTTCCTGAGGAATATTACCGGAAATACATCGGAGGCAGCGGATTGGCTGCTCGCGTATTCTGGGAACGGGGAGATTTTTCGGCTGACCCGTTGGCCCCCGAGGCGATGCTGCTTTTCATGTGCGGTCCCTTTGCAGGTCTGAAGATGTCTGGCGCGAGCAGGAGCTGTGTGGCTGGACGCTCGCCTTTGACAGGCCATTGGGGCGATTCTTCCTGTGGCGGACACTTCGCACCGGAATTGCGCCACTGCGGGTACGACGGCATTGCGATAACGGGGCGGGCGGAGCGTCCTTCCTTGCTTCTCTTGGAAGGCGAGAAAGTGGTCTTCGTCGACGCGGTCGAGTATTGGCGTCGGGGCATCGAAGACGTGAATAAGGCGCTTAAGAGGAGATTCGGGCGAGGTTGCCGGTCTCTCATTATCGGCCCCGCGGGAGAGAATCTTGTAAAGTTCGCGAATATTCTCAATGAAGGCCACCACGCGTACGGTAGAGCGGGCTTTGGCGCAGTCATGGGCTCGAAGAATCTCAAGGCCATTGTGGCAAGGGCGCGTAGCAGAGAGATGTTGCTTGCCGATCCCGAAGGCTTTGCAGGTCTCCGTAAGGAGCTTAACGCAAAAATTAAGGACGCTCTGGCATCCCAGGTGATCAGAGAGAATGGGACAGCGGCCAATCTGGAGGGCGGAGTCTATACTGGCGATGTTCCAATCCGGAATTTTACTTCGAATTTCTGGGAGGAAATGGCTGAAGCCCTTACTGGGAGTGCTCTCACGGAAAAGTTCCTGACCAATCGCGCGGCGTGCGCTTATTGCCAAATTGCATGCAAACGCGTCGTGGAAGTCACTCAGGGGCCGTTTGCTATTCCTAGAGGTCCCGGTCCCGAGTATGAGACGATCGTTTCGTTCGGATCATTACTTGGCGCAATGGACCTTGCTGCAGCGTGCAAGGCAGGCCGCATCTGCAATGACCTCGGTATGGATACCATATCGTGCGGCTCTACGCTGGCCTGGGCAATGGAGGCCTTTGAGAAAGGAGACCTCACTCTTGACGATACAGACGGGATTCCCATTACGTGGGGTGACATGGCTACGGTTGTCGAGGTAATTCTCCCCAGGATCGCAGCGGTCCAGGGAAAGCTCGGTGAGCTTTTGGCAGCAGGAAGCGTGTCCGCTGCGAAGAGGGTAGGTAAGGGCTCGATTTCCTATACAACCCATAGTAAGGGGTTGGAAGCCCCCATGCACGACCCACGGGGTGGTGGACACGGAATGGCCCTCACCTACGCCATGAGCCCGAGGGGAGCTTGCCACGTGGCCGATCCAATGCTCTTTTTCGAGATGGGCGCGTGTTACTATCCCGAGATCGGGTTCGAATTCGAGCTGGAGCCTAAGAGCGACGAGCACAAGGCCGAGTCGGCGGCAATATCGGTGGCCCTGGGAGCAATCGAGAACAGTGCCTGCTTCTGTCAGTTCGCTGACCGAGAGATCTCGATTCCAGAGTGGGTGGAGCTCTTCAACACTGTTGCGGGGTACGGCTGGGACTCAGATGAGATGATGAAAGCCGGTCGGAGGGTATTCTACCTCAAACGTCTTATCAATCATCGGTATGGCCTCACTGCAGAAGACGACACTCTCACCCCTCGCCTTCTGGAACCGGCACGGGACGGAGAACCCGAAGGAATCGCCATAGAATTCGGTAAGATGAAAGAGAGATTCTACGAGCTGATGGGAATAGATCCCGTGGCCGGGATTCCGTCGAACGAGACGCTCGCTGCTCATGATATGGCCGCTGATGTTGCCGAAATGTAACAGGGCTCGGTTGTGCAGATCAAAGTCAAACCGATCGGACTCATAAGAAGATTTGTGAGCGAGGCGGAGATAACTCTCCCGGACGGTGGCACGCCGCGTCAGCTCATTGGCCTTTTGCAAATACCAGGAGAGCTGAAAATGGTGGCAATCGTCAACGGGAAGAGCCGAGATCTGGACCAATCTCTGGAGGACCGCGACGAGGTTAAGCTTGTCACTGTAATAACAGGTGGTTAACGTCGCGTGTGAGATCAAACTCTCAATTGCGGGGTTATACACCGCGAATCTTGTACACGATGGAATGGTCCGGATCCTGGTCGTCGAGATCGATCTCTGCAATTCCACCGCGGACAAGCTCCTGGATAATGCTCTCAGCTCTTTTAAACGATATGTCCATGTCGAGGGCCAGCCGCGACACGGTCAGACGGTTTCCATGTTTCAAAGCTACGAGAAGCGCTTCGTTGGTATCCTTGAGCCTAGGACGCCAAGCGAGGAGTGCCCCGCCCCCCGCCGTGATAACGAGGCCCACAATCATGATAGCCAGACCTGCCACCACGGATTGTCCGGGGATGAGAGCCAGCGCGTAAAACGGGCAAGAACCTAGCATGGTCAAGAGACCGAACAAGATCATGATTCGGCCAGTCCATTTTCTGCGAGCCTCGATCTTCTCCCGTTCTCGCAGATGTCTCTCGAGGATCTCTCTACCGCTAATGGCACGGACATGCTCACTAAATTTCTCCTCGGTGCTGACACGGTCTTCCCTGTGAAGCCGGACAGGCTTCTCGTCGGTTCTCACTGGAGGATCTGGGGACCTGTATTTTTCCATGTTGTATGAACGCTTTCCGAATTCTCTGGCTCGAGCCTGAAAGCGCGGTCTATGTCATACTGCGATGATTCCGCATGAATCGCAGTACGTCAAGGGGGACCGGCCGATCAGTCGCGTGCCTGTCCTCTTACCAGATCGATTCCGCGGACAAAGGCCTCGGTATTGATCGTCACCTTGTCTGGCGACATGTATTCTGAGACCGCTTTTTCTAGACTCTCACGGGAAATGGGGAGAAGGCCTGCGCCGGCCACCGCTCCCAGAAGCACTATATTGGCCAATATCGGATTTCCCAGCTCGAGAGCGCTATCAGTGGCCGAGATGAAGTAGGACTCGCGGCTCAGCGAGTCTATTTTCGCGAAGAGCTCGGCCAAATCAGGGTAGGGGATGTCGCCGCAGATGACGTCCACCGGATGGACCGGCCGCGTGTTCACCACTGAGACTGTGGACGGATTCCCGAACGTCCCCAGGACTCTCGCGGCCTCCGACGGTTCGAGGGCGATGACCAGGTCGGCTACTCCAGGAGGCATGAGGGGCCCGAACTGCTGGGTCCGCGAAATCCTCACGTGGCTCATCACCGATCCTCCCCGCTGGGAAGCCCCGTAGGTCTCCCCGATGGTGACCTTGTACCCCTGATCCACAAGCACTGCACCGATAAGCAAGGACGCGATGACGTTTCCTTGTCCGCCCACCCCGGTGACCACCACGTTGAACGGGTCTTTGGTCATCTCATGCCTCCTGCACATGGATGGCTCGACTCGGGCAGATCTGAGCGCAAACTCCACAGCCCGTGCATATGGCCTCGTCAATACGAGCCTTTCCTGCACCCGCATCCCAGTTGAGGCCGGGGCACCTCAAGACACGCGTGCACAGACGGTTGCATCCGCATTCTTCACCGATGCATCGCGTCTGATCGATCTCGACCTTCCTCAGAGCCTGGTTCCTTTTCGCACGGACGAGAGCACATTCTTGCCTCAGGATCAACACGTTCGTTCCTTGCTTCTGAAGTAAATCATAGATAGCCGCGGTGGTGTCTTCCAAATCGAAAGGGTTCCGAATGACCGGGGGAGCACCGAGAGCGGCGCACAGGTCTTCCAGGACCACTGGTCGAGCCTCCAAGCCCATAGCGTCGACAAGGCTCCCCGGATGAGGCTGAAAGCCGGTCATTGCCGTGGCACTGTTGTCCAGGATAATCAGAAGGAAATCGGACCTGTGATGCAGGCCGTTGATAAGAGCGGGAATAGCTGCATGGTAAAAGGTTGAATCACCGCACAAGGCTATTGCAGGCTGAGTAGCCCCCAGTCTGCCGAGCAGTCCGAAGCCTGCGGCCATACCGGCCCCGGATCCCATCGCATGGAGCGTTTTCGCCTGATGGAATCCAGTGGCAAAGACTCCGAGCGCATAGCACCCGATGTCTCCGAACACGACCCCGTTTCGTCCGTCCAGAGCCAGGGCTTTCTTCAGGGCCCAGTACGATGCCCGATGCGGACATCCGGCACAGAAGGCAAGAGATCGAACAGGAGCGAATCGGTCGAGAGCGTCCTGTGCATCCGCGCTATATCGGTCTTCCCGAGTGGGAAGTGGGGTCTGTGTCAACTGGGAGAGAAGTCCGAGGACAAGTCCCGGACTGAGCTCACCGACATCGGGCGTGAACCCCGATTTCTTGCCAAAGAATTCGATTGCAGGGAGGTTCCCGTTGTGCCTTGCGTAGATCTCGAGCACGTTCGTTTCCAGAAACGGATCGACTTCCTCAACGAAAAGAACCCTCTTGGCATTCGCAAGGTGATGCACGACGAAGGGTTCCGGAAGCGGCCACGTCGTCCCTACTTTCAGGAGCCCCACTCTATCATACAGCCCAAGTTCCTGAATGGCCTCCCTCGAGAAAAGCACGCCGGAACCGCAGGTAACTACCATGAGCTCCGGCGCTTCCGGTCCTTCGTATCGGTTGAAGGGGGAATCCTTCAACAACTCCCTCGCCTGCCGGAACTTGCGATGCGCAGACGGATGTGTGACGGACGCCGGCAGCGCGCTCAGGCTTTTGGTTGTGTCGAAGTAGGGAACCGGTCGCCGGTCAGGGAGTGGCCCCAAAGTCACGTTTCCCCGCGCGTGGGATATGCGGGTCACACTGCGGATTAGGCACACGTTTTGAATTGCTCGAGACAACTCGAACGCGTACTTCACCATATCCTTGGCTTCGTGAAACGTCGAAGGCTCGAGCAAGGGCAGGTCCGCTGGTATGGCTGCGATGCGAGAGTCCTGCTCGTTGGTGCTCGATATTCCGGATGGATCGTCACAGACAACGAGAACAAGGCCGCCCCGTATCCCGGTGAGGTTCAGATTGAAAAGGAAATCGGAGGCAACGTTTAAGCCATTTTGCTTCATTGCCACCAACGAATTCAGACCTGATGCTGCCGCAGCGGCTGCTACTTCAAGAGCCACCTTTTCATTGATGGACCACTCCACGTAGATGCCCATCTCCTGAGCAACTTCAGCGAGGGAACCGATTATTTCCGAGGAGGGATTTCCTGGATACGCGGCAGCTACAGAAATGCCCGCCTCCAGAGCGCCCCGGGCAATGGCTTCGTTGCCCATGAGCAAGAGCCCTTTCCCTGGTGAATCCTTGCTGATCAGAGACATGAGTGAGCCTTTTTGCCTGTCCAGGATCGAGTCCGATGCTCCCTTTGCCGTTCTACCGCACTCAATTGGCTAGAAACCTTCGACGAGGTAGTTGCGATGGTGCTCCTGGGCGCGGTGGTCCGTCCCTATGCGGCATCGAGCCCTCTTCTTTTCTTGTTTGCAGAGGCTTTCATCAGATGGTCCAGGTTTTCTGAAGGAAATTCCTCGAGGCGCAGATTTCCCTTTTCTACAGTCACACGCACGATTTGTTCGCCTGCGTCGGTTCGCGTGATGAGGGTATTCCATCCAGCGCGGCCCTCGAACATTCCTACGGACAAGTCAGCGAATTCCGATGTCATATCGGTACATTCCCCGCAGGCTGCCTGGATCAGAGGCCGGAGCCGATCCAGAGGTATTTCCCGTAACCCCTGGTCCGTCTCCACATCCAGTCTATTGGCAGGAGGTGGAGGGATATGGATCTTGCTCACGCGGCTCAAACCGAATTCCTGACGCAGGAACCCGGCGAATTCTCTGGCCGTGAAGGCCCAATTGCAGAACAGACCTGCCACAAGCCGTATTCTCTGCTGCAAGTCTTCATGTTTGAGGTCGTACAGCGCCATTTTACGGAGGGATTTCACCTGGCAGGGTACTCCGACCACACCGATCCTCTGGAAGCCTCCTTCCAATGCTTCCTTGAGCGCGCCCAGCGAGTGAGCTCCTACGTATCGGGACCCCGCACAGGCCGCTATTTCGGAGATGCTCGTCGCTACGATGCCCCTTGAGTAAGGCTCGCCGGGTGAAGTACCGGTGACAATCGCGCAATCAATTATTCCCTCCTGGAACGCTGTAGTCATGAGCGCCGTGATTGTCCCCCCTCCCTGACCGGCGTCAGCGACGGCGTCGTCGCTCGCCCTGGATGCAGTCACTTCTCGAAAAAACCCGATAGACCGGTCTTCTCGGTACGGGGCGTCGAAGACCAGCCGGCTTACCTCATCCGGGTCGAAGAAGGTCATGGGGCAGTACGCGAAACATCGTCCGTGCTCTACTGTGCAGTGGTCGAGCATAACCGTTTTGCCCCGAAATGCAACGAGATACGGGCACCTACCGGTACAGGCCCCGCACGAAGCACACCTACCTCGTTCCAAGACCAATCTGGACAATTCGTCTAATCCGCGAATCGGTTCCATTCCAAACCCGTGTTCCCGAGCAGGCGACCGCAAGATTGCGGCCTATGCCGCGGTGGACTCTCTCTCGGTTTCTTTGGCCTGCTGGAGGAGGAAATCCTGGATAAATCTATTGATATCGCCATCCAGAACAGCGTTCACATTGCCCATTTCGCAGCCAGTGCGATGATCCTTCACCATCTGGTAGGGCTGAAGAACATAGGATCGAATCTGCGATCCCCACGCTATGTCCTTCTTGTTTTTATGAAGAACATCTTTCTCTTCCTGCCTTTTCTGGAGCTCGAGATCGTACAGTCTAGACCGGAGAATTTTCAGGGCCATAGCCTTATTCTTGTGCTGGGATCGTTCGTTTTGACATTGCACAACGATTCCTGTCGGCAAGTGCGTGATCCGAACTGCCGAATCGGTCTTGTTGACGTGTTGCCCTCCCGCACCGGAGGAGCGATAGGTGTCCACTTTGAGATCCGCCTCGTTGATCTCGATATCCACGTCATCTTCAGCGTTAGGATAGACAAACACCGCAGCAAAGGAGGTATGCCTTCTCGCATTGGCATCGAATGGAGAGATTCGGACCAAACGATGGATTCCCACTTCCGCCTTCAGCTTTCCGAATGCATACAAGCCATCCACAGAGAAAGTCACGGATTTGACGCCTGCCTCTTCTCCAGGCACGGTGTCCAGGATTTCGCACGTGTAGCCGTCTCTCTCAGCCCATCTCAGGTACATGCGCATGAGCATCTCTGCCCAGTCTTGTGCTTCAGTACCCCCGGCCCCGGCATGGATTTCCACTATTGCGCCACCGGCATCCTCAGGCCTCGAGAACAGCCGTTGGACTTCGAGGTCCCGCACGTGGTCTTCTATGGTAGAAAGTCTCTCTTCGACCTCCTTGATAACCGCGTGGTCACCTTCTTCGATGGCAAGCTCCAACAGGACTTCCGTGTCCTCGAGGTCTCTGTCAAGCCCTAAGAAATTGTTCACCAACCGGGAAATGGATTTCTGCTCCTTGAGAACCGCCTTGGCGGCCGTAGGATCGTTCCAGAATTCGGCCTTTTCTTGAGTTCGTTCCAGTTCGCTCAGACGGGAGATCTTGGCTTCGAGGTCAAAGATAACCTCTGAGTTGGGTGGACTTTTCCCGTATTTCTGCAAGCTTTTCTTGTACTTCAATCATATCGGTCCTCCTGCTCCACTGGATCGCTTCCGCTGTAGGCCTTCCCCGCCAGCCATTTGTTGTACGCCGAAAACCCCTCCGCGTCCGCAGATTCCAGTGCTTCTTCGATGATCTTCAGTTTAGAATCAAGGTTATCAATAAAATGTACCAATATGGCCTCCCGAGTCAACGGTCTCACTGCAGCGCCGAATTCGGGCTCCCCGTGGTGGGACAAGAGAATGTGCTCGAGCTCGCACATCCACGGCTCCTCCTGTATCCCTTTGCGGGCAGCGGCGCTCCTGATGATATCTGTTCCCAACACCACGTGCCCGAGGAGTCTGCCTTCCGCTGTACGGGTCTTGCCTGCTGCGTTTAGTTCTCGAATCTTCCCTATGTCGTGAAGCATGGCTCCTGCGAGCGCAAGGCTTCGATTGATTTTGGATTCGAGAGCCAGGATAGCCTCGACCTTGCGGGTCACCGTCAACATGTGCTCGACCAATCCGCCTCGATAGGCGTGGTGTATCATTCGGGCAGCGGGACACGTCATGAGTGCTTCCCGATTCTCAGTTAACACCTCCGTTACGAGGTCTGACAACTGTGGAGGCTTCAACGTTGCTGCAATCTGGATGAGCTCTGTCAGCACCTGCTCTGGATCAAGAGGGCTGCATCGTATAACAGATGAGGAGTCAGGGACCTCCGAGATATCCGATTTTCGAATCTTTTCGACAACGATCTGGTTCTTATCTCGATAAGCCTCGACCCTCCCCTCAATCTTGACGATGTCGCCTGGCTCGAAATCCGTTCCCCACTTGCGAATGGCATCGGCCCACATCTTTCCCGCCATGGCTCCGGTTGCGTCGCCAACCATAAGGTCCAGATAGTCTTGTCCCGACCTTGTCCTGCGAACTTCTTTGGCTCTGAGCTCGAAGAATTGCAGGACCGTATCTCCTGCCTTGAGCTCTTTCACTCTCACAGCCGTGTCGAAGAGATTCTCATTGGTCTCCATAGCCCATTCCTCAAATCATGCGATGAGTTCCCCACATGATACACTGGCAGCACAGGTCCGTCGAGGTGGACCGGTTTCTTCGTAACCTCAGGCCGGTCACAGTAATTCAGCGAACATCCTGAGGGCTCCCTGATCGACGCAGCCTCCGTGCGCAGAGGACTTTCCTTTGTTCGCGACAGAGAACAGACATGCCGGATTCGGGGAGCACCTGACCTCGAAGAGAATTGGCTCAGTACCGGTAGGATCGCGACCGAATGGAAGAGGGGAGCGGATAGCTCATCTTTGGGCCAAGGGCGTCCAGGCACTTTTCCATGAACGAGTCCACATCGACCTGTTTCCCACTGTGCAGAATGGAGTAGATCTCACCAAGGATGGGGGGGTGAAATCCTCTCTGAGCAGCTATCCTCTGAGCATAACGACATGCTTCGAATCCCTCGACCGCGATCCTTTTCTTGCGATACTGCTCGAGAAGGAGTCGAGCAGGACGCGACTTGCCCCCTTTCTCGTCCATCTCGGCCAAATCTCTCCCGAAGCTGGCCGAGCGTCCCCCTCGGCAGGTGGCAAGCAAGTCGGCCATCCAAACCTGACTCTCTGCGTCGAATGTCTCGGGTTGAGCGCCCAGGAGAAGCCCGAAATTCCTGATTTCCGCGGTGACTAGCGTAGCATACGTAGCGAGAAAGTTTTCCGGGGCCTTCTTGGATCCCTCGAGAATCCCAAATCCTATGGCGTAAACGTTCTTCATGGCCGCAGATATAGTGGTGCCAATGACGTCCGAAGAATAGACCGCACGGAAGTGAGGAGTATCAATGAGGGGTTGCAGTCTGACGAACGTCTCAAAGTCTTCGCAGGCAATCTGTGTGACCCCTGCGCCGCCATACACGATTTCATGGGCGAGATTGGCACCGGACAGAGCGGCGATTCTCATCTTCTTCCCGCGACGCTCCATTTCTCGCAGAGCGGTCTGACAGGGGAGGAGGCCGGTCTCCGGTATGAAGCCCTTGGTGGCAATTACCAAGTCCGCGCCCTCAGGAGCGAGGTCGATCACCTTCACCAGGGTCGCAAAAAAGTACTTGCTCGGGGTGACCAGCAAGATGAGAGATGTGTCACCCACAGCAGCGATGAGGTCTGCTTCCGGCCTCACGGAACGCGGAACCGATAAATCTTTGAAGTGCCAGGGGTGCTTTCCGTCCACGGTGAGGCGCTCGATGAGGTCTTCACGAGAATCGTACAGTATGAGCGAATGCTCGGCGAGCTCGGGCTTTTTCAGCAGGTTGTTGCCTATGTGCAGCGCCAGGGTGTATCCCCAGATGCCAGCATTGACCAGAGTAATGGTGTTTCTCCCCCTGAGGGGATAAATGCGCCGGTCTGCATGATACGCATAGAAGTTGAGCACTGCCGAATTCCTGGCGGCGTAGCTGCGCCGAAACAGGGATTGCGAAACAGCATGTCGCGAGGATAGGACGTGCACTCCTCGCTCTACGGCTTCGGAGAGGTCGCTCATGATTAGGGGATGAAAGGGTGCCTCCTTTCTGTAACGCGTCCTGAAAAACGATTGCGTGCTTTCGATCTCGGACTCCACCCGGTCTTTCAAGCTCTTTACAGGCACACGCTCAAGTCCCTGGATCGCCTTTGCGACCAGTTGGCTCGGTTGGATGACCTTGTTCCGAGCTATCTCTTCAATGGCGCGGTGGGAGATTCTCTGCAGGATGAGGGAATCGTCGTTTGCCAGCTCAAACGGCTCGCCAACGTCCACGGAAACATCTCCGAACACCCGGTCAAGCTTAAGGAGCACCTTTTCGGGATTCCCTATGCCTAACAAGAACGGGAGCAGATGGGTACGATTACGAGGAAACATAGAGATTACAGGTAAGAATCTCATGTTCACCAGATACGCGTCTTCCGGGACTATCTCGTATGAGATCGCCACCGGCACTACCAGAGCTTTGCCAGTGGCCTTCACTGCGGTGAGCACTGAGTGGGGAACGTAGGGCTCGCGCAGGATACCGTCCCGTGATCTAACGCTGTATCTGCTCGTGCGAGCAAAAAGTGCTTGGGGATGCTTATCTTCGGCCAGGGCCGCAGAGAACCAGGCATAGGCCCGGTGCTGTACCGGCGAGAAGCTCTTCGGCACCACAAGGGTACGAAAAGCGTCCAGCCATTTGGAGATCCATCCCTCCGTTACGCTCCCGGAAACGTGGACGATAGGGTGATCCGTTCCTATTTTCTCGGCTAATTCTGCTGCAAAGACGTAATCGAAGTATGACGTGTGTCCTACGAAAAAAAAGACCGGGCCATCGAAGTTCAAGATTCGCTTCTGGATCTCTGCCGAAACGGGTTGCGAGATGTCGCGAAAGAACGTCTGGGTCAAGAAAAGCAGAACTGTTCTTACCTGGTCGAACGTCTCGGGGACACATCTGACGGAGTACGATTCCAAAGCTCGCTCAAGCTCGGAACGGTCTCCTTTCGGTTCGTGCCTTTCAGCGAGCGTACATCCCCTGTTTCGCACGATCCATGCATTGACCGACTTCGGCGGCACATTTCCCATAGTCTGCTTGAATTGCATGAAGCGACTATACGATTCCAAAAGCCTGAACGCAGCCAATAGACTCATCCTGGCCACACCTTTCGATGCGAAGCATTTGCAGAAAAATCAGACCAAATCAGTTCACGATTCCGGTGGACGGCCTTTCCGGTTGCCGAGACGGTCCTCTTCCTGGTCCGGGCCTCGGGGCTCTGGGCTGCGGTCGCTCTTCAGGCTCTTGTTGGAGGCCGGGCGTTGAGGGGACTGGTTGCCGAGGAACGGCCAGCGGGGCCTCCTGAGTTGGCGAAGGAGGTTGGACAGCGCGAGGCCGTGGTGGAGGCGCGGATTCTTCGGATTCGGGCACCATCCCTCCCGGTGCACGCTCTATGGCTCGGGGGGCCTCTCGCGGAGTGGGAACGGGCGAAGGCTCTTCAGCAGGACCTGCAGGCGCTTCCGCCTTTGGCTGGACGTCAAATTTCACCGATACAAGGACATCGTTGAACACCGCGTGGTACTTCTCCATCATCGACGCAGGAGCGAGGCAGGAAATCCTGAGAAGCGTGTCTTGATGCTTGTAGAAAACGATCACAATGTCCATCCACAGCTTGAGCTTTGGCTCATAGGCCTGAATGAAGAAGTAATATGCCCCCGGGACTTCGGACCTGAATTCGCCCTCATCGAGAATCCGAACTTGAGGAGACGGGGCCTCCCCGCCGGTTTTCTTCTGCAAGTCCTTAATTCCGTTGCGCAACTCTTCCAGGAAAACGCTTAGCGGGTCTTTGACCGGTTTGTGAGCCGCGATGTGTATCCGATTTCTGAAGTTATCGGTCATCTCAGGTGCCTGGAAAACCACGTAATAGTTTCCGCGCGGGTTGTCAATTTTCTTCCAGGTGGCAGGATACTTCATGGAAAAGCCGTACTCCTCGCTGCGAAACACTTCGTAGTCCTGTCCCCAACAGAGGCTCGGCAAAATCAGGATTGCAAAAACCATGAGCACCGGGAATCTGGAGTGCGTGACCGCCACCAAAAAATTCATCAATCGGTCTCCTTTCCGGCCGTCGGCTTGCCTAAGCAAGCCGGGATGATATCAGGAAATCCTCAAGAGGGTCAACGCTTTTCTCCCCGGCACAGGCAAAGCAAGCAATGTCGTTCGGAGAGGCCACCCCACGAGCGAGGACTTTTTTTCTTTGCGGGGCCTGTCTCAATGCGTTCCCTCAGGATGGGATCGTGCTGCCAGGAACCTCCAACCCGGTTATGTGATCTGGAGCAGGTTCCTGCAAGTATCACATCCAAAGGCCTTCGCTCGGCCCTGATATGTCAGGCCGCCCGAGCGCCATACACTTTGTGCGGCGACTCCAAGAAATCCCTGCGAACCGCCGTCGCGCGTGACGGCCTGCGAAAGCTACCCTATCTGCACCTAAGGTCCAATGCAAGACCATTTCACTTGTGCTCTTCCAAAGAT
>CAYZET010000059.1:0-17537 GCA_964477215.1 uncultured Syntrophaceae bacterium | reverse complement strand
AAGATCTTGCCGTTTATCACGAGAGCCGGGGTACTGACCACTCCGTGCTTGGCTATCTCCTTCAGTTCGGTTACGTGCTCCAGGGATGCAGGAAGGTTGAGCTCCGAGAGGGCACTCCTGACAACTTGCTCAAGACGATTGCATTGAGAGCAACCTGGGCCCAGCACCTGAACAAGCATGACTTGCGGAGACTCAACCTTCACATCCTGTCCCAAGAACGTCCGGAATTCTTGTTCGATGGCCTTCTTGTACTCTCCCTCCGCCGACCTGGGTATATAGTTTTTCCTGCGAAGGAGCTCCAGGAGAGCCGACCACACGTGATCATCCCATTGGCCTCCTTCATCGGCTCTGATCACCTCGCAAAACGCTTCCTTCATGCCGAGAAGGCCTATCTGTACATCACCGACCCGAATCCGGGTATAGTCTGCATCGGGCAAATTCATGCCTCCTCGTGAAACGCATTCAGAACGCGAACCCCAGATCCGGGAACAAAGCGCCTACGGCAATGTACAGGCCCACAATGCCCAGGAGGGCCCCCGCGGCCTTCTTCACCAACACGTTCGCTGTATGGAGCTTTGCGGATCCGAGAATATGCCTCGCCGCACCAGCAGACGTTCCTACCGCAACTATCAGCAGGCAGTGCCCGATGCCATAGAACAACATCATCACACCGCCAAACAATGCACCTTTGACAGGGATGAGACTTATTATGAGCAGAAGTGCAGGCCCGGTGCACGGGAGTGACACGAGGCCGAACATGAACCCGAAAACGAGGGCCCCCACATAGCCGGTATACTTCGGCAGACGGTCCTGCGATATGGGGAGCGGAATGTGCACCAGATCCATGAAATGCAATCCCAGGAGAATGCATATGACCGCGACCACGTAAATCATGTACTTGGACTGCAGAAACGGTGCGGCAGCCAATCCCACTGAGAAGAGAACAGCAAGCTCTACGCTAAATCCGAGAACAAAGACAACCGTGTAGAGGAACGACTTCCTGGTCGTCATCTCCTCGCCCATACCTCCAATAAATCCGATCAGCAGAGGTACCATCACGAGCACGCAGGGATTCATAGCAGTCAGGGCTCCCCCGACAAATGAGCCTCCCGCCGCAAGCGTAAGACTTCCCGATGACACCCACTGCTCGACTACTGAAAAAATTGATTCCATCAAAGCCTCCTTGGACTATAGCGCGTCTCAATTGGTTGCATTCGTCGAAAGTTCTGCTGAAACGACGGTGTCGGCCTTCCGTGAAGAAGACAACACCGCCATCGCTTCTCCTACCGGACCGCCCCGAGCCGAGGAGGAGCCAGCCCCATTTTTGAAAAGACCTGCATGATCTGCTCTCTCTCGAGCGTGCCCTCGTTTCGCATGAATTCTTTCCCGTCAGACATGAGAAAGATCTGCGTCGGCATGACCCGTATTCCGAAGCTCCGCACGAGGTCGGCGTTCGCGTCCATGTCCACCGTCTTTACGATCGCGCTTCCCGCATAAGCCCTTTCCATATCGTCAAGAATGGGCTTCATGTACTTGCACGGCTTACACCAACCCCGGCCGAATTCAAGAAGGACGGGAACCCTCTTGGCCATCAGCGCCTGCAAGTTAATGCGTTCCGCAGCGAATGCCGCAGATGCGGCGAGCATGAGAAGCGTTACACACATTGAAACGAACACCGTCCTCAGCGTTTCCTTTTTCATTCCGTCTACTCCTTACTTACTGTCGCGAATGTACTTTTCAGATTTGTGCGAGCCAAATCCATTTGAGACTCTCCCTCCGAGGGATGCGTCACTTAGTTTCCAAAACAGGACAAATTTCCTGCGTCCAATGGTTTCCAGACCTCGACACAATGGGTGCTCTTTGCGATGGCTCCGAATCACGGACCCAATCGGCTTAGGGTCGAGACAACTACCGAGGTCGTCTGAGCTGTACGACGTCGCCCACGATTAGCGATTGACGTTGCACTCGGACACTTGCAGCTTCCCGCTGTGCAAACACCGCACTTCTACAGGCGCGTTCGTAAGATAGTTGTGGATGACATATCAGATAAGAAGAACGCGGGTACGGGACGGATCGGTAGAGGGGAAAATGTAGTCCCAACTCAAAAACAGGACTCCTGATCGTGCAGTTGCAACCCCCTCGAACCCGATACAGATCTGATGGGCTAGCGACGCCTGGCCCGTTACGGGTCTCTTGTGCTCGGATTCGACAGACCGAGAGCTCATGTGGGACAGGAGCGCGACTCTCGGAACAGCAGGACAGCTTTTCTTCTTCTTGCAACTGCATTCTGAAGTCCGGCCAGCTCCGGTCGTGCGAGAATCCATGGCTCCCTGTTTCAGGTTCCAACTCAGGTTGGCAGGGATGAGTGCGCGAGGTTCACGCTCCCAATTTAATAGCTCTGCGACCATGGAGTAGTTTGTCGCACACGGTAGCCGTGAGCTGGCAAGAATGGGTGAGACCATTGTCAGCAACACGCATAGGGCAAGAATTTTTTTCAGCTTCCTATCGTTCATGCTATTCCGACTCATGTCACACCCTGGAAGGGAGCCTTTTCTGGGTCTCGAATGTGTAGCAGCCCTTTCCCATCATCTTGCGCGGAGGCTACCACCTCGTACTAAAGCCGTCAACCCCAAAAATTCCGCCGCCCCGAAAAATCCCGGCGAATCAGCCTCAGCACCTGCAAGTTGCATCCGGAGAATAATCCGTTCCCCAGCGTAAGACTCTTCTCACCGCGTAAACAGAGAGGCCTAGCTAACAAGTCATTGGCAACAATGCCCTTAACTGCCGGCTCCCATACCCCTACCGCTAGGATGAGAGCCACTTCAAGACATCACCCTCCTTGGGGACCTTCCCTGCAACCTTCACATCGCCATCCACCACCAATGCAGGGGTCATGAACACCCCATAATCGGCAAAGATCTTGATATCTTCAACCTTGACCACCTCTGCATCAATTCCTTCTCGTTTGACCAGTCCCGTCACAAGATCGTAGAGTTTGTTGCATTTTGCGCATCCCACGCCGAGAATTTCCACTTTCATCGTTTCCTCCACGTTTTTTTGCCGATGAATCCATGCTTTCATCGTTTGACAGTGTACCCGATGCATGACAACCTCGGGATCACCATGTGTACATTGATTGCTCCACCTGACATTGGCATACAGTCAGCTCAGGATTCTTGCTCAGAATCATCTCAAAAACCTCTGTCCGGCCGTGATCAGAGGCCAAGCTGAGCGCGGTCCTCCCCTTTTTCGTCTTCACATTAACGTCTGCGCCTTGATCTAGCAACGCTTGCACGATCCGGGTATGCCCCTTGTAAGAAGCACACATGAGTGCAGTCTGGTTATACTGGTCTCTTGCATTCACGTCGGCTCCCTTGTCGAGAAGCAAGGCCACCACCTCAAGATGTCCTTGCGACGACGCGGGCATGAGCGGGGTCTTTTCGTACCGTCCTCTCCGATTGACGTTTGCTCCTACGTCCAGCAAAAACTTCACCATGGCGAAATGTCCATTTCCCGCGGCGAGACCCAAAGCCGTCTTTCCGTCCCGATCTAGGCAATCGACGTCTATCCCATCAGCCAGAAGGATTTTGACCAGATCTATGTCTCCTGCTGCTGCCGCGCTCGTGAGCCTGTCTTCCGGCCGTGATTCCAGTGTGCTCTGCCACGCCACAAGTCCCCCGAAAGCTAGGATGCCTAGCAGGACAGCTATGTTCCGAACGCTGCACATCTTGCCCGTCCTCTTTGGCTCATGTATTGCCCCTTTCATTACTGGCCGGACCCCTTGGTGCGCCCCACTTACTTGTTACCGGTCAGCTCGGGAAAACCCGCGCTCTCCGTACCTCTTGAGGCAAGTTTCCTGCCATCGAGACTAACCCACGATTGCCCCAAAGATGATCCCCGAAATCGTGGCCATCACGCACACGAGTGTTACGAAAACCACGGTCTTCTTTGGGCCCATTACACTGTTTATCACAAGCATGTTTGGAAGGGAAAGTGCCGGTCCGGCGAGCAGAAGAGCCAGTGCCGGCCCCTTGCCCATGCCACTCCCAATGAGACCTTCCACAATGGGCACTTCGGTCAAAGTTGCGAAGTACATGAAAGCTCCAGCCACTGAGGCAATTGCATTCGCCCAGATCGAATTGCCCCCGAGGGCCCACGCTACCCATGCGGAAGGTATCACCCCTTCGTTGTCCGGCCGCCCAAGAAGGAATCCGGCTACCAGGACACCTATGAGAAGCAGTGGAAGGATCTGCTTGGCGAAGCCCCAGGACTCATTGAACCATTCCTCTGATTCGCCACCACTTGTCGTAGTGAGCACAGAAAGCGCTACCACCCCGGCCGTGAACGAGACTAACGGCGTATCAGGAAATGTCCACGCGAGCACAACCACGGGAATAGAGAGGAGCAAGGTTTTCCACAGAGGCATATTGAACCATTTCACGAGCGCGACCGCAAAGAGAACCGACAAGATACTCGTGACCACCCATTTGTGCGAGTAGATGGAAAACCAGAGGCCTGTGGGCTGGTCGGGCTTACCCCAATTTGCGAACACCAGAATCCCCACCATCAATGCGAAGTAGGTCGCAGTCTTCCAGAGCGGGCGACCGTCTTCTGCAGCGGTCCCCATCGCAGCGAGCGTCACCTTGGCTCTCTCTTGCTCCTCCTTCCAGAAGATCAGATGCATGAGCGCGCCTATGACCACGCTGAACGTGACGGCCCCGATCGCACGGGCGATTCCCAGCTCGGGACCCAGGATACGGGCTGTGAGTATGATCGCCAAAACATTAATTGCCGGCCCGGAATAGAGAAACGCTGTGGCAGGCCCCAGTCCGGCTCCACGGCTCCAAATGCCCGCAAACAACGGGAGAACCGTGCATGAGCACACCGCCAGGATTGTCCCGGATACAGACGCGACCGGATAGCAAATATATTTCGGGGCCGTCGGTCCGAGGTATTTCATCACCCCTTCTTGGCTGACGAAAACGGCTATCGCTCCCGCGATGAAGAAGGCTGGAACGAGACAGAGCAGCACATGCTCCTGAGCGTACCACTTGACCAGGTGAAACGCCTCCATCACTGCGTTGTCGAAACGAGCATTTCCGATCGGCAGATAGTAACACAACAGGAAAATCCCCGTTATCGCAGCAAAAGGCTTCCACTGGTCCGTCCAATAGGACAGGCTCAGCTCGGACTTCACCCTGAGGAGAAATGACTGGAGGGATGCCGAAGAACCTTCTTCTGCCATCTCAATGGCATGCGGGTCGACAGCGCTTTCACTTCGGACGACGGACACCTTCTTTTCTTGTGACATAATGCTACCTCGCCAGATCTTTGGCTCTTTCGAAATTCTGCGTCCTACGGAACGTTGGATAGGTGCGGCCCGGCACGTTGGAGCTGCCCCTTCGATTGACCTTGCCTCTATCGTCGGCAGCCCTTTCTCCGTCGGGCCGGCACCGGACTCGAGTTGATGGGACAAGCTCTTGCGGGGCCTTTAGCGCGCCAGCCTTGGTCCGAGTAGTGGGTAAGGAGCACGCAGGCCCGGCCGCCGCTTATTTCACCATTCCGTCAAATAGTAAAACTTTCGCGCCTCCGTGTCAAGCCCCTTTTCCCCACCAAAATCGACATCTATGGAATTGCCTCGAAATAAGCCAAAGGCTGGGATGTCGATTCCGCTCCAGCCCCCCCCACGGCAGCGGGAACCGGCGACCGGCACATATCGGAAATGATGCATTCCTGGTTGCGTTCGGACTGGGAGCCCTTCTCACGCTCAAGGGTATTGTCGTGGTCAATGACACGCCCTTCACCCTCCCATAGCTGCGCGCTGTCTGTCCAAATTGCCGAGGACTTGTCCTTCCACGCACCGCACAAAATCCAGCACGCACGGCATGGTCAGTCGATACATGATCTTGAGCCCGTCTCTACGATCGGTAACAATCCCGACCCGCTTCAACATAGACAGGTGCTTGGATACGTTCGACATTCCCGTTCCCACGTAGTCGACGATCTCGCAGACGCATAGCTCACGGCTCTGCAGCAATTCAATTATTCCGAGACGAATGGGGTGCCCCATCGCCTTGAAGACTTCGGCCTTGATCTTGAGTCTTTCGTTATTTTCGACGCTCATGCACGGCTCTCCGTTTCGCTCTTTAGGAAAACAGTAAACTATCCCGACCCCCATGTCAACCCCAACCGAAAAAGGTGAGGCGACTGCGTCCGGTCAACGAAGTCGCCTCTGAACCTTCCGGGCAGGTAAGGAGGGAGTCATAATACTCAATAGTAGTAGCCGCTCGATGAGAAGCTTGCCGGCCAATACCATCCGCCGCTGGATGAGCTTACAGGATAGCAGGAGTACCCGCTGCTGCTGGAAGCACCATAGAAAGCGCCGCGAGACCATGAGACGGATGGATAGACGAACCCGCTGCTGGAAGCGCTCGAGGGCCAATAGTAACCGCTGCTGGAGGATCCGCTCCAAGCACCCGGGCCGCCCCACCCGGAGTACGGAGCCCATGCGAAGAAGGCAGATGCCGCTGTTGCGTATGCGAGCGTCATCAGCACTGCCACAACGATTAACACGGCCTTTTTCACAACCCTTTGACCTCCTCTTGCTCCAGGATGCTGTATGCCCCCCACACCCTCGAGTCACGGCCGGTCACCGGAAAACTCCAGTGCGAGACTCGGAGGAAGCCGGTATGAAGAGCCACACATTGGTGCCATGGTATGCACCTCCTTCCACTTTTTTCCGGTGAAGCAAAATTGTCAAGGGGAATCCATGTCTCCAGCAGTAACACGTCGCCAGCACCGCCCCCGCCTAGGAGCCTGCCGCTTAACTTCAGATCGGGGCAGAATCGTGCCACCCACGTCGTCCCAACCCGACCGGCTTCATTAGGTCAGGCTCCTATGAGTCTGACATACTAAGCTCTTTGATGGGGACCACGATTCGTCCAGATCGGAACCGAAGCAACAGGTGCTACGATTCATGGAAAGCATTGCGTTACGCAACAGCCTCCTAGGCATCAATACGACATTGTCACCCAGTTACACGCGTGAAGCGGTTCCCTGATCTTGAACGCGAAAATGTCGGACGGGCTGAGCTCTTACCCTTTGTGTGTGCGGCGAGACTGGCTTGACCACTCTGCAAATCCTGTGGCATGCTGGAAATGTCCGTAGCGTGAAAGGAGAAGTGAAATGGTTAAGACGTGTCGTGTGACGATGCTGGCAATGGCTTTTCTTGCGATCCTTGTTCCAGGTTCCCCAGCGCCAGCTTCTTCTAGTGACGACGTGAAGATGGACCCAGCGGTATGTGAAGTGCTGCAGCGCCGTGTGGACGAAGTGGCCGCTCTGGGAGAATCTTCTGAATTGACCGATGACGAGAAGATCGCCCGGCTGACTGCGTCCATCGCTTCATCCCTGGCAACCATGCTGAACGTCACGAGGAACGATCCTGACGCAGCTAAGATAGCTCAGGAATGGGTCACTATGCTAAATCAGGTGCTGACAGCGGCCAGCCCTACAGGAGCACGGTCCGACACCGAAGCCCGGGATGTGCCGTCCGGCGCAGAGCGAGGGATGCAAATCGCCCGGAATCGGCTCAAGCCCTACGTGGCGGTGCTGAAGCTCATGTGTCCCGACCTGGTGCTCCCCAGCTCGGTGGCTCACTAATACCGAAGTTCGGCTAAGACATTTGCTCGCAACAGTTGTGCGTGTCGGGACCGACTGAAGAGTGCTCTCCATTGAATTGAATTCTCCGATTTCGTATGATGTTAGCATGTGCAGGTATTCGGATTCTGCTGGTCGTTCTCTCACTCGCGTCGAGCAGTATACTGCGGAAGCTACCCCAGGCGAGGAAACCTCTCTCCCGTTCTAACACCTTATCTCCTGCCCGGGCTGGACTGGCGGTTGACGGTCCCTGCTGCTCTCCGCACAAGCGCATGTTGTCCTTGGAGGCTCTCTACTCCGTTCCTGAATCCCCATTCCTCCGGAGGCATTCATGGAATACAGCGAACAAACAAGGAGCGATCTCGCACGCGACCTTGCGGCAACGCAGCGTCGTGTTGCGGAGCTAGAGTCACTACTTGCCCAATGCATCCGGGACCGAAAGCGAACTGAGGAACAGCTTCAAGAAATCAGGCAGCATCATAAAGAGCTCTACGAAGAATCCCAGAGGACGGCAGAGTTCTATCAGGGACTTCTCGAGGCCTCGCCGGATCCCATTGTTGTTTACGACATGGATGGTATTCCATCTTATATCAATCCCGCCTTTTCCCGCGTTTTCGGATGGACCTTCGATGAGCTCGAAGGAAAGAGGATAGATTTCGTTCCCGAGGAGAACTGGCCGGAAACCAAGGAGTTGGTCAACAAGATCCTGCGGGGAGAGAACTTCTGCAATCAAGAGACGAGGCGCTTCACCAAGGACGGCCGAATCCTGGACGTCAGCATCAGTGGGGCGGTATTTTACGACAAGACTGGCAAACCCGCGGGCAGCGTAATCCGTTTGCGGGACATCACTGACCGCAAGCGAGCACAAGAGAAGATCAGCGAGCAAAACGAGTTTTTGAGCTGCGTGCTGGAATCATTGGCTCACCCGTTTTACGTAATTGACCCAAGTACTTACGAGATCGTGCACGCGAATTCTGCAACGAGGCTGATGTACTCGACACGCAAGGGTACCTGCTACGCTCTTACTCACGGTCAGACCGAGCCGTGCACGGGTTCCGAACACCCCTGTCCTCTGCAATTGGTTATCAGGAACAAAGCCCCGGCAAGAACTGAGCACATTCATTACGACAAGTCGGGGGATCCGAGGTTCTTCGAGATATTTGCGTATCCGATTATGGATCAGCACGGGAATGTGGCACGTGTCATCGAATACTCGCTCGACGTGACCGAGCGAAGACTGGCGGAAGAACAGGTGAAGCTGAACAAGGAGAGGTTCGAAGCGCTCCTCAATGCCACAACAGAAATGGCTTGTCTCCTGGATGCGGAGGGGAATTTTCTTGCATTCAACAAACCCCTTGTCCAAAGCCTCGGCAAGGACGCTGATGAGCTCCTCGGAAAATGCTGCTTCGATTTCCTGGCACCGGATGCAGCGGCAGAGAGAAGGGTGCAGTTCGATTTGGTGGCTCAAACTCGTATGCCCGTTAGGTGGGAAGACCGGAGGGGTCGCTCGTGCTTTGACATAAGTTGTTACCCTGTCTTCGGTCCCGATCACAACGTCAGCGGTGTAGCAGTCTTCATCAGAGATATAAGCGCGGAAAAGCGTGCTCAGGATGCTCTTAGAAGAATGAACGAAGAGCTCGAGCAACGGGTAGATGAGCGCACGGTCGAGCTCAAGAGAGCTAACGAGAGCCTACTCGCAGAAATTGCCGATCGAAAGCGAGCCGAAGAGGCTTTGCGCCAAAGCGAGGAGCGTTTCCGCACCATTTTCGAGGCCGCAGAGGACGGTATCTTCCTCAAAGACTGTTCTCTGAAGTACACTCATGTAAATCCTGCCATGGAAAGGATGCTCGGCCTGCCTTCCTCCAAGATCATCGGCCGAACATTTGAGGAGCTCTTCGGTCACGAGGGCTCGCTTTACATCAGGGACGTGGACACCAGAGTTCTTGGTGGTCGCGTAATAGAGCACGAACAGACTAGGCGCGTCAGGGGCATTCCCAAGACCTTTCACGAAATCCGAGTGCCCATGCATAACAGCTCGGGGGAAATAATAGGGCTATGCGGAATTTCGCGAGACATAACCGATCGCAAGCGAGTTACCCCTGACGGTCACGTAGCCATCAGACACTACCCATCTGGGGCGATGGGAATCACTCTCAAAGATGCCTATTATGCCGCGTCCGGACAAAGCATCATCCTGATCGTCGGGGAATCTGGCAGCGGAAAGGACTTCCTGGCACGGTGGATCCACGATCGATCCAGACGGTGCAACGGACCGTTTTTCTCCATAAACTGTGCAGCAATTACGAAGGAGCTGGCCGAGTCGGAGCTGTTCGGTCACGAGCCAGGGGCATTCACGGGTGCTCGTGGCACCAAAAGAGGGCTGTTGGAGCTTGCGGAAGGGGGCACACTGCTACTCAACGAAATTGGCGAGCTGCCGCTCTCAATGCAAGCCAAGCTGCTCACGTTCCTGGACACCAAGTCCTTCGTCCGCGTGGGAGGGCAGAAGACCATAAGTGTCAATGCCAGGATCCTGGCAGCCACCCACCGTGATTTGGAATCGGAAATAGCGGCAGGCCGGTTTCTCCAGGCACTCTTCTATCGTCTGAACGTGCTTACCATAGCTGTTCCTCCCTTGCGAGAAAGGATAGAAGACCTTCCAATACTGCTCGAAGAGATCATGGCAAAGCTTGCGGCGGAATTGCAGCTCACTCAAATCCCTGTGATCGATCCTGCAAGTGTGATTGCAATGTCGAAGTATCATTGGCCAGGCAACGTCAGGGAACTGCGAAACGCTCTTGAGAGGGCTTTGATACTCTGGGATGGAAACAGCCCCTTTTCAGTTCCGATTCCCTCAGTTCAAGGAGGCCATGAGGAATCGCGGCACGACCTGCATGTTCCGGCCTCGGGCAATCTCCGAACGATTACCGACCAGGTGAAGCATTCTCTCTGTGCGGAGGCATTGAGACGGTGTAGCGGAAACAAAACGGCTGCTGCCCGTTTGCTTGGCATATCACGCGACTCCCTGTACCAATACATAAGACAGTTCGGGATCGAGACTGAAGAGTCCCACTAATTACAAAATCTCATGAGTACGGTTACGTATCTCGGGGTCATCAAGAAGAGGAACCATGGTAATCATTGATTGCTTCATGCCCTGAAGGGGCGCAAATCCCCGACTGAGTCGTGGCAGAATACGCGGCAGTAATTATGAAATCCTCTACTAAGTATCCTCACCGTCGAGTTTCCTGACATTCAGCTTTGAGGTAACCCTCCGATATCCTTTGGCGGAGCCACGGTACGTCGAAGTTCTCGACGTACACGTCGTCTTTCAACTTATTAATATAATTCATCATGTCGGAGAACCGTCTGATGTTCCGACAGTCGCCCCTTCCGACTGACCTGCCGTCACTCTCTCCATCGCGTGCACCACACAGATAATGTTGTGTCATTCAAAGCAGTTATCGTTTGCGTTTTCTTCGGGGCTGCCTGGCACGGGAAATGCTCTACGCAAGCTACGGAGGCATGTCGGTCTCCAAGCCTGACAGGAGGTGAGTAAGAGGTTTTTTCTTTAGCGCGTAAGATAGACAGACGGCAACCACATAATTCAGGAGGAGGAAAGACATGCCGAAATACTTGACCATGCACGAGGAGACGACCGTAGACCGAGTGCTGCTCGAATCCCGGTGGACCGAAATCGCAAGAAGCGAAAGGAGGGCCAACTGGCGAATAACGCTCTTCAACATGGAGTTGGGCAAGCGCTACTGCGAATGGGATGCGCCGACTGATCAGGTGATAGAAGAGGTTTTCCGTGACCTGGGGATCAAATGGTCCGAAATCCTGGAAGTGGACGTCACCGAGGCTTCGGAATGGCGTTTCTGGGAGGTGAAAACTCGCCCACTCGTGCTGAATTGTTGGGAAGTCGTGAATTGCGGAATGGAGCCTGGTGGAGCCCAAACAGCTCAAGGAAGGATATGCCCGGTAGCGGAAGATCGCATGCTTTGGGGAAAAAACAGAGGGCTGTACGCCGGCAGGTCTTGTTGGAACATCTTGGGTACTTTGTGCCACGGAGGGAGCCAGGACACATTCGAAGCCAAAATAGAGGTCTGCTCGAGATGCGACTTCTTCGACCTAGTCAAACACCAGGAGGGAGCGAGGTTCGAAGCGTAAGACATAACCTGAAAGGTCTTTACAGTACCACGAGTTGAGAATTGCGCCCCACTCGAAGATGCTGAGTTGAGGGCGGAGTGTCAGCCCTCTTTGAGGCAAGCTGCTAATTTCGCACTTGCCTCTAAGTGCGCACTCGTGCCGATGAGCCCAATTCGACGCATTACAGGATGCAGACGGAGGAGAAAATGCCTCACTACTTGGCTATCCACAATGAGCCGGAGGTCCCCCGGGAGAGAATCGCGGGCAGGTGGGTCGAGCTGGCAAAAGAGAGAAGGGCCATATGGCTGAAGACCTGGTACAACCTGGAGAAGGGCAGGCGCTTTTGTTGGTGGGAAGCTCCACACAAGAAGGCTTTGGAGGAGATCTTTCGCGATCACCAAGTGCCCTGGGAAGACATTATCGAGGTTGAGCAGACCACTCCTGCCGACTGGGTGGGCAGAGAGGACTAAGGGATATTGGGATTCGATACGCGTGAAGCTCGTCAGTCTCTCAAACGCAGAACTGAAGCAGCGCGTAGGGGACTAGTGGGCAATTCGGCAGGGAGAAAAGAGTGAAAGCATCAGGAGCTCTTTCAGACAAGATACTGTGGCAGGATGTACCGGTCATACAGCGAGGAGAGCTTGATAGGTTAGACTGCATCATCGACAAGTACGCAGGCCAGTCGAGGTATCTCATTCCGGCTCTCAAAGAAGCTCAGGAGATATTCGGCTACTTGCCGGAAGAGGTGCAGCGTCGACTCGCCCGCGGATTCGGGATACCAGCGTCTCGTGTGTATGGAGTGGTCACATTCTATTCCTTTTTCTCCATGACCCCTCGGGGGCGACACACAGTTCGGCTCTGCTTGGGAACAGCCTGTTATGTCAAGGGCTCGAAGGATGTCCTCGCCAGCATAGTCGAGGGCGCAGGAGCCGATGTGGGGCAAACTTCCCATGACGGAAGGTTCACCGTTGAAGCGGTGCGGTGCTTGGGGGCATGCGGACTGGCCCCGGTAATGCTCGTGGATGGCTGCGTGCACGCCGGAGTCACGCCGCGGGATGCTATGAGAAAGCTTGACGCCTACCAATAGCTCCGGACGTGCCATGGATCCGATTGTGGCCTTGCAGGGCCGGGACCAGCCCGGGAGACAATCCGATATGAGTCCAATGCCTGTGAACAAGATGCAGCTCAGGCTGTGTCCAGGCACGCTGTGTGTAGCCCGCGGCAGCCGGGGTATCAAGGCCGCCTTGGAACAGGAACTGACGCGGAGAAACTTGAGAGACCGGGTCCAGGTCCTGATGGCAGACTGTAGTGGATTATGCTCCAGTGGCCCGATCATGGAGGCACTACCGGAACACGTCCTTTACAGTCGTCTCACGCCTCAGCACGTTCCGCTCATCGTCGAGGAACACGTTGTGAAGGGCAGAATCGTCGACGAATTGGTGGTGAAGAACGGCCGACCTGCGATCCCTGTACCGTTGATGAAGGATACTGACTTCTACAGTCGCCAGAGACTCATCGTGCTCCGCAACCGAGGCTTGATAGATGCAGAAAGCATAGACGAATACATAGCACTTGACGGTTACGCTGCCCTGGCCAAAGCCCTCCAGGAAATGACTCCGCAAAGCGTTGTCGAGACGGTCAAGAGCTCAGGCCTGAGGGGCAGAGGTGGTGCGGGCTTCAGGACAGGCGTGAAATGGGAGGCCTGCAGGCAGTCCGATCGTTTCCCGAAATACATTATCTGCAACGGAGACGAGGGAGACCCGGGCGCTTTCATGGACCGGGCCGTGATGGAGGGGGATCCTCATTCTGTCCTCGAAGGCATGGCGATAGCCGGCTACGCTGTAGGTGCCGAGCGCGGGAGCATATATGTTCGGGCCGAGTATCCCCTGGCAATTGAGCGCCTCGAAAAGGCCATAAGTGACGCGCGAAACTATGGGCTTCTCGGGAAAGACATTCTCGACTCAGGGTTCGATTTCGATATCGAGATCTATCCGGGTGCGGGAGCGTTTGTTTGTGGTGAGGAGACCGCGCTGATTCAGTCCCTCCAAGGGCTCAGGGGCGCACCCCGACACAGACCACCTTTTCCGGTTGAGAGCGGGCTCTTCGGTTGCCCAACTGTAATAAATAACGTCGAGACTTTTGCAAACATAAACCCCATTATTCTTAATGGAGCCGAGTGGTTTGCTGCTATAGGTACCGAGGAGAGCAAAGGTACCAAGGTCTTTGCGCTTACGGGCGCAGTCAATAATGTAGGGCTGGTGGAAGTGCCCATGGGGACCAGTCTTGGGAGTCTGATCTTCGACATTGGCGGCGGCATCCGAAGCAAGCGTAGATTTAAGGCGGTCCAGATCGGAGGTCCCTCAGGGGGCTGCATCCCGTCGGGTCTGGAACATCTGGTCATAGACTACGAATCTTTGAGGGGCGCCGGCGCCATGATGGGGTCAGGGGGCGTGGTGGTGATGGACCAGACAACGTGCATGGTAGACACTGCACGGTTCTTCACAACGTTTCTGATGGAAGAGTCTTGCGGAAAGTGCACTTCCTGCCGCGAAGGACTGAAAGTCATGCACGACAAGCTCACCGACATCGTGGAGGGACGGGGCACGGAAGGGGACGTGCAATTCCTCGAAGGTCTGGCCCGGCATGTGGGTACCATCTCTTCCTGCGGTCTCGGGAAGACCGCTCCCAATCCGGTACTATCGACGATTCGGTATTTCCGAGATGAATACGATGCTCACATCCAAGAAAAGCATTGTCCTGCCCTGTCGTGCGTAGATCTCATCGACTTCCAGGTCATTGAGGACAAATGTGCTAAATGCGGCCTCTGCCACAAGAGATGCCTCTCGGACGCGATCGTTTGGAAGAAGAAGGAAGTCGCCTGGATAGACCGAGACAAGTGTACCAAGTGCAGGATGTGCATTAAGAGCTGCCGTTTCGATGCCATCAGATAGAAAGCGTGGCTCCGAGGGATAGATTCCAAACGAGCGTGGCTGCCCAGACCGGACCCATCACTCCGGCAGCGGGGATAACGCCATGGTTACTTTGAGCATCGACGGAAGAGTTGTCTCTGTGAGCCGCGGCACCACGATACTCGAGGCAGCACGAGAAGCAGGAGCTCGCGTACCAACCGTGTGTCACGATCCCCGCCTGGAACCGTACGGAGCATGCGGACTTTGTCTTGTGGAAACCGAGGTCGACGGAATCAAGCACACGGTGCGCGCGTGTTTAACTCCTGTGGAAGAAAGAATGAGAGTGGCCACTCGCTCGCCTTCCGTGATGGAAAGCCGCCGGATGCAGCTAATGCTGCTCCTCAGAAGCCATCCACTGCAGTGTCCGACGTGTGACGCGGCAGGGGACTGCCGGTTCCAGCAGTTGGTGCACGAGTATGAGATTGCTGACCTTCCTTTTTCTAGGGAGACTCGTCGTTACTATGTGGAGAACAATTCTCACTTCATCCGCTTCAACATGGACGTTTGTATACGGTGCGGACTGTGTGTGCGGATCTGCGACGAGGTGCAGGGAGAGGGCCAGCTCAGCTTCGTACGTCGCGGGGTCGAATTCGATGTGTCGACCGGCTTCGGTGGCCCTCTCGACTGTGAGCTCTGCGGCCAATGTGTCCAGATCTGTCCCGTGGGAGCAATCACGTCGAAATGGTTGGTGGGTACCGGCCGACAGTTTGAGTTGAAAAAGACCAACACAATCTGCTCTTTTTGCAGCATTGGATGCGCCCTAACCTTCGCGACGAAGGAAAAGAAGACGGTGTACGTTGAATCTCCGCCAGACAGCCCGTATGAGGGGACACTCTGTGTGAAAGGACGGTACGGCTGGCCGTACGTTTATTCCCAGCATCGGCCTGCCAAGCCATTGATTCGGCGACAAGGGCGTTTGCAGCCTGTCGAGTGGGACGAGGCATTGGAATTCGTGGCCGAGGGATTCCTGAGAATCAAGAACCAGTTCGGACCTGAGAGTCTCGGGGCTTTCGGATCAGCACGACTCTCCAACGAAGCTGCGTACGTACTTAACCGTTTCGTCCGTACCGTTCTGGATACCCCGCATCTGGACCATGCCGGTGGCTTCGCGTACAGGCCTCTGGTGGACGGCCTGCTCCCCGCCTACGGTCATGCAGCGAGTACCAATTCCATAAGAGAAATCAGAAACGCGAGCGTTATCATGTTAATGGGGGCGGATCTCACGGAGACTCACCCTGTGGCCAAGAATGAGGTAATCATGGCCACCGCCCCAGCGAGACGTGGCAGAGTCATTGTCGTGGACGCCATCAGGGCCAAGCTTTGCCTCCGCCCGGGTATTCACCTGCAGACTCGACCTGGCACGGAGCACCTGGTCGCCTACGCAATGCTTAAGGTGATCATTGAGAGCTCATCGGCACCTGGTGAAGACCTGGACATCGATGAACACGAATTCCGTGATCTCGCAGACTCCCTGGAGCAGTACGATCCGGCTCGCGTAGGAAGGCTCGCCGGCGTAGATCCCCACAGAATACGTGCGGCCGCGCTCGAATACGCTCGTGCCGAGAGGGCGGCAATCATTTTGACTACCGGAATGACCCGGCAGGGCAATACCCTTGCCTTGACGCAAGCTGCAGCAAGCATGGCCCTGATCACCGGCCGACTGGGGAAACCATCTTGCGGGGTCCATGTCTTCGGCGAAAAGGCCAACTCCCAGGGGGCAGTGGACATGGGGTTAGCCCCCGAGCTTCTTCCGGGATGCCATAGCCTGCTGGACGAGCGTGCCCGCGAAAAATTCGAGACCACCTGGGGATCTCCCCTTCCCCGTTCCAGAGGGATGGATGCTCGCACCATGCTGAGAGCGGCTGAGAAAGGAGATCTTCGCGCTCTCTACGTGGTTGGGGAGAACCCTCTTGAGACCTATCCCGATCGGAAGCAAGTGGAAAGGGCGCTGAAAAGCCTTGACTTCCTGGTAGTGCAAGACATCTTCCCTACAGCCACTGGAGGTATGGCTGATGCGGTGCTTCCGGTAGCCTCTCTAGCGGAATGCAATGGAACGCTCACAAGCGCTGACCGTCGCGTACAGCGACTGCGTCGAGTCGTCGAACCGGATGGCAACAAGAGCGACCTGGCAATACTTCAAGCGCTCACCACTCTCATGGGGAAGCCACCCATGTCTTACGCAGACCCCGGGGATGTGATGAATGAGATCGCTACCGTAGTAGACACGTATCGAGGAATATCCTATGAACGCCTTGAAACGGGAGGCATTCAGTGGCCCTGTATGGACTCCGAAGACCCCGGCACAGGGATCCTGTACGAGCGAGGCTTCCCGCGGCGAAAACCAAAGCTCACCCCTGCCCCACCTATTCGGGAGAGCCGTGCAGAAGAAGGCTTGATGTGCTTGATACCAACCACGCTCAAGTTCCATTCCGGTTCCTTTTCCCAATGGAGCTCCACGCTCATGGAAGCCTGCCCGGAAGCTTTCGCTGAAATGAGCTCCCATGACCTCGACAAGCTGGAATTGGAAGACGGGGACTTCGTGCAGATCACCTCTGTATCGGGAGATTGGGTGCGGCTGCGGGTGAAGGAGTCGTCCCGAGCCGTTGAGGGCTCGGTACTAGTGCCCTGTCATTTCCACGCCTTGAAGCTCAACGGTCTCACCAAATGGGAACAGCCCTTTGTTATGGTCCGGTCACTGACTCGCATTCTTGCCTATAGTGAGTGACAAAATTTTTGTCCGATAACCGGAAGAATTTTCTCGCGATC
>CAYZET010000058.1:0-17593 GCA_964477215.1 uncultured Syntrophaceae bacterium | reverse complement strand
GACGCGAGCTCCTGCCCGGACTGATAGCGGAGCTCGGGCTCCTTCTCCAGGACTCGGTGGATGATCCGATCGAGGCTGGCTGGAAGCTTCTGATTGAAGGAAAGGATCGAGGGCGCCGCCGCGTAACGAATGTTCTCCATGAGCTCGAACAGGGTCCGTCCGAGAAATGGCCTTCTCCCAACAAGGAGCTCGAAAAACACCACTCCCAACGAAAAGAAATCCGTCTGCGGTGTGAGTCTCAGCCCCTTGGTCTGTTCCGGAGACATGTAGCTCGGGGTTCCCATAACTTGCAGATCCGCGGTGGAATTCCCCGCCAGGGTAGCAATGCCGAAGTCCGTGATCTTGATAATCCTGTCTCGGCTGAACATGAGATTGGCAGGCTTGATGTCTCTGTGAATCACGTTGCGGGAGTGAGCGAAATCCAGAGCGAGACAGACCTGCCGCACTAGCTCCATGACCTTAAGGGGCGGCAGAAGTGTATCCTCCTTGTTGTGGGAAGTGAGATTGTCACCATCGAGCATTTCCATGGCTATAAAGCAATAATCTCCATCACGCCCCACGTCAAAAACGGTTACAATATTGGGATGAATCAGGTTGCCCGCAATTCTCGCCTCTTCGAAAAATTTGTCGATAACAAACCGGAGATCCTTTTTCTCATATACGAGGTCGAAGCGCCGGGTCTTGAGGGCCACCATGCGTCCGATCATCGGATCCCTGGCGCGAAATACTTCCCCCATGTTCCCCCGCCCTAGGGTATCGATTATCTGGTAACGGCCGATGGTGGGAACCTTCTTCGGCTCCTTGAGGAGTTTTCGCAGGGTATCTTCTGATGGATTCACGGAAGCATCCACTCTTCTTGAGACTTGCGCACGCCTGCCCGACTGGAGTCATGGGAAAGCATCTCGTCGACGGCTACAGGCAACTCAACACCGCTCTCTCCCGGCTGTGGAGCATACCTCGGGAGCCGCGGTACTAGTATAGCTCAACACTAGACGATAGAAAAGCTATGCGCAACGAAAACATTCACTTACTGTAGGGTCATTTGAGCGGCGCCAAAGATCTCACGTTGACAGGAGTCGCTTCTAGGCCTTACCTATGATCAGTGCGCTGGACGAGCGCCAATAAATGCAGCACGGGAGGTGCGATGCCTTTTTCCAAGATATTTGGAAATCTTATGCGATCACAAGAAATCCTAAGGGTACTCGTGAAACATGGATTTGGAGATCTTGTGAGCAGGATGGGACTATCGAAGTATCTGGAGTTCCACGAAGCAGAAGAAGGAAAACGAGTCATCGGAGCTCCCAAGCTTCTGACTCCCGCCAGACGTTTCCGCTTGGCGTTGGAGGAGCTCGGTGGAGCATTCGTAAAACTGGGCCAATTGTTGTCCACGCGTCCGGATATTTTTCCGAAAGAATGGATAGACGAGCTCGTCCCCCTTCAGGATGACGTGGCTCCTGTGGAATTCGACCTGATCAAACAGGTGCTGGAAGCCGACTTAGGACCTGTGCAGGGCGCGTTCGCTTCCATCGACCCCATTCCGCTGGCAGCCGGCTCTATCGCTCAGGTACACGAGGGGGTCACTTTGGCCGGGGAGCCGGTTGTGATCAAGGTTCGCAGACCAGGCATTGAACAGATTATTGCCCAGGATTACGACATCCTTCACTCGCTGGCTGTGCTGCTCGACTGGCACGTCCCGGAATCGCGAAACTATGATCCGATCAAGATCGTAGAACAATTCCGAGAGGCGGTCACCCGGGAAATGGACTTCACGCTGGAAGCACGCAATCTCGACCGATTTCGTGCCGACTTTTCCCATAATCCTCTCGTGACTTTCCCGAAGCCGTATTGGGACCAGACGACAGAGCGCATTCTCACCATGGAGAAGCTGGACGGCACCAAGATCTCACTGGCAGAGCGGCTTCGCGAAGAAGGAGTCGACACCGCCAAGATAGCTCAGGTCCTCGCAGACGCGGTCTTGAGGCAGGCTCTGGAATACGGTTTTTTCCACGGAGACCCTCATCCGGGGAATCTGATGGTAATCGGCAAGAAAGTGGTTGGGTTCATTGATTGCGGCATGGTGGGGCGGCTCGATGAGCGGACTCGAGAAAACCTTATCCTCCTCGTTTCCGCGGCCGTGCGCAAAGAAACTCAAATCATCACGGATATACTGGTGGACATGGACGCGCTCCCGGAAGACCTGGACAGAGTGCACTTTCAGCGGGAGGCAGAGCTCTTTCTCGACCGCTATTACCGACTCCCCTTGAAGAGGATTCGTTTTAGCTCCATCGTGAACGATTCCATGGAGCTCATTCAGAAGTTCCGGATCCATGTGCCGCCGGACTTCGTCCTAGTGGGAAAGGCCCTTATCAGTCTTGAGGGTGTGGGTAGAAACCTCGATCCAGATTTCGATGCTATCGCTACCGCAGAACCGCTTATCAAGCAGTTGGTACTGGAGCAGTATGGACCCCGATTGATCAGCAAGAAGATCTTCCAGGGAGCGTTCGAGCTCCTCAGATTCTTCCGCAATTTGCCTGGAGACGTCAGAGAGTTGTCGAGAGCGCTCCGGGAAAGCAGGCTGCAGATCCAGGTAGAACACCGTGGTATCCATGAGGCTTTCCTGGAGTTGGACAAGGCTTCGAGACGAGTGTCCATGAGTATCGTCATCGGAGCTATCGTTGTGGGGTCTTCTGTCATCGTCCATGCCGGGGCAGGCCCCAGGTTCATGGACATTCCAGTTCTCGCTCTCCTTGGATTCGTCCTCGGGAGTGCGCTCACTGTCTGGTTGATATTTTCCGACCTCTTGAGTCGCTAACCACCTGTGGCTCACTCCAAGATCTCGGAATGACTACACGCCAAAAAAAGCGCTGAACACCAAAGAGACCAACCGTCCTGTCACTGCTTTTCTCCGCGGGTTTTACAGGGTATAGTGGACATGGTACTGGCACGACGGCTGCGTTCACGAAGACGGCCACTACCTCTTCCCAATGGCAGCCGGCTTGAAATCCCACGTGTTGGAGAGAGTGCCCAAATGTGCGAATCGAATGCGTATCTCATCGCGGACGGAGAAGAACAGCTCGTGCTCGAGAGTGTGAGCTTCCTCAGACCCGAGGGAAATTCAATTGTGCTCAGAAGCTTGTTCGGAGAAGAGGTCACCGTTAAAGGAAGAATACGGGAGCTGGACCTGGTGGGACACAAGATACTGCTCGAATCCCTGTGAATCGGCCGCGTTGCCCCGCAAACACGCCGATTCCAACCTTTCTCCTTGACACGGGCTCTGGAGCTTTGTTAAACGGGAAGACGGACATAAAGGACAAATCCTCGAAATTCTTACATGAGAGGCACAGATGAGATGTCGACGAACGAGTCGGTGATTGTCCTGAACGCTGGGTACGAATTTATTGGGCTCGTGTCATGGCAACGCGCCATGACTCTGCTCTTGACCGGCAAAGTGGAGGTGATAAAGGAATCGAGCCGCATGGTCAGAACCGTGTCCCGGACTTTCCGAGTACCCGCTGTCATACGACTCATCAAGTTCATACGCCAGATCTATCGGAGAGAGGTACCGTTTTCCAGACGTAACGTCCTCATCAGAGACGGCTTTGTCTGCCAGTACTGTGGCCGCGAGCACACTTCCGGAGACCTCACCATAGACCACATCATCCCAAAGGTCCAGGGAGGAATGAACGCCTGGACGAACGTGGTGGCGTGCTGCAGGGCCTGCAATATGAAAAAGGGGGGATTGACCCCCAGACAAGCGGGGATGCGTCTAGTGCGCAAGCCCTTCAAGCCTACTATCATGGAATTCATCAATCTTTACTTAAAGCGGAGATTCGGTCTCGATCTCTCAGAATTGTTGCAGTACTGAGCCGTCCTCGCGGAGGAAAAACACACCGAAACAACTCAAGACGGACGGAAAAGAGATCCCTTTTTCCTTCTCCCGAACTTTTTCATTGACACGGGTGGAGACTGTGATATGAGGGGGAGCACTTCTCAACATACTTTTCCATCCCAGTGGAACACACGTAAACGGCCATTTAGATGCCGTTTTCGTGCTTTTAGGCCTAGAAGTGCCCCCACCTACCCTGACCGATCGATCGGATGAGCACGCTACTGCACCGCGGTCACGTCCACCGCTTCGATCAAGGACGATCTAAACACCAATTTTTGGGCGGTGTCAAGGCTTTTTTCTGTGTTTTCAAATAGTGGTACTGTTTTCAGAGATTGCGTATCAGACATATCTAACAAGTTGGTTAAGATTTTGGCTTGGAGACACCGTTAGTAGTGAATCACAGTCCACCTGAAGCTGTGTTTTCATGCGCTCCAAGAACAAGGTTTCCCGACCAGAATCCCTTGACCCCATGGGCAAGGCTTGAAACAATGAGCTTGGGACGGGAGAGGCCGGCGACAGCAGCAGGCGGCACCTGGAGAAGGATTGCTACTCAGGGACCGGAATCAACGATCGAAGGGGATTCCATAGTCAACAATGCCGAGGTGGAGGTAGATGGCAGTACCAGGCGTGTCCGGATGCGGTCATTTCGCGGACTTACAGGCAGCGGTACGCGGCGTGTACACCCCAGCGAGAGGACTCGCTCTCGCAGCGATCGTGATGTCCTCATTTCTCCTCCTGATAGGCACTTCATGGAGGGCTTCTCCGGACAGCGCTTTGTACCTCGAGCTTGGTGAGTCGCTGGCGTCGGGAAAGGGGTACGTTTTCAACGAGGAGCCGCACACGTACGTGCCCCCCGGGTATCCTGCGCTTATTGCGGTGATTGCCTGGCTAAGGCCGAGTTTTCTCGGTTATCGCATCCTTATGGCTTTGATGGGGATATGCACAGCGGCAGCGGGCTATTATCTCGTCAAAAGTCTTCTCGATCGGGATACGGCTCTGCTCGTCGGTGGGGTCTTCGCTGTCAACCACGTTCTCTTGTGCCACAGCGCCACGACCACGTCAGACGTTCCTTTTACTCTTGTGGTTCTCCTGTCGCTGCACGCCCTTGTGCGGGCCTCGGCTGGGGAGGCCGGCCTGGCTGCCGTATGTTTGGCAGGAATCATGTGCGGCCTGACGCCGCTCGTGCGCGTCAACGGCTGGGGAATTCCCCCCGCAGGAGCCGTCTATCTGTTTTCCTCCTGGAGGCAGCGCGATACGCGTGCAAGGTGCACGCTGACCGTCCTTTTTCTGGTCGCGGCGATCATTCCGGGAATGCTCTGGGAGCTCCACAAACTCTCCTTACCCCAATCGTTCAGCGAAGGAACGTACTTCAACGCTGTGGTTGGCAGAAGCCTTGGGACTCTCGTCGCCATTATGCTGGATGCCTCCTGGGAATATGTTTTAGAGATGAACTTCGCTCTGACCGGTCTCTCCATCAAGACCGGCGTTGTCGAGCTCTTGGTACCGACGGTGGTGGCGATTGGGGCGTTGGTGGCGTTCAAACGAGGGGAAAGGCTCTTTGTGCCTCTCGTCGCTATCCAGATGTGTGGGCTTATCCTCAGTCCTGCTGGCAGCCGTTACCTGATTGCCCTGTTGCCTGGCCTGTATCTCTTCTTGGGTGTGGGAATCGTCAGAATATCAGGGTGGCTAGGAAAACGGACCGACAAGCGACCGCCGGCATGGATTGAATCGCGAAATGTAGTCATCGCATTCTTTTCTGCCCTTATATTTGTGAACGCGGCCCACAATGTAATCCCAATTCTCGAGGCTCGACAAGCGGTTCAGAGTGGGGGTGCCGAGACGATCCGCGATGTGCCTTTCTTTAGAGCCGCATCCTGGCTGAAGAACAATGCCCCTCATGCCGTGGTGCTCTCCATGCATCCTCGGGTGTTGCATTATCTTTCCGGTTCAAAGACTGTGGAGCTGGTCCGGTCGGGAGTTCCCGAGCACGAGGTGTGGGTTAACCGCACGGCTGAGGTTCGCCGTCTTATTCAGCGTACTGAGCCAGCTTTCCTCTTCTCCGACGCGTCGAACGCCACCATGCTTGCATCGGTACGCGACGCCCTCCACGGTCTAGGGCTGGAACTGGTGGAGGTCAGCGAGGCATCGACTTCTCGATTTCAACTGTGGAGAATAGTTCCTTCGGCAAGCAACCCGGCAACGCGTTAACAACGCCGCACGCGCAAGCCAGTTACCACAGAAGAGGTCCCATTTGTCACCGAAAAGCACGCGAGGGACACCAAGTTCTTGTGTGGAATCGGTTTGCTGGCTAGAGTATAGTAGATCCGACGCGCAGATGCTCATGGCGCAGAACTGTGGTTGAACCGCTCCATCAGACTGCGGAAAAACCGTGACAGGGGGGATAGGACATAATGATTAATGATAAAAGACCATTATGGCAGTTACAGACAAGATTTGGTTAGGTTGCTTAGGGGAGAGTTAGGCAGCTTTTTGGAATCATCGGTTGACATGTAGCGTTTAGTGCTTGACAAACAGGAACGTTCCTGGCCATAAGGAAGCATCGTGAAAGGCAGATAGGAAACCGCCTCTCAGGCACGCAGAGCTGAACGAAATCTCGTCAACCCTGCGATATAGCGTAATTTCGTGTTGTCGCTGTACGCGACGTTCGGATTAGGGGAGTCGCAAAGATGTTTGGACTTGTCGCTTTCTGGTTGCCCATTGGAGTGACAGCTTCCCTGTTTCTTATCTTGTTCAACAATTGGAATAACGGCCTTTTGATTCTGCTCATTTGTGTCGGAATCAACCTAAGTCTCCTGTCGGTGCGACTCGGTTGCAAGGGCCGTTTTCTCGGGTCCGCTCGAGCTGGAGCGATGTGCGGATTGAGTATTCTCACCACCGTCCTGGCAATCGAGATGCTTTTTCCCTACTGTCTCCCCCGGGACAATGCTGAGATTCGGGATCTCACCAAGGGGTTCGTCGGTTCGCAACCCTCGCCTGGTGCATCGTTGGTTTTCATGAACGAGGATCAGATCACGGGAAGAAGCCCTGTTCGACAGGATCGCCAAGGGGTCGATCACCGAAGCTGGCACAATCCTGGTGGGAAGTTTGTATACCATGGCTACGATCCTAATCTCAAGGCAAGTTATGTCAATCTGTTCCACTGGAATGCTGCCGGATACTACGATCATGACTACCAACCAGAGAAATCCGATGGGGTTTTCAGGATCGCGGTGATCGGCGATTCTTACGTGGAAGCAGTGCAAGTGCCCCTATCTCGCAGTTTTCATAAGCTGATAGAAGCATCGCTCAACCAGGATCTTCGTGCCGTGCACGCTGAGCGGTTTCAGGTGCTGGCTCTGGGCAATTCCGGCACCGGCCAGGTGTCCCACCATCGGGTATTGCGGGAACAGGCAATGGAGTATCGCCCCAATCTCGTGGTCCTGGCCTTGAGCAGCAACGACTTCTGCGACGACGACCCGGAGCTGAAGAGAGAGCTCATACTGTCATCAGGGGCAATTACGCCTCTGATTCGTGCTCTCGCTTGCCACAAGTACTTCGCCATGGCGTTCGCCGTTCGCCGGCTGCAAGATCTTAAGCGGAACAGAATCGCCATTTCGCCAGAGCTGCTCCAATGGTCAAAGCAGGACTTGCCCAGGATAGAGAATGCCTGGGAGCGGACGCTGGAGCACGTCAAGCTGTCATGGGATTTTTGCAGATCGCGAGGTATAGGGTTTCTGCTCTTCTATGTAGGGTGCGATCTAGAGGTAAAGTACCTTATGGACCCGGACGGAACGATTTTTCAGCTCAAAGCCATGGGGCTTCCTCATCGAAAAATTCAATGGGACATGGAGAGATCCGCGCGTCGTGTGGAGGAATTCTGCACGATACATGGCATTCCGTTCGTATCACTGTTGGATTCGCTTGCAGCAGCTCAGCGTCAAACGGGTCACCAGGTCTTCGGCGACCATTACACAATATTTGGGCATCAGGTTGCCGCGCAGGTACTAACATGCGCGGTGACAAGCACACTGAACGACGGGACATCAGCGGCCCTGTCTCTGCGCGGCTGCCTTGCCCAGGACTTTAAGCATGAATCTCAACCTGTCGGGGCAGTGGCATCCTCCACGTTCCCGGCTGGGGCTCGGTTGGTGCCCGCGACGGGCACGGTAGCGGAATCCCGGTGAGCTTCGTTGCACGCGTGTTGGACTGATCCAGACCGGCCCTCACCTCAACATCGTCCACTGAGCGGCGATTCTCAACTGGTGGCGCCATGGTTTGGGACTGCAGAAGGTGCAAGACCCCCCGGACCCCGCTCTTGCAGCGGTAATGACCACGTCCGAGGCCGGTTTGAGCAGGTTCTCCCATAGAGCTCGTTGCAGAGCCTGCGCGTGTGGCATGGTTGCGGGAGAAATGGTTCGAGATCCGAGCCCCACGAACAAGCCGAGAAACTCAACCGAGAATCAATAGGAGAGTGAGCCGCTTCCCGTAGCGCCGGCGTCTCTCAGGCTTCTTCGCGATGGTTGAGCTGGGTTTCTGAGCAAGACTCGGTAGTCGCTAGAGGGCACTTGATACCTGCGAGGTGGTGGCTTATTTTATTGTTCCACCAGACGAAGATCTTTGCCGGAGGACGTGTTGCGATTTCATGCGATAGGCTTCGGTGCCCTCAATCTGGACGAATTCTGGGAAGTGTCAGAGGGTTTTCTCGCCTCTCTGGGTCTTGAATCCGGGCGGGAGTACGTCCGGGAGGAGGACTGGTTTCGAGAGATTTATCCCCAATTGACGGCACAGGGCCGCAGGAGGGCTCTGGATCCAGGTGGATCTGCTGCCAATATGATAGCCGCTCTCAGACGAATGGGATTTTCGACCGGATTCTACGGAGTAACCGGCGCCGAAGATCTCCACCTCTTGCGGACCGAGGAATTGGGAGAGAGAGAAGACCTCAGAATCCGCGCCACACATCGCCCTGCGGGAAGGTGCCTTTCGCTGGTGCACGGAACCGGCCGTGCAAGAGATCGTACCCTTGTGATATTTCCCAATGCTAATGACCTCGCTGCCCTCCATGTGCCAGAGACTGATTACTTTCTCGCGGCACTCTGGGTTCATATGACCTCGTTCGCCTCACCGGTCGTGCTCGATGCACAGGCAATCCTGGCGAGCGGTCTCCGAGGGCCTACACGTTTGAGCTTTGATCCGGGAGCCGTCTATTGTAGACTTGGGCTCGAGCGGCTCAGACCCGTAATCGAGCGCACCGCTATCCTCTTTCTCTCTGTCGAGGAGATGCAGATGTTGACAGGGCAACCGGATCCGGAAGGAGCAGCGGAGGCGCTGCATGGACTAGGAGTAGGAACCATCGTGGTGAAGCTCGGTGCAGACGGCCTGATCGGGTTTTCTGGGGGCCAGAAAATTTATCAGCCAGCCGTTATCCCAGCTTCGGTTCGCGACCGGACAGGTGCGGGAGATGTCGCAGCAGCCGGTTTCCTGGCTGGTGTTCTGAGCTCGATGAGTCTGGGGGAATGTCTTGCGCTTGCAGCTCTGTGTGCATCGAAGAGCCTGGAGGGCTATGGCAGAGCCACGTATCCGGACGCGGCATCCCTGGAAGAGCTCAAAGCTCGGGCCAGGCGAGTGGCAAGGCCATAATCAGGAGAATGTCCGGGAGGTGGTATGGAGAGAGTATCGCGGAGGGTGTTCATCACGGACTGCGAAGGTCCTATCACAAAGAATGACAACGCAGCTGAACTGGCCGAGGCGTTCATTCCTAAGGGAGACATCTTCTTCAGAAAGCTCAGTCTGTATGACGACTATCTTGCCGAAGTGGCTCGAAAGAAGAGCTACAAGGCCGGGGACACCCTTCGCCTCATTCTTCCTTTCTTCAAGGCCTTCGGCGTGGACGACCGAACCGTCAGGAAATTTTCGCGACGAAATATCACGATGATTCCGCAGGCTGACTGCATGCTCAGAGAAGTTCTCGAGTTGGTTCCCGCGTACATCGTGAGCACGAGTTATTCTCCTTACATTCAAGCCGTATGCGAAGTTCTCGGATTTCCGTTCAGGAATACGTATTCCACCACGGTCAGCTTGGATCGTTACGAGTTGCCGCCTGAGGAAAAGATTCGTCTGAAAGAACTTCACTCATTCATCATAGGGTTGCCCGATTTCTCCATCCCTCTAGGAGCCGTATCGTCAGACGATTTGTCCCAGGCTGACCGCGACACCGTGCAACGCCTGGACGAAATATTCTGGTCGGTGCTTCCGGAAATGGAAATCAACCGAATGATCCTCGAAGTGAATCCAGTGGGCGGTCGTGAGAAGGCACACGCAATAGAAGAGATAGTCGAAGCGGAGGGCGCCGAGATCAGGGATGTCTTCTATGTGGGTGACAGCATCACCGATGTGGACGCGTTTCGACTCGTCAGGGCAGGAGGCGGGATGGCAGTCTCGTTCAATGGCAATGATTGGGCGATCAAGGAAGCCAGCTTTGCTGTGACGGCCCAGACCGCATTGCCCATAGGGTGGTTGGCCACGCTCTTCATAAATCAGGGAACCCGAGGATTCCAGGATCTCTTGGTAACCGAGATTCTTCCCGAATCACGTCAGACGATCTCGGAGAAAAGCTGCAGAGTGAGAAAAACCGTGCGGACCGAAAAGATCGGGGCGCTTGGTTAATCCCGTGGTGCCGGGAGATTATCACTCGCGACGGCTTCATATGCACGGTGCCTGGCCTGTCCGGGCCTGTGAAGACGCGGATTAGGAATGCTTCTTGAATATCAGATTTTGCTGGCGGTTGCTCTTGACCTTGCGTTTGGAGATCCGCGATGGTTTCCTCACCCGGTTAAGTACATAGGGCGGTTTGCGCTCTGGATTGAGCCCTTTTGTCGGCGGGCCCTCAGCAACCCCAGGATTGCGGGAGTGTTAGCAGCGTTCGCGGTGATCGGCTGTACTGTTGCCGTGGGGTATGGCCTTCTTTGGGCGGCCGATGTCGTGCATCCGCTCTTGGGAGACCTTGTAGGAATCTTGATCCTGTACACCTGCCTGGCCGCTCGAGATCTCTTGAAGCATAGCACTGACGTCCGAAGTGCTCTTGAGGCCGGAGATCTGACCGAGGCGGCCCGCCGAGTGGGCATGATCTGCGGTCGCGATACGGACAAGCTGGACGAGCCGGGAATAATTCGAGCTACGGTGGAAAGCGTGGCTGAGAACCTCGCCGACGGTGTAACAGCGCCGCTGTTTTATGCCGCAATCGGAGGACCTCTGGGAATCCTCGCCTACAAAGCCGTCAGCACGTTGGATTCCACGTTCGGATACAAGAACGAGGAGTACACCCGGTTCGGATGGGCGTCCGCCCGCTTGGATGATGTGGCCAATTTTCTTCCTGCTCGGCTCACTGCGCTTCTAGTACCACTTGCTGCACTGATTGTGGGACTCAGACCCATATCGTCCATACAAGTATTCGTTCGAGATCGTCTCAAGCATCCCAGCCCCAACTCCGGACACACTGAGTCCGCATTTGCAGGCGCTCTCGGAATCCGCCTTGGGGGACTGAGCTATTACGGAGGGGTGCCCTCATTCAAAGAGCAGTTGGGAGATCCGGTCTTCCGAGAGGAATCTCGTCACATACAGCAGGCAAATGTGCTCATGGTGGCGACTTCCGCACTCATGTTGCTATTTCTGCTTTGTGTGCGGGCGATAGTGTGACAGCAAACTGCCATGCGTCGATAAGCGTTGCAGTCAAGACAGTTGAAGGCTATAGTGGAGCCCATTCGAGAATTGCACTAACAGCACCGATGAAAGGGGAAGGATTGCGGCCCGAGGCAGACTTTGGCGCTCCACCATAGTCTCAGGCAATCGGGTCGCACGATCAAAGAAGTCGGTGCTCCTTCCGAACTCCAATCAGATTGTCATAGTCTTGGGGCTTTCAGGTGGGGGGACATACTGGATCACTTGAAGATGCGAGTTGCCTGACGAACACCGGAGGGCGAGTCCGCGTTCCAGCCACAGAGGGTTCCGGATAGAGGACCGATCGGACACGGGCGGTCACCGTGGATCAGGGCTCGTCGCAGGATATTCCAGGGCATTGAGAGCGGAATTGAAAATGGGTGCTGCGAGATCTTCCGGCACACCTCCAGACGTCTCGCGCGGAGTGAAAGATGAGCGATACCGAGAACGTCTTCTGGCTTGGCCTGTTAGGCATATCCGTCTTTGTGCTGGCCATATCGATGATCGGACCGGTTTCGAGGGCCTACACAAAATGGAAAACAGACCGGGCTTTCAGGAGACGGAGAAAAGCCCATAGAAAACCTTGATCCGAGACGAGTGCCCAGACGGTACCTTCCGGGGACACTCCGGAGCGAGCCGCAGGGGGTGAAAGGCTCGGGATGTCGATTAATGCAAGCCGCTGGCGAGACTCCGTTCTCTTTCGAGCCGAGAGCGTGAATGGACTGACACGGCGGAAATTTCTTTGGCCTTTAAGGAGAAACGAATTTGTGATAGAGTCGTCGACTATACGATCGCAATAGTGTATTCCTGTTTTTGAGGGCTTCCAAGTCATGAAGGCCGTCGAAGAAAATCCATATTCGATTTCGCGAGCGGATGTTGTAGTCGGTATCCCGTCCTACAACGAAGCTGCGTCCATCGCGTTCCCCACACAAGAAGCGGACAAGGGCCTGTCAAAGTACTTCTCAGATTATTCATGTGTGCTCATCAACTGTGACAACAATTCACCTGATAATACACGCGAAAAATTCATGAACACTCCCACGTCGATCCCGAAGATCTACATTTCGACACCTGAGGGGATAACGGGGAAAGGAAACAATCTCAGGAACCTTTTCACAAAGGCGGTGGAGCTCCAGGCCCAGGCCATTATCGTGGTGGACGCGGACCTCAGAAGTATAACCCCGGACTGGATCAGGAGCCTTGGCCAGCCACTTTTCGAGGATTCCTCGTTTGTGTCTCCCCTGTACGTCCGTCACAAGTATGATGGGACTATTACCAATAACATAGCCTATCCGCTCACCCGAGCTCTGTACGGGCGCCGCGTCCGACAACTCATTGGCGGAGATTTCGGATTCTCGGGAGAATTGGCTCGAATTTATCTGGAATCCGATTTGTGGACCCAAGAAGTGGGGCATTATGGGATCGATATCTGGATGGCTTCACTGGCGATGATCAACCATGCTCAAGTCATTCAATCGGCCATGGGGAGGCCCAAGATTCATACGGTGAGAACCCCCTTGATGGGTTCGGAGGTTGTATTCTTCAACATCGTGGGGACCATATTTCACCTCATGTGCCACCACGATTCCTTCTGGCGAGATGTCAAGTGGAGCCGCCCCACTGCAGTCTTCGGATTCGGGCTCGGGGACCTGGAAATTCCTCCCGAAGTTGTAGTGGACGTTCAGGGGCTGGGAAAGAACTTTGTTGAAGGAATTGGTGCCAATCGCGACATCTATCGGCAGTGTCTCAGCGAAGAGACATTCTCCAAGCTCCAGGAGGCCTGCGAAGTCCCACTCGACGCATTTGAGTTCCCTCCGGTTCTATGGGCGAAAGTCCTGTATGATTTTGCATATGCGTACAAGAAGGAATTTGTCCCGCGTGACATCTTGTTGAAATCTCTCATACCGCTGTACCACGGCAGAACGCTCTCTTTTGTGCTGGAAACGGAAGCAATGAATACTCAACAGGTTGAGGAGCTTATTGAGGATCAATGCCTGCAATTTGAAAAAAGCAAGAGATACTTGCTTGAGAAATGGTTCGTATAGGAGCCTGGCTCAGAGACATGTTGTCCTGCAGCGGGCGCATCATTGCGGGAAACTGCGAGTGTTCGGTGGTGTCCTGGACAAGCGGTGCTCCGGAATCAGGCAAGAATTTGAGGATTCATAATGAACGTACTACTCGTCAATCCGAGATCTCCGGAGACTTTCTGGTCCTTTTACAAGGTCGCTAAGCTTTTGAAAAAAAAGGCACTGGTTCCACCCCTCGGTTTGCTCACCGTGGCCGGCCTCCTTCCGCGAGAATGGAATCTGCGCTTGGTCGACATGGAGATCAGGGAAATCAATGAATCTGATTGGGATGACGCAGAGGTGGTCATCCTGTCCGGCATGTTTACCCAGCAGTCGGAGATTGTGCGGTGTATTGAACAGGCGAAAATGCGCGGGAAGAAAGTCGCTGTGGGAGGACCGTGGGTGTTCCACTGCCCAGAAAAGGCCTTGGCCGCGGGAGCCGATTTTGTGATCAGAGGAGAAGGAGAGATCGCTGTTCCGCTCCTGATCGATGCCCTGAAGAACGGCAAGAGCGGGGTTATCATTACGGCTGAAGGGCGGGCCGACCTGGCCGCCTCACCTCCCCCGCGGTACGATCTGCTGGAGATCCATCTCTACCTCAACATGTCGCTTCAATTCTCCAGAGGCTGCCCGTTCCACTGCGAGTTCTGCGACATCACGTACATGTTTGGACGGTCTGTGCGAACCAAAACGCCTCGAGAGATCTTGAACGAATTGCAGGTTCTCTACGATCTCGGCTGGCGAAGAGGGGTGTTCTTCGTTGACGATAACCTGATTGGCCATCAATTGAAGGCCAAGACCATGCTCAAGGAATTGATAGCATGGCAGGAGGAAAGGGGCCATCCCTTTGACCTCTTCACTCAGGCGTCCGTGAACCTAGCGGCGGATGACGAGTTACTGGATCTCATGGTCCGGGCAGGATTCTTTAAGGTCTTCCTCGGGATTGAGAGTACGGATCGGGAATCTCTCGAGGTAGCCAGAAAACACCAGAATACGAAGCTCGACCTCGCTGCAGCGTGTGAAAAGATTAACAGGGCAGGTATGACGATCATTGCCGGGTGCATAATCGGTTTTGACAATGAGAAACCAGGCGCAGACCAGCGTCTTATCGATTTTGCCCGTCGCACCCAGATCCCGGAGATGTTCGTTACCCTCTTGCAGGCCGGGCCCGGCACTGACCTTTGGACACGACTCGAAAAAGAAGGCCGTCTTATCCAGCATGAGTTCAGCGATGATTCGGGTAGTCAGACAGGGCTCTTGAATTTCGTCCCCACTCGACCCATTGAGGAGATTGTCGATGAATTTATTCGGGTGTACGATGTGTTATTCGATCCGGAGCTCTACCTCGAGCGGTCATTCGAGCACGTGGCGAGGATGAGGCCTTTGCCGTACAAGAAGCGATTCGCACTACCTTACGCTGTCGAGGTCCGGGCCGTCGCTATTGCCCTTTTCAAACATGGCATCTTGTCTCGGTACAGGAGAAAATTCTGGAAGCTCGTCCACCGAGCTCTGTTCACGTTTCCCGATCGGATCCACCACTTCTTCTCCTACTGTGTAATGTCCGAACATTTCTCTCAGTACCGGGTCACCATAAAGGAAGGACTCCGAGCGCAGATAGCACGGCGAGCCGAGGAGATTGGGGCAGCTCAAGACCCCTCACATGCCTCCGAGAAGGTCTTGACGGCTCGATGATCCGGTTTCGTCCCCTCCAAAGCCGCAAACCAGGTCAACGGAGAGGGCAAAGACTTCCATGACTGGTCTCGGATAGTCGGTGATCTCTTGAGAACTGCCGCGAGCATGGTGGAAACGTGGTTGAATCCTCCCATGCATTGTTCGAACCTCTTAGATCCGAAAGCTCATGTAACCACCAGTCGTCGGTCCCACGACGCGAGGACTGAGGAATATCTTAACAATGGCCGGGAAGACAGATGAAAAGGGGTTCCGAAAGGTAGGCCGGTCCGCGCTACCGAAATTCGCCTCTCAGAAAGGGAGAGGATGGATTGATGTCGCCGGGACGCGAATGTGCCTTCTCGACATACCAGGCGGCTGGCTTAGCATTTCTCGGTCAATGACTCTCTTCGCCGGAGAGGACACCTCCAAGAGAGTACTGTTTGAAGCCGGATTGGGGGAGACCTTTTCCACAACAGCGCTGGCAGCCGGGATTCTCAGCATGACCGCCGAGGGCTTCAGGGATGCCGTGGACACTTATTCCGAGGCGGGTTTCGGTGACTTTGCGGTCCGGGAGTTACGATTCTCAGATGGATATGCACGAATATCCTGCGGGGACGCTTTTGAGGCGTGGGCATTGCTTTGCAGTGGGAAGATCTCTGATTCGACCGTGTGCTACTATTCTACAGGGGTCCTGCTCTCCTTCATGAAGCACATCTCAGGCAGATCGGACCTGGTAGCCACGGAAACGAAGTGCATGGCAAGGGGAGATGATGAATGCGATTTCGTTATAGGTGCACCAGACCGGCTCAGACAACAGGGAATCATGTTGCATGAGTGGGGAGTAACTATCAAGGAAAAGGCAGAATTCCTCGAGAACCTGTTGGAAGAAAAGAAAAGAGTGGAGAGTGAGCTCAGGCGAAAGAATGTCGAATTGGCTTCGCTCAATGAGATTTCCGCTACGGTGAGTCAATCTCTCGATTTGAATGAGATTTCGAATCTCGCTGTCAGGGAGCTTCGTAAGATCGTCGGAGACAAGGCCGTTGTCATCTACCTCATCGATCCCAGAGGCGAGGAACTGACAGCGGCCGCTGAGGAAGGGTTTTCCCACGAATTTCTCGAAAGCGTCAAGCGGCTGAACTTCGGCGAGGGACTGACAGGAAATGTTGCCCGAGAGCGATCCCCTATGGCCTACGATGATTATGCTCAATATCCCCAGGCAATGGAGGTTGCTGTACAAAGAGAGAAGATCAAATCCCTTCTGTCCGTGCCCCTCATGTCCAAGAATTCCATAGTGGGGGTTCTCAATATCGCGAGCAGGGCACCATACCATTTTACGGACGAAGAGATAGGCCTTATGAGCCATATAGGCAACCAGTTAGGCGTAGCCATAGAGAACGCCCGGCTGCACGAAGAGATCAGAGAATCGGAAAGAAAGTACAAGACGCTGGTAGAAGATATCAATGATGGGTATTTCGTGTGTCAGAGCGGCCACGTAGTCTTTGCGAATAACGCATTTCTTTCTATGCATGGGTATTCCAGAGACGAGGCTCTTGGTAAGGATCTGACACTCTTCATATCTCCCGATTCTGTCGCATCTGTGCAGAAAGCAATATCAGACAAGATTTCCCACAAAGTGAGCTCCGAGCATGTGGAATTCCTGCGCAAGCACAAAGACGGGAGAGATCTCCCAACTGAATTGAAAATAGATGTGTCCGAATTCGACGGGAAGCTCGCGGTTATTGGCATGTTCAGAGACATCAGCGAGCGTAAGAGACTTGAACAGCGAGTTCTGCAGCATGAGAGACTGGCGTCCATAGGGCAGTTGGCCTCAACAATTGCTCACGAAATCCGGAACCCCCTTTCCGCCATCAAGATCAACATCCAGATTCTCTCGAAGACCCTTTCGTTACAGGGGTTCGACAAGGAACGGCTTGAAATTGCGGAAACAGAAATCAAGCGCCTGGATCGATTCGTCCAGGACCTACTTCATTTCGCAAGACCCATGAAGATGAGAACGGCTCTCAACTCTATCTGGGACATACTCGAAGAATGTCTGGCACTACTGGCTGACAGGCTGAGCGAGAAAAAAATCAAGGTGATCCGGCATAAGCCGGAACATTTGCAGCCGATCCGTGTGGATTTTCAGAAGATGGAGGAGGTGTTCCTCAACATACTGCTCAACTCCCTCGATGCCGTGCAGCGAGGAGGGGAAATTCATATTTCAGCAGGCGAACACCGAAATCTTGATGGCCTT
>CAYZET010000057.1:0-17597 GCA_964477215.1 uncultured Syntrophaceae bacterium | reverse complement strand
TCCCAGAACAGGATGCGCGTGCCCAGAATCACGAGTCCTACCTTTATATAAAACTCCGTCTGCACTGCCGGCTTGAGCCACTCGGGAATCCCTATGACGTTGCTGATAAACAGGCCGAGGAACAGGCACCATAGGACATATTCGAGCCCGTACAGATTGATCGTGTGATTCCCTGCCAGGATGAGCGCAAGCCAAGTGATGATATACACGATGGGGAACCCGGTTATGAACCATCCAACATTGTGTCCCAAGAGCGCCATGGCGATGATGCTGAGAAAAAACGCCGCCACGCCAATGATGATTGCGTCCAGGATGTTGCCAGGTGCAAAGACTTTGCCCACCGTGTTCCCGGCGGCTGAGCTGATCTCCTTGTTCAGGCGTTGTGTGCTCTTTTGCAGGTCCTTATCCTTTGCGGCCTTTATGACCCCATCGAGCTTTTTGGCCTCAGCGGCTGCCGCTTTTCGATCGAGTTTATCCAGGGCCGCTTTGAGTGCAAGGACTTGATTCTGAAGGTCTTGCTCCCCCTTCTGTCCTGCTGCTGCCGCCACCTGGCCCAATTGAGGAGCAGCTTTCGACGCAAACGATTTGAACTCACCCTCAGTGGTCCATTTGTACTTGGGTATTGAAACCTTGACTCCTAGAAGAGTGACGATGATTATGAGAAAGCCTATCCACACCGCAAGCCACTCTTCGTTTTTCCATAAGACCGACCAACCATTTGCCTGGTTTGCCATTTAGCCTTACCTCCTGATAGAAGGAACGTTGATGAGTAGCGTCATGCCATCTCGATCCGAGACAAACCCTCACAGACATGAGAGGGGTTACCGGCCATGTCAAAGCAATTATTGGATGAAACGAGCCCTGTGGAGCGGGTCGCCGGAGATTCGGAATCGGGTCTGCAGTTTTTGGGCTTCTGCACTCGAGAAACAGTGCAACTTCTTGTGAAGGCGGGACCCTATCCAAAGCTGAACGGACCCCTCAAAACCGGCGATGCTCTCCTTGACGAAAGGTAATAACAGCCGCGGCGCCACCGCCATCCTCCCGCCCGAAAAGGCTCCAATAGTAGCATCTCGACCGTACTACACGCAAAAACAATTGTAAAGTGAGATAATGCTGTTGCCAGAGGTTCAGATTGACCGAGAGTGAATATTTTCGCGTAGGCAGCACAGAACAGCGCATTCCATAGAAAAGAGGCCTTCTGAGCAATGTTTTTCAGCAAGATAGCCGGAATGCCTTGAGACAACCGCAATGCTGCAAACCCTCGTCCGGTCACAGCCTCTTTCTGTTCTCCAGTGCCTTGCTCAGCGTCAGAGGGTCCGTGTATTCCAGGGAGCTGCCCACGGGAATCCCGTAGGCAATGCGGGAGATCGTGACTCCTGTATCCTGGAGCTGCTCATGGATATAGGCCGCAGTAGCCTCCCCTTCCACCGTTGGGTTGAGCGCCAGGATGATCTCCTTGATATCCTGCTCGGCCACTCGCTGAACCAGCTCAGCCAACCGAATGTCTTCCGGGAGTATCGCATCGAGAGGCGACAGCGCCCCGTGTAGCACATGATAGCGTCCTCTGAAGAGACCCGATTTCTCTACCGCAATGAGATCGAGGGGGGCCTCCACCACACAGATGGTGGACGCGTCTCGCTTGGGATCGGAGCAGATTCGACAGGGGTCTGTGTCTGTGAGATTGTAACACTTCGAGCAGAGGCGCAGCTTCTGCTTAACCTCTGTGATTGCCTTGACGAGGGTCTGGATCTCTTCAGGATCCGCGTTGAGGATGTGAAAGGCATACCTGGTCGCGGTCTTCTCCCCCACGCCAGGAAGCTTGCGCAAAATCTGAACGAGCGATTCCAGCGGTCCTATCATTTGCCCATGAGACCCGGGATAGGGAGCCCCCCTGCAATCTTGCCGAGCTCCTCCGTGACCAGCTCACGAGATTTGGTGAGCGCGTCGTTCACCGCTGCCGCGATGAGCTCTTGCAAAAGCTCTTTGTCGTCCGATCCGAGGAGCTCGTCCTCAATCTGCACAGAAAGGATCTCTTGGGCCCCGTTAGCTTCCACCTTCACCATGTCTCCACCTGCGCTGCCTGTTACGACCTTCTCTGCAAGCTCCTCCTGCATGGCAGCGATCCGTTGCTGGACACCCTGCGCCTGCTGCAATATATCCTTTATGTTAAACATGTTCACATCCCTTTCTCAGCAAACCGTGGGAGGTTTGGTACGTCGCGACTCTCACCCGCACGAAGTGCGATCCCCTCGACCATTTTGCGCCCCTCCTGGCTGGTGTCAAGTGCAGTAGGTCGTAAAACAGCGAGTGATCATCTTGTGTGTGCCACCTGTTCCGTGGACCAAAACATTCTGGTACAAATGGGGAAAGTCAAGGAGCACTCCAGCGATCGCGGCGAAGCACGTTTACAGAAAGCGCCTCATTCTCCCTTGTGCTTCCGGTGACTTACGGCAGGCGGCCGGTCCACCGTATCAGAAGTTTCGCGGACGGACAATGTCAGGATGAAACGGCCACGCATTCTCCTCATCAATCCCTGGATCCACGATTTCGCTGCGTACGACCTGTGGGCACGTCCCATGGGGCTGCTCGTCATCGGGCGGCTGTTGCGCCTTGGGGGCTGGGACCCCGTCCTCGTAGACTGCCTGAGCACCTCTCACGCTCTGATGGAGCCCGTCAAGGTGCGAGAGCACACCCACGGCCGGTTCGCTCGCACCCCCATACCCAAGCCTCCGGCTTTGGAAGATGTTGCTCGAACGTACAGTCGCTACGGGGTTCATCCGCACCTCATCGCCGCGGATTTGTCATCCCTCGACAGGCCCGAAGCCGTTCTCGTCACCAGTATGATGACTTACTGGTATCCAGGAGTCCGGGAGGCGGTTGCCCTTATCCGGGAAGTCTTCCCTGGCGTGCCCGTCCTCCTCGGAGGAGTGTACGCGTCGCTCATTCCCGAGCACGCTCGCCGGCACATTGCGGCAGACGAGGTGATCACGGGACCCGGAGAAATGGCACTCGCAAAGGCCCTCTTCCGGCACACTCGTAAGAGTTTGAACGGTCGGTCCACTGTTCCACACCTCTCGCTGACCCCTGAGCTTGACCTCATGGAACATGTCCGCTTTCTTCCGCTCCTCACTTCCCGTGGATGTCCCATGCGGTGTACCTATTGTGCGTCCGGCAGGCTCGTTCCCAGCTTCCTGCGCCGCGCCGTGCCCCACGTGATAGAGGAGATACGTTCCTCGCGCGTGAAGTTCGGAGTCCGGGACATAGTACTCTATGACGATGCATTCCTGGTGGACCCCCCAGCCCATGCCATCCCGATCCTGGAAGCCTCGGCGGAGCAGGCACCTGGAATGCGATGGCATACTCCGAACGGACTCCACGCCGCAGCCATTGACGCTCGGGTTGCCCGTGCGATGAAAAAGGCCGGATTTGAAACAATAAGGCTCGGGGTGGAGAGCTCCTCGGATACCTTTCACGAGCAGACAGGAAAGAAGGTGAGCTTTCAGGCCGTGACTACCGCTGTCCGGCATCTCAAGGACGCGGGGTTCGGAACGGATCAGATCGGCGCTTACCTTCTTGTTGGCGTACCGGGCCAATCGCGGCAACAGATCGAACAAGACGTCGAACGCTGCCTCGAGGCAGGAGCTTACCCCAAATTGGCCGAATATTCCCCCATACCAGGAACCGCACTGTGGCCGAAGGCCCTCGAAGCCGCAAAATATCCCATCGATCGAGAGCCCCTCTTTCACAATTGCACCCTGTTGGCAGCGGCTGAGCCCGGCGTAGATACTCAATTTCTCAGGGGACTGCGAGCACGCATCCGAGAATTCGTGGAATCCGTTGCCTAGTACTGGTCTCGAAGACCTCGGCGGATATTTCTGCTTGATTTTGTCATCTTTTTGAGCGCGGATTTCAATACAAAGTACTAGCGTCGCCGAGTTCAATCGATTATAATCTTCTCAATGCCTGTCAAGTAATCGGAAACTGAGACGAAGCTCAGGCCAATCGACAGATGCTCCTCGCGGGCGCTGTTGACAGAGTAGCTTCATGCTGCTAAAAGAGGAAAGCTCCATTGCATTACCCAAAAATACCCATAGTTGAAAGTGAGATCACAATGGCCCAAACGAAGGACGTTGTAGGCGCGGCGCTCGTCGTCGGAGGCGGCATTGCCGGCGTTCAGGCCTCGTTGGACTTGGCCGAATCAGGGTACAAGGTTTATCTCGTGGAAAGCCAAACGGGAATTGGCGGCCGGATGGCTCAGCTCGACAAGACATTCCCGACAAACGACTGCTCTACGTGTATCTTTTCCCCAAAATTGGTGACAGTCGGTCAAAATCCTAATATTGAGCTCCTCTCGTACAGCGAGGTGGACGATATCCAGGGCCAAGAGGGACGTTTCAAGGTCAGGATTCGGCAGAAATCCCGGTATATTCGGAAAGATAGATGCAAGGCCTGCGGCGACTGCGCCACAGCCTGCCCTGTGAAGGTATCCAACGAGTTCGACCAAGGCCTGAGCAAGCGGGCAGCGACGTACCGGTTGTTCCCCCAGACTATCCCCCAAACGTTCGTGATCGAAAAGGCGGATCGGGCCCCCTGCGTAGTGGCTTGTCCCGCTCACATCAACGTCCAGGGCTACGTGCAGCTCATTGGCAAGGGCAAGTACAAGGAAGCCGTCGAGCTCATATACAACAATCTCCCCCTTCCTGGCGTATTGGGGCGCGTCTGCCCTCACCCCTGTGAGAAAGTGTGCAGAAGGGCTGAAAAGGATGAGCCTATCTCCATCTGCAAGCTCAAGAGGTTCGCTGCGGACCAGATTGACTACTCCGAGCTGACCCTGCCGCAAATCACTCCCCGTGAAGAAAAGGTCGCTATTGTCGGGTCCGGGCCTGCAGGGCTGTCGGCTGCTTACTACCTGGGGCTCAAGGGATTCAAGGTCAGCATATTCGAGTCAGCGCCCGTGCTCGGTGGCTGGCTGCGGGTGGGTATTCCTGAATACAGGCTTCCCCGGGATATCCTCCAGAAGGAGATCGACCACATTCTCAGCCTCGGTGTGGAAGCGAAGACCAACTCCTCTCTCGGGAAAGACTTCAGCATTCAGGACCTCAAGGATCAGGGATTCAAGGCAGTTTACCTGGCAGTGGGGTGCCAGAAAGGCGCGAAGCTTGCTATACCGGGCGAAGAGGCCCAGGGAGTCGTGCAGGGAGTCGACTTCCTCCGGGATGCAGCATTGGGAAAAGCCGGCAATGGCGTCAAGAAAGCAGTGGTCATCGGCGGCGGCAACGTGGCCATTGACGCAGCCCGCACCCTCAGACGTCAGGGCGCTGAGGTGACCATCGCGTATCGTCGTTCCCGCAACGAAATGCCTGCATTCGACGAAGAAGTGACGGCCGCAATAGAGGAGGGAGTCAAGATTCATTTCCTCGCCGCGCCAGTGGAAGTGCTCAATGGCAGCGGCAAAGTGACCGGTCTCAGGTGCATTCGCATGGAGCTTGGGCCGCCGGACCAGTCAGGGAGGAGGCGGCCGGTCCCTGTCGAGGGATCTGAATTCGTCATCGACGCGGATGCGATCATTCCAGCCATAGGCCAGATCATCGACCCGTTCATTTGGGACAGCATCGCTGGACTGGAGCGGAGCAGGTGGAACACTATCCAGATCGATCCTGTTACGTACGCCACTTCGATCGAGGGCGTCTTCTCAGGGGGAGACGCAGGCACCGGCCCGGCGACGGTAGTGGAAGCAGTGGCCGCGGGAAGGGAAGCGGCAGAATCCATTGGACGCTTTATTGACGGACAGGATTTGCGGGAAGGTCGTCCTTTCTTCACGGGTCCTGCCTCACCCCAATATCCTCCTCTCCCCGAGGACCTCAAGGCTGCAGCAAGAGCCCACAATCCAGTGATTCCCGCGTCGGATCGTATGAATTTCAAGGAAGTGGAGCTGGCATTCGACGCGGAAGACGCCAAGAAAGAGGCTGATCGGTGTCTCAATTGCGGCATCTGCTCGGAATGCATGGAGTGTGTCCGGGCATGCCCCGCAGAAGCGATAGATCACAGTCTCGAAGACCAGTACTTGGACGTGGAAGTGGGCACCGTGATCCTCTCCACAGGGTACGAGATGATCGACCCGTCCAAGATACGCGGCGAATTCTCGTACGGCACGGCTCCAAACGTCCTGACGAATATGGAGTTCGAGCGGATGCTCAGCGCGTCCGGTCCCAATGCCGGCGAGGTGAAGCGTCCGTCCGACGGCTCCCATCCGAAGAAAGTGGCGTGGATTCAGTGCGTGGGCTCCCGTGACCCGCAGAAAGGCATGCCCCACTGCAGCGCGATTTGCTGCATGGCATCCATCAAGGAAGCTGTGATAGCAAAAGAGCACGACGCAAACATCGAGCCCACGATTTTCTATATGGACATGAGGGCGTATGGAAAGGACTTCGACGCCTACTACGAAAGAGCCAAGAGCAACGGTTCCGTCCGTTTCATACGGTCCATGGTGAGCCGGGTGGTGGAAGATCCGATCACCCACAACCTGGATCTGACATATCTCACTGAAGATCAGAAGCTCGCCACCGAGACGTTCGACATGGTGGTCTTGGCGGTAGGGCTAAAGTCGTCCGAGGAATCGAGGGAGCTCGCGGGCAAGTTGGGGCTGGAGCTCAATGATTCCGAGTTCTGCGCCACGTCTTCCTTCGCGCCGGTTCAGACCAATCGGCCCGGTGTGTATGTGGCAGGAATGTTCCAGGGCCCCAAGGATATCCCCCAGACGGTCATGGAAGCCTCCGCTGCCGCGGGCGCATCATCACGCCTATTGGCCTCTGCAAGGCATACCTTGTCCACCAAGCTGCAGTTCCCTCCGCAACGCGATGTGTCCGAGGAGGAGCCTCGTATAGGGGTATTCATCTGTAGATGCGGGATCAACATCGCGAATACGGTAGATGTTCCGGCAGTAGTGGAGCACATCCGTAATCTGCCCAACGTGGTGTATGCTGACGAGAAGCTGTTTACCTGCTCCCAGGATACGCAGGAGCAGTTCCTCGACATCATCAAGGAGCACAACCTCAACAGGATCGTGGTTGCCGCGTGCAGTCCTCGAACCCATGAGCCGATGTTCCAGCTCACGATGGAGAAGGCGGGCCTCAATCCCTATCTGTTCACTATGACAAACATTCGGGACCAGTGCTCCTGGGTCCATGCTTCCCACAAGCCGGAGGCTACCGAGAAGGCCAAGGACCTGGCGCGCATGGCAATCGCTCGGGCGAGAAAGCTCGCGCCGCTGCAGAAAAGCAAGATGGAAGTGGTCCCCAACGCCCTCGTCCTGGGTGGCGGTGTGGCAGGCATGACCGCAGCCCTCAATCTGGGCGACCAGGGCTTTCAGGTGTACCTGGTTGAAAAGTCCGATCGCCTGGGAGGAAATGCTCTTTCTCTGGAAAAGACTATTCAAGGAGAGCCAATCAAGCCGTTCCTGGACGATCTTATCGGACAGGTGGAGAACCATCCGCAGGTTGAAGTGTTCAAGAGCTCCCGGTTCACCGACCTCTCCGGTCACGTGGGACACTTCAAGGGCATGGTGCGCAATGGTGCCGGCCCTGGCAGGGAGGTCGAGTTTGGAGCGGCAGTGATCGCCACGGGCGCGGTGGAGTCCAAGCCGAAAGAGTACCTGTACGGCGAACACGCTGCAGTAGAAACGCAGCACTCCCTGGAAGAACGGATCATGGCCGGAGATCCGAAGCTCAAGAATGTCCAGAACGCTGTCTTCATTCAGTGCGTGGGCTCCCGCTGCGAGGAGAGACCCTATTGCTCGAAGATTTGCTGTTCCGGATCCGTCCGTCTTGCGAGCAGGCTGCGGGAGATCAATCCGAACTGCAGAACGTACATCCTCTATCGGGATCTCAGAACTTACGGGCTCCTGGAAAGCTATTATGCCGAGGCCCGCAAGGCGGGAACTGTCTTCATCAAGTACGATCCTGAGGAAAAGCCCAGGGTTGAAGCAGCCGGGGATAAGGTCAACGTGATCGTGCGCGATCCGGTGGTCAACCGGGATCTCACTATCCCCGCGGATCTCCTCACGTTGGCCGCGGCCATTGAGCCGGCTGAAACGAACCACGACTTGGGGCGTCTCTTTAAGGTCACAGTGCACTCCCAGGGCTTTTTCATGGAAGCCCACATGAAGCTCCGGCCGGTCGACTTCACGACCGAAGGAGTCTTCCTCGCGGGGCTGGCACACTATCCGAAACCTCTGGATGAGTCCATAGCGCAGGCGACTGCTGCTGCGCAGAGGGCCTCCATCATGCTTAGCCAGAAGGAGATGACCTTCCCGGGCGTCATATCCAAGGTGGATCCGACCAAGTGCGCGGTATGTCTCACCTGCGTACGAATGTGCCCGTACGGTGCACCATTCATTAACGAGGAGATTCACGCGGCCGAAATAGTCCCTGCTCTATGCCAGGGATGCGGAATTTGCTCCTCGGTATGTCCGGGCAGAGCCATAGATCTGCACCACTTCAAAGACGAGCAGGTATTCCAGGAGATTGACGCTCTGCTGGAAACCGGGGCTTGATGGCAAGGAATCGGGACGGTAGCACCCCAGTGCGAATGCGACCCGGCAACAATGGTCCAGGGAAGGGCCACTATCCTTTCCCTTTCTCAACCACGGGGCGAATGCTCGCCCTGAACATTCCCGTAACCGGGAGAGTGAGATGCAACAAGCTAGTTACAGCCCTCTGACGGGCAAGTCGAGCAGACTTCCTGCGAACCTGGAGTCGGTAGTCAATCAATGTTACCAGTGTGCCAAGTGTTCCGCAGGTTGCCCTATGGCCAGTGAGATGGATATTCTTCCGCACCAGATGGTACGCCTTGCGGTGCTGGGAGACGTTCAGCCTATTATTTCTTCCAAGAGCCTGTGGTTGTGCCTGACCTGCCATACCTGTGGTGCTCGATGCCCCAACGGCATTGATGTCCCTGCCCTGCTCGATCCGATCCGACACCAGGTGGTTCGGGATAAGGTGAGCACGCAAGAGCCCCAGATTCCGGCGTTCCACGAGATCTTTCTCAAAACGATCAAGTGGTTCGGGCGAGTTCACGAGCTCTCTCTCATTGGATTATACAAATGGAAGACCAAGACTCTCTTCGATGACATGGAGCTCGGTATGCAAATGTTCAAGAAAGGGAAGATTCATGTGCTTCCCCATCGATCGAGCCATGTGAGCGAAGTGAAGGACGTGTTCAAGAGCTCGTCCATGAAGTAATCACCCAGCGAGACAGTCCCCGGAAGGGTCTGCTCGAGGGATGAAATAAAGAGGAAGACGATGGAATTCACTTATTACCCGGGATGCAGTCTTACGGGCTCGGCCAAAGAGCTTGATGATTCGTTCAGAGGAGTCGCTGCGAAGATCGGCGTGAGGCTCAGCGAGATCCCTGACTGGACGTGTTGTGGCGCGTCTTCGGCCCACATGATCGATGCATATCTCGAGACCGCTCTGCCGGCTCGCGACCTGATGACTGCGGAACGGATGGGTCACGACGTAGTAGCTCCGTGCGCGGGATGCCACGTGCGGATGAAGCACACGGCCATGCGTCTGATGGAGGACAGCACATTCCAGGGCAAGTACCCGTTCAAAGGTGAGATTAAGGTGCTTTCAGGCCTGGAGATGCTCCATTCGGAGCCGGTTCTTTCCCTTATCAAGGATATGGTGACAAAGCCCTTGGAAGGTCTTCGAGTCGTACCGTATTACGGGTGTCTCGCGGTGCGCCCCGTAGACGTTGTTGAGCCGGCCGATCCGGAGAACCCCGCGGAGATGGATCGGATTCTCGAGGCCATTGGCGCGGAAGTCCTTCAGTGGCCGTACAAGACCGATTGCTGCGGCGGCTCACTGTCTCTAACACGGACGGACCAGGTGATGAGGCTGAGTCAGAAGCTCCTGGACATGGCCCGATATGTGGGAGCGGACGCGATGGTTACCCTCTGTCCCATGTGTCAGGCGAACCTGGACACGAGACAGGCCGACATATCGAAGAAAACAGGAAGGGTGTACCACACTCCAATCCTGTATGTCACGGAGCTCATCGGCATTGCTCTGGGCGTTCCGGATGCTCGGACCTGGTTCGGGAAACACATCGTGTCTGCCGAACAGTCTCTTTCACAAAAGGGGCTTCTCTAGTACTGTGTCTCAATGATGGCCGGACGCCCGAGTGCTCGACATGCGTGCTTGAGACCGAAATGGTATAATCGGCATGCCGCCCATTCGCGGGTACTGTGAAGTCTTGCCGAAGATATTGCACGAGAGACAGAACCGAAGATCCTTCGCGGACCAGGGAGATCCCTCGAGAGTTGGTGGGGAAAACGGGGCTCATCGGGGATCGAAACCGGGTGAACCGTGTTGAGGAAAGATCTGGAGCGACAACGTGAGCAAGAACAACGTAGGCGCAGTATTGACGGTCGGTGGAGGCATCGGCGGGGTGCAAGCCTCCCTTGACTTGGCCGAGTCAGGATACAAGGTGTACCTCCTCGAGGAAAAACCCTGCATCGGTGGGGTCATGGCTCAGTTGGACAAGACGTTTCCCACGAACGATTGTTCGGCGTGCATATTCTCGCCCAAATTGCAGACCCTGGCACAAAATCCCAACATAGAGATAATTGCATACAGCCGGATCGAGGGAATAGAAGGCCAATCGGGGGACTTCAAGGTTAAAATTCGGCGAAAAGCACGGTACGTGGATCCTGCCAAGTGCACGTCCTGTGGAACATGCGCGGAGAAGTGCCCCACCAAGGTTCCCAACGAGTACAATTTCGGCCATGACGTGAGAAAGGCCATTTACAAGGACTACCCCCAGGGAATTCCGTCTGTGTTCACCATCGACCCGCAGCACTGTCGGATTTTTCAGGGGAAGAAGTGCGGAGTCTGCGCAAAGGTCTGTCCGGCCAAGGCCATAGACTACGAGCAGGAAGACACCTTCGAGGAGCTCAATGTCGGTGCGGTTATCCTTGCTCCCGGATATGAGCTCTTTGACACTGGACGCATATCCGAATATGGCCATGGGTACATGCCCAACGTGGTCACCAACCTCGAAATGGAGCGCATTCTCAGCGCATCGGGTCCGTTCGAGGGCGAAGTGAAGCGTCCCTCCGACGGCAGGCACCCCAAGAAAGTCGCGTGGATACAGTGCGTCGCTTCCCGTGATCGCAGGAAGGGGATGCCCCATTGCAGCTCCGTGTGCTGCATGGCTTCCATCAAAGAAGCGGTGATAGCCCGGGAGCACGACGCATCCATCGAACCGACCATCTTCTTCATGGACATACGCGCGTACGGGAAGGACTTCGACAAGTACTACGAAAAAGCCAAGGGCGAGGGAGGAGTCCGATTCATCCGTTCCATGGTGAGTCGAGTGGTCGAAGACCCCCTCACACGCGATCTGGAAATCACGTACGTGGACGAGAGCAACAAGCTCGTGACCGAAACCTTCGACATGGTAGTGCTTGCAGTCGGGATAAAGCCTACCGCGAGCAGCGTTCGGGCAGCGGACCTGCTTGGGGTCAAGCTCGACGAAACCAACTTTTGCAGCACTGGAACCTTCGAGCCGGTGGATTGCTCTCGCCCGGGCATTTTCGTGGCCGGAGCTTTTCAGGCGCCCAAGGACATTCCTCAGACAGTTATGGAGGCGTCGGCAGCGGCAGGTGCAGCGATCAGGCTCCTCGCGGACGCTCGCGACACCCTGACCAAGAAGAAGGAGCTCCCCCCCGAGAAAGATGTGTCGGGTCAGGAGCCGAGAATCGGTGTGTTCGTATGCCGGTGTGGTATCAACATAGCGTCCACCGTGAATGTTCCGGAGGTGGTGCAGCAGGTCCAGGAGATCCCGGGTGTGGCGTACGCGGGGGAGAATCTGTTCACTTGCTCGCAGGACACGCAGGTCGAGATAAAGAGAATCATTCAAGAGAACGATCTCAACCGAATCATTGTGGCATCGTGCACTCCTCGAACCCACTTGCCCCTCTTTCAAGACACCGCGCGTGAAGCCGGTCTGAACAAGTACTTGGTAGAAATGGCGAATATCCGCGAGCACTGCTCGTGGGTCCACATGAAGGACAAGGAGCACGCAACCGCGAAGGCAGTGGATCTTATCCGGATGGCTGTGGCTCGTACCTCTCGGCTGGAGCCCATTCAAGACCAGCAGCTCCCCATGGTACAGGCCGGATTGGTGATAGGAGGGGGCGTCGCGGGGATGACTTCTGCTCTGAGTCTTGCTGACCAGGGCTTTCCCGTCCATCTTCTGGAAACCACCGATTCCCTCGGCGGCAATGCCCTCAAGCTTTCACACACTCTGAAGGGAGAGGATGTGCAACCCTTCGTTGAGAAGCTCGTGGACAAGGTGAAGTCCAGTGACAAGATCACCCTCCATTTCAACGGGACGATCGAGCATGTTGAGGGCTTTATCGGCAAGTTCAAGACTACCATAAGGAGCAACGGCCAACCTGTCGAGGTCGAGCACGGTGTCACTGTTATAGCCACGGGTGCCTCCGAATGGAAACCGGATCTGTACGGGTACGGGTCAGACCCCCGCATCCGGACCCAGCTGGATATGGCCGCTGCCATGAAGGCAGGGGATCCGGGGGTCATGAATGCGGTCACTACGGTATTCATTCAATGCGTGGGGTCACGATGTGCCGAGCGTCCCTGGTGCAGCAAGGTGTGCTGTAATCACACGGTGAAGGACGCCATAGCTCTCAAAGAAGCCAACCCTGCCGCGCGGATTTTTGTCCTGTATCGAGACATCCGCACTTTCGGTCTCAACGAGCCTTACTACGAGCAGGCCAGGCGGATGGGCGTAGTCTTTGCCCGTTACGAGCCCGACAATCCGCCGCTGGTCGAAGTGGGCACCAAGATCGTGGTTAAGACCAAGGATCTCGTCCTCGGCGGGAACATGAGCATCGAGGCGGACAACCTCGTGCTTGCGGCAGCGATCGTGCCCAACGGCCATAACAAGGAATTGGCCCAGTTCTACAAAGTGTCGACCAACGAGGATGGGTACTTCCTAGAAGCACACATGAAATTGAGGCCTGTGGACTTTGCGACAGACGGCGTTTTCCTGGCAGGTCTGGCCCATTATCCGAAGCCTCTGGACGAGACCATTGCCCAGGCAGAAGCTGCAGGCGCACACGCCGCGCAGGTACTGGCCAGAGGGTACGTCGACGCTCCCGGTATGGTCTCGTACATAGACCCGTTCCTGTGTCGCGGCTGCGGCAGATGTGTGGAAGTGTGTCCGTTCCACGCGCCCGAGCTGAAGGAAGTTGCCGCGGGGATCATGAAATCCGAAGTGAACCCCGCCCTGTGCAAGGGGTGCGGCGCGTGCGGAGTTGTCTGCCCCACGGGTGCCGCGGCGATCAGACATTTCAAGGACGACCAGATCGGTGAAATGATTGAGGCTGCCATGGCCTGAGGTGGTGGAAAACCCACGCGATGCCCTCATGTGCTGCGGCATGCAGCAGCGACGGCGTTGATACCCGATGGAGTTATCATGACTGAACAGTTTCAACCCAAAATAATAGCGTTCGCCTGCAACTGGTGCTCGTATGCGGGGGCCGACCTCGCGGGAGTGAGCCGCCTGCAATATCCCCCGAGCATACGATTGATTAGACTGATGTGCTCGGGCATGCTCGCGCCGTCTTATGTCCTTAAGGCCTTTGAGGCCGGGGCTGACGGCGTGCTGGTCACCGGTTGACACATCGGTGAATGCCATTACCTGGAAGGTAATGAAAAAGCCGTCAAAGTGTTGGAAAAAACGAGAAAGCTGATGAAACTGCTCGGCATCGAAGAAGGCCGCCTCAGAAGAGAATGGATATCCGCGTCCGAAGGGACGAGATTCGCCGAAGTGGTCCGTGATTTCACCGATCAGATAATCAAGCTGGGACCCAATTCGCTCCGCAACAGGGAGACCGCTGCATGAACCTACCGGAAATCGTTGACCACACCCAGGCCTTCTACTGTCTGGACTGTGGAATCTGCACGGGAAGTTGTCCTGTTTCTCGAACAACTCCGGATTTCTCCCCCCGTCTTATGGTGGAAAAGGTGTTGATGGAGGCAGAAGACAACCCGTTCGAGAATATAAGCATCTGGTCCTGCCTCTCGTGCGGCCAGTGTAGCTCAAGGTGTCCCGCCAAGATCGACTATCCCACCTTCGTGAGGATGGTGAGGGAAGAAGCCGTTCGTCAGGGCAAAGGGGGCGTTCAAGCCCATCGGGGCTTGTTTCAGACCATAATGCGTCTGCAGACCCTTGACCTGAAGCAGAGCAAAACCGAATGGGCCAAGGAAGCAGGCAGAATCGCAGAGTCAGGCGACACCTATTATTTCGTCGGATGTAGCCCTTTCATGGACGTGGAATTCCATGACGACTGGAACCTGGACGTTATGGATGCCCCGCGCGCAGTCCTCAAGCTGCTCAACGCCATCGGGATCGAGCCGGTGATCCATGACGACGAGCGGTGTTGCGGGCACGATCTCTTCTGGTCCGGCGATCGCGAGCATTTCGAGAAGCTCGCCCGCAGGAACGTGCAGCTTCTGAGGAGTCTCGGAGTGAAGCGCGTAGTGTTCCAATGTCCGGAGGGCTACCTGACGTTCAAGAAGTACTACCCGGAAGTGGTGGGCGATCTGGGATTCGAGCCCGTCCACTTTTACGAGTTGCTCGCTCGGGAATTGGGCGAAGGTCGATTTTCACTGGAATCCATGGACGGGGTGGTGACGTACCACGATCCTTGCCGCTTGGGCCGCCAAGCCGGAATCATGGACGCACCGAGGAAGATCATTCAGAGCATTCCGGGTGTTGTTTTGACCGAGATGGAGCACAACCGGGAAAATGGGCTCTGCTGTGGCACGAGCGCGTGGATGAACTGCTCTGCGTGTTCCAAAGAGATCCAGAAAATGCGTTTGGGTGAGGCTGTGGCCGCAGGAGCGAAAACTCTGGTAACAGCGTGCCCGAAGTGCCGTGTACATCTGAACTGCGCGTTGAGAGACACTGAGTTAGACCTGAAAATCCAAGATATCAACGACTTGTTGGCGAAGGCCATCAAGGCTTAGTAGTGATGCGGGCTTTTTCGGAGAACGCATTCTCATGGGGATGATCTCCCAGGGACGGTAAGACAATGGCATCAAACGAAGTTCTCATCATCGGAGGCGGTATAGCGGGCATGCAGGCTGCGCTCGACCTCGGCGAAATGGGAATCAAGGTCCACTTGGTGGAAAGGAACCCCAGCATCGGCGGCAAGATGGCCATGTTGGACAAGACTTTTCCGACCAACGATTGCACCATATGAATTCTGTCGCCTAAGCTGCTGGATGTCGGTCGACATCCTCACATTGACGTACTGGCGTACAGCGAGGTAACGGAATTCTCAGGACAGGTGGGCGACTTCAAAGTGAAGGTGCACCGAAAGGCGCGATACGTGGACGACACCAGATGCACGGCGTGCGGCGCATGCGCCGAGAAGTGCCCGACGAGAGTCCCCAATGAGTTCAACTTTGGACTGGATGACCGGAAGGCGATCTATAAGGATTATGCTCAGGGAATCCCGTCCGTATACACCATCGACCCGAAGGCCTGCAAAGTGCTGCAAGGCGGTAAGTGCGGCGTCTGCGCCAAGGTGTGTCAGGCAAAAGCCATAGATTACGAGCAGAAGGATACCGATGTGGAGCTCACGGTGGCAGCCGTCATCGTGGCAACAGGATACGAGATGTTCGACGCCACCCAGATTCCGGAGTACGGCTACGGCCGCCTCCCGAACGTGATCTCGTCCCTCGAGATGGAGCGGCTGCTCAGCGCGGGCGGTCCGACCAAAGGGCACCTGTCCCGCCCCTCCGTGGTCCGCGGCGAGATCCGTCTCAAGGATCTTGCCAAGCAGATCAAGAAGGCGGAAAAGGCTGAGGACAATGAGGCGCTGGCGAAGCTCAAAGCGGAGGCAGAGTGGCTGGAAGATCATGTGAAGAAATACCACACTGCCAAGAAGCTCGGCTTCATCCAGTGCGTGGGGTCTCGAGACTTTCGCTTTCACAAGTACTGCTCCAGCTATTGCTGCATGCACTCGATCAAGGAAGCGATTATTGCACGAGAGCACGAGCCTGAGACCGAGTCTTCCATTTTCTACATGGATCTCAGGACTGTGGGCAAAGGATTCGAGGAATACAAGGTTCGGGGCGCACAGGTATCGGGGCTCAAGTACATACGGGGACGGGTCGCAGAAGTCACACAGGACGAAGATCTCAATCCCGTGGTGCACTACGAAGACACCGAGCAGCGCAAGGTAATGAGCATGACTTTGGACATGGTGATCCTTGCCAATGCGTGCTCGCCCGCGAGGGGAGTAGTCGGGATCTCCAAGCTCCTCGGCGTTGAGCTCGAGGAAAACAACTTTGTCAAAACGCATCCGAATAGGCCACTGGATACAAGCGTACCGGGGATATTCACGTGCGGCTGTGCTCAGGGTCCTCTGGATATCCCGGAGTCTGTTGCTCAGGCAAGCAGTGCGGCAGCTCGGGCGGCTGAAGTGGTCATGACTGGCGGTAGGGCCCTCGCGGTCTGAGGAGATACATCATTGGAAAATACGTCAGGATCGGGTATACGCATCGGGGTGTTCATTTGTGATTGCGGTTCAAACATCGCAGGATACTTGGACATGAAAGAGTTGGTGGAGTACGCGAAAACGCTCCCCAACGTGGTTTTTGTCCAGGAGAATCTCTACACCTGCTCCGAAGGCGGAATCAACGAGATCAAATCTGCCATTCCCAAGGAAAACCTCAACCGGGTGGTGGTGGCCTCGTGCACGCCGCGTACCCACGAGCCTCTGTTCATGGGGGCATGCGAAGAGGCGGGCCTCAATCCTTATCTCTTCGAGATGGCCAACATACGCGATCAATGCTCATGGGTCCATATGCGGGAAAAGGAGAAAGGGACCGAAAGAGCCAAAGGACAGATCGCCATGGCGGTGGCCAAGGCAGCCCGCCTGCGGTCTTTGAGCCGAATCCAGCTAGGCCTCACCCACAGGGCACTCGTGATCGGCGGAGGCGTTTCCGGTATGTCCGCTGCGATGGCTCTGGGAAACATGGGATACGAAGTCGATCTCGTCGAAAAGCAGGACCGCTTGGGAGGCCTGCTCAACTCGGTCAATCTCGTGCTTCCCACTCACGAGCCCGCAGCGAGGCTCGTGGAAGACCTGGTGGGCCGTGTGGACGAGAATCCAAAGGTCACGGTTCATCTTAAGTCCTGCGTGACGAAGGTGGAAGGATACGTTGGCAACTACGTGGTGTCCATCACCGAGGACGGCCGGGACATCTCCATCAAGACCGGTGTCATCGTTGTAGCCGTGGGAGCGCGGGTGCTGAAGCCGGATCAGGGGTTCTTCGGGTATGATGGCGAGAAAGTCGTTACGCATTACGATTTGGAATTGATGATGCGCGAGGGATTATCCTCGCCGGAAAACGTGGCAATAATCCAATGCGTGGGCTCCCGTTGTCAGGAACGCACGTACTGCTCCCGTATTTGCTGCATGACAGCGGTAAAGAATGCCATCCTCTTGAAGGAGGCCAATCCCGCAACAAAAATCACAATATTCTATCGGGACA
>CAYZET010000056.1:13254-17708 GCA_964477215.1 uncultured Syntrophaceae bacterium | reverse complement strand
CCCCGCTGGGACCATTGGCGGATCTCTCGACCGATTCCCTGAGCCAATTAGAGAGATTCTGAGGGACAAAGTCGTTCCTCGAGAGTACCACACCGGTGATTACATCGTCGGGCCTGGTAACAGGGGAGATCACGTTACCTATATCGTCTCGGGGAGGGCTAGCCTGGTTTTATGCGAAGGCGACGAGAAAATGATCGTCGATGAATTGAGGTCCGGGGACATTTTCGCTGAGGTCAGCTTCTTCATAGGCGGCCCATGGCCTTCGAGCTCGCTGGTAATGGCAGAGGAACTTTGCACGGTCATCGAGATAGCCCCCGCGGATTTCGAGAATCTTCTTAGGCAGGGGCCGGAGTTCACGATCCCCCTGGTAACGAATCTTGGGCGCAAGATAATCCGTTTGCATCAGACCATCTTCGAGACGAAGATGAAGCGCCGAGCCCTCCAGGACATGATAAGTCGGCAAGAGCACGTGTTCCCGGACTTCTTCATGGGGGATTACATCCGAAAGCGCGTCACCGCTCGCGTCGAGGAATTGGCCACCTCGGACTGCCCGGTGTTGATTATCGGGGAGCCCGGTGTGGGAAAAGAAGGGATCGCACATTCCCTCTACGGAATGAGCCATCACGGCAAGGAGGTGTTCCTCCAGGTCGATCTTCTCAGAGTGGATATAGGTGGTAACGATGGAGTACCCCCGGAGGGAATCCCTGTGGACGAGGAGAGTCGTACTCGAAAGCAGGTTGAGCTCTTTTTCGGAGCCGAAGAGCAGGCTCCCGATGGAGGAGTGAAGGAGTCACCCGGATACTTCGATCTGACGGAAGGCGGCACCCTGCTGATTCGTGGTGTGGATAAGCTTACTCGCGTAATGCAATTGAAGCTTCTCGAAGCTCTTGTCACAGGGACGTTTCGTCGGTCAGGAGGAGTGCGCTCAAGAAAGGGAAGAGTTCGCGTGATCGCTACGACTCGATTGGAAGCCTCCGAGATTACGGTTGAGGACCACCCCTTGCTGTACTCCTTTCTGGATTGGGCAATCACCATTCCCCCCCTGAGAACAAGACGCAGAGAAATCCCTGGCCTGGTTACCCATTACCTGTCCAAATATTGCCAGGAGCTGAGACGTCCGGTGGCCGAGCTGCCCAAAGAGACCTTGAAAATCCTTGTGAACTACCGTTGGCCGGGAAATGACATGGAGCTGGCCACTACCCTGAAGCGTGCCATCCTCGTATCCCACGGAGGAGTGCTACGGCCGGAAGACATCTCATTTGACCTCAAGAAGTTCGAAGGAAAAGGTAAGCTCAATCTGCTCCAATTCAAGCCCGTGCAGCAGGCTGTTCGAAGCCCTTTGTTCCCCGCCATTCTCCAAAGTGCTGTTGCACCCTTCTTCGTCATTATGTTGGCCGTACTCTTTTTCGGCCCGTCGGACCCCTTGAAGAACCCGGCCTCCCTGATAAGTTGGGCCCTGGGATGGCCTCTGCTGATGTTCGGAGCATTTCTCGGCGCACGGTCCTGGTGCGCGATTTGTCCCATAGGGACGATGGGCAATTTGGCTAAACGCGTGGTGAATCTCGGTAAGCCGTTTCCAGATTTCTTAAAGCTCCACAGTGATTTTGTGGTGGCAGGAGCGGTTCTCTTCATCATCTGGTTCGAGACCGTGACGGACATACGAAGCTCGCCAGTTATTCTGGGGCTGCTCCTTTTGGCCATGCTCGGCTCCGCAATACTCGTGGCAATAGTGTACGAGCGCAAGTCGTGGTGCCAGCATCTTTGCGGACTTGGCGGGATGATCGGTATTCTTGCCAAGACCTCGCTCATTGAATTGCGGGCAAATCGCAATGTGTGTATCTCTCAGTGTTCGACGAACGAGTGCTACGTAGGAACCGACTCCGACGACGGCTGCCCCTTCGGAAACGCCGGTCCCAGACTCCATAGCAACCGCTGGTGCAACCTATGTGCACAATGCATCAAGAACTGTCCGCACGATGCCATCATGCTTAATCTGAGGATGCCCGGCCGCGAAATCTGGGAGATTCGCAATCCCAGAGCGGGCACGGCTTTTCTGGTCCTCGGGCTGATCGGTGGCCTCCTCAGCGAAATGATTGTCAGAATGGCGTGGTACGCGGACGTGAGCTCGCACGTTCCGCTGGGAGAAACGGCTCGAATTACCGTTACCTTCCTACTGCTCGTGCTCGGCGTCAATGGGGGAACAGTCGCGGCTTCGTTGGTCTCGCGCCGCGTTTTCGGCGACGGCTTTCGAGATAATTTCGCACGCTTCGGCTTGGCGCTCCTTCCCCTCACCCTCGCTGCGTACCTTGCGTTCCATTCGTACTATCTGGTGCACCTGGGTACCCAGTTGCCGAAGCTGGCCTGGCAAACCTTCGGCTTTGAGATCTTTCGAGCCGTTGCCATAGAGATCTCGCCATCGATCACCCACGCTGCGCAAGTGATAGTGATCCTTGCAGGTCTTGTTCTTAGCTTGATGGTCATTTACCGTCTCAGCCGCGGCAGCAGTGATTCGTCGCAGAAAGTAATGATCGGCTTTTTCTCGCACGCTGCGGTTGTCGTGACGTTATCGGCGATTCTGATCAAAGCCATTGGCACATACTTTTACGGGTGATCTACAGTTCCTGTGACATCTCCAAAGAGGAGGGGACCAACGTGTCTGTCTCTAAGGGGGTGTCAGCATTCTTTACACGAAGTCAAGGGAGCGAGATAGGGCGGACCGTCCACCTGCCCGGAGAGTCCGCCATCTGACTGAAATCGATCCACGATTCGGAGTTTGGCCTCCAGCGATGACTGCAGGAAGGCTGGTTCTTCCGCCGCTGAAAATCGGGTTGACGGGGCAGGGAGTCACCTCTCATAAGAACTCTCAGCGGATTCTTCCACAAGAAATTGTGAACAAAATTCAGGTGGTTGCCGTCCACGGTCCTGCCCGCCGGGTTCCGAAATGTGGGCTTGTGCTCGGGGACGGTTGAGTGCCGTCGGGTAAGAGACTTTGGCACAAATCGTGCTTACATGCGTCCGTTGGGGAGTAGCGTGTTCCTGCGGGAGAATTTCTCGCCAATCGATCAAATTAATGTCCCCGGCCGGATATTCATCGCGGATGAATTGCGGTACCTCAATCGTGAAGGCTCTCCAAGATGGTCAAGCAATCGGCAGAATTCATAAGGAAGTCTGTTGCAAGCCTGTCTTTCAAGCTAAGCTTCTTCGCAGGCCTGATCACGTTCGTTGCAGTGGTGGCGTTTGCGTATCAGGCAATATCTCGCCAAGAACAGACATTGATTCAGGAAAAGATCAATGGCGCGTTGAAAGACTCCGAGGTGATTGAAGCCGCGATCTGGAACGGCATGATGACGAAGAATCGGGAAGTGATCCAACAGATCGTACGGGCTATCGGAGAGAAGGAAAACTTCGAGGAGATCAACATATACGATAACAAGGGGATTCTACACTACACGAGCAACCTGGACAGAGCCCTCAGCCTCGGCAACGCATCGGTTGCTTCGGTGAATCCGCTGCTCCGCGACGTGGCTGAAAACACGCAGGCACAATACCGGTTTGTGGAAGACGGCAACAGCCTCAACGTTGTGAGTCCTTTGAGAAACACGGTGAGCTGCTCGACAGGGAGCTGTCACGCCAGCCCGTACACGGAAAAGTCACTTGGCGCGTTGGAGCTCACCGTGCCTTTGCACGATCTGAGGGCCAAAATAGACGACCTTAGATTTCAGACCATGCTTTTCGCCTTCCTGCTCTTCATTCTGATTTCCAGTGTGAGCGGACTGGCAGTTGTCCTGGGTGTCATACCGCCCACCAAGAGGCTTCAGGAAAATGCACGGAAGATGGCGCGAGGACAGTACACTCCTGAAAGGTCGACAGCGCGGGGCTCAAACGAGATCGCTGAATTGTCGCGTATATTTGATGACATGAGCCGGCAAATCAATGACAGGACCAGGCAGCTCGAGCAGAGCCGTCGCCAATTCCAGGAATTGTTCGAACAGGTTCCCTGCTATTTGACCGTCGTGGATCGGAGCTACCGAATTACTGCGGCCAACGCGTCGTTCAAATCGGAGTTCGGGGAGCAGGCGGGCAGACCTTGTTACCAGGGGTTCAAGGGGAAAGATGCCAAGTGTGACCATTGTCAGGTTGAGAAAACCTTTACCGATGGATTTTCGCACCGCTCGGAAGAGGTGTGGTCGCTCGGTGACCGGAAGGCATTTGTCATTGTTCACACTTCGCCCATTCGAGATGAAAAGGGCCATGTCGCGGAAGTCCTCGAGATGGCGGTCGATGTAACGAGAGTTGAGCGACTGCAAGCGGAGTTGAAGCGCAAAGAAGAACAGTTCCGCCATCTCTTTCAGAACGTCCCGTGCTTCCTGACCGTTGTCGACACGAACTTCAGAATTGCATTTTACAACAACCAGTTTGCCGCAGAATTCCTTGTTCCTTTTGATGATATGAAG
>CAYZET010000056.1:3773-13244 GCA_964477215.1 uncultured Syntrophaceae bacterium | reverse complement strand
CAGTTGGGGAAAGTATTGTTACAGGATTTACAAGGGCAGGGAAACCAAATGCGACAACTGCCCAGTTGAGAAAACCTTTGCAGACGGACAATCCCATGGCTCCGAAGATGTTTGGCGGCACAACGGCAAAGAAATCCACGTGTTGATTCAGACTTCTCCTATCACCGATGAGAAGGGGACAACGGTCGCAGTGATGGAGATGTGCACCAATATCAGTGAGCTGAAGCTCCTCCAAAGCGAGCTAGCCATCCTAGGAGAAACTATTGCCGGAATGTCCCATTCCATCAAGAACATCCTCGCAGGACTGGAAGGCGGAGTCTACATGGTCGATTCCGGTCTGAACAAGGGAAAGGAAGACCGCGTTCGCGTGGGGTGGGAGATGGTGAAAAAGAACGTGAACAAGGTCTCAGACCTGGTGAAGGACATTCTCTACGCGTCCAAGGAAAGAGAGCCTGAATACCGGGAGTGCGATCCTGCTGAGATCTTGCGTGACGTCTATACCCTGTACCGGGAAAAGGTGTCCAAGGAAAGCATCGAGCTGGTCCGAAACTTCCCTGACTCACTTGGCATGGCAGTCCTCGATCCTGACGGCATCCACGCGTGCTTATCGAATTTTGTCTCGAACGCTATCGCTGCATGCCTGGCGGCAGAGTCCAAGGAAGGCCATCGAATTTCTCTTACGGGATACGTCCAATCGGACAGCGTCGTCTTCGAAGTATCCGACACCGGAGCAGGAATGAGTGACGATGTGGCGGAGAACCTGTTTACGAAATTCTATTCGACAAAGGGATCGAAAGGGACGGGTCTTGGGTTGGTGGTCACGAGAAAGATCGTCGAGGAGCACGGCGGCAGCATCCATGTCGCGTCCGGACTGGGATCGGGGTCCGTGTTCACTGCGAGAATCCCGCTGAAGAACCCGCCGTCGATCAAGGCCTCAGGGACGCGTGCCTAAACCAGTTGACGCTGTTTGCCTCATGGTCGACCGTGTTGAGGGATCGGTTCCCGTGGCTCCGCAACGGAGCGCAACCGATCGGACGGTCAGGTGTTGTCAGATAGAGGAGGGGCTGGGGAGGCAGGATTGCTTTCTACGCTATCCCAGGTGTTTCTACCTGAGACCCTTGAGAGACGGTGATATTGCCAAGCCAAGTGACAATGAAGGATCGCTTCTTCTACCCAATCCCGCAGATCGGACATGACTCCGCATGTGCCTGCGGCTTCTTCCTTGTCTGCGCCTTCCTTCACCACACCATCCACCTTTTGAAGCAGCTCAAAAATCTTACCGAAGCACTTATGGACGTGCAGCTCGAATTCCTCGTTGGTTGAGAATTTCACGTAGGATCCTTTCCCGAAATCGGCGTGCCTCTAAACGACGGCCGGATTCGTGGACGCCAAGGGTGAATGCCCCGAATCCGGAAAGCCGTGCCGTCCCCTCTGGTGTCTTGGGCAAGGTATGCCTGAGCTCGACGGAAGCCATCATCGTGGTAAGGCCTCGTTGAAGCCATAGTCCACGTTCATCTTGGAGAAACCCCGTATGGGTCTGCATATCCCGAATCCGGTCTCAATCGTGCCGCACGTTGCACGCGAGCGCCAAAGCGATCTTCTCAATCGATCAGTCTCCACTTACCGTCAGGGATCATCAAGTCTTCCAACCGCTGCCTCGCGGGCTCGTTGATGTAGAAGGAGTCGGGAGAATCCGGTCCGACGAGAACAACGGGTCCCTTGAACTTGGCAGCGAACTCGTCGATCGTGGTGGTTCCCCCAAAAGGGACTCCCTTTCCGTGATACCCGACCACCAGTATTTCGTACTCCCCCTTGCGGAAGCACTTTCGCAGCTCCCATTCGTCGTTTCCTTCGCAGAGGCGAAACCCCACGTCCGTATATTCTCCCAGACGGTCGTCAAAAGACTCTCTGAGCTCCTTATCCTTCTTGGCGATGAGCTCTGGAGTAACAGCGGCCACTTCCTTCTTCTCAGCATCGACAAAGACGAGATCCCGCCTGAGCTGGTATGGTGATTCGAGGAAATGAAAGATATTCAGCTTGGTTTTGTGGTGCCTCGCCAACGACAGGGCGTAGTCAAAGGCCCAGTCCCCTTCCCGGGAGAAGATGGCACATAAACCGATGCCGTTCATGAGTCCTCCTGATCTTTTCCTGTGGTAATCAGACATTCTGATGACGGTTGAATTCGATTGGGACACGATACACCCCCTGTGGCTCTTGCTCTCCGATAGCGATTTATGATCTCCAGTGTCCAGCGGGCTCACCGCACTTAGCGACGCGAACCCCAGTGCCTGCCCGACCTTCTTGATTATTGTACACAGCATCCGCTACGGTCTGTCAATCAATCATCGATTGTCCGGCCGAGATGGGTCGTGGTACAGGGGGAGCTGCTGATGGGATAGAGATGAAAAAACGGCGTAACACGAGGGCCTTAAAGAAAAGTCCCGGCCCGCATTCGCTGGATGTATCAATTAGTGGCCCGGATATAAGGCAACGCGAGGTTGTTTCGTTCTTTGACGGGCTGCATCACGAGACTTCTCCGTGTCGCGCAGCGCCTTGCGGTAAATGAGTCGCGTGTCGTGGAAATGATCGGGGCTCCCCAGGACCACAATGAGAAATACACGCCCTCCAGGTGTGAATGCAGAAGCCAGGCAATGGCCGGCGCGTGCGGTATATCCTGTCTTGCCTCCTACCACTGGGAGATTGTCCTTGAGCAGCCGGTTCGTCGTACGGATACGGTACCCTCGCCCACTTAGCGAACTGTGCATGACGTAGGACTTTTTCGCGCAGATCCGCTTGATGGTCTTGTTGGAAAAGGCCGTACGAGCGATGATGGCCATTTCCCGAGCTGTAGAAACGTTCGAGCGAACCTGCTTCGATTTTTCGTCTTTCCCTGGAGCAGGCACCCGAATGTCAAGCCCGCTGGGATTGTAGAACACAGTGTGCTTGGCTCCCAAGCTTCTCGCCTTGCGGTTCATTGCCGAGATGAACGCCTTCCTCCCGCCCGGGTACGCATAGGCCAGGGTCTCAGCACAATCGTTGCCGGAACTGATTAGCAATCCGTGGAGCAGGTCCCGTACTGCGACGCGGTCCCCCGGCTTCAATCCGACTACGGACTTTGGTATCTTCTTGACGTGCTCCGGCACGGTCACCATTCTTTGTCCGGGCATACGGTCCAGGACGACGAGAGCGGTGACCAGTTTGGTGAGGCTCGCTACTGGCATTTGCTTGTCCGCGTTGCGGGAGATTATGGGCTTTTTCTCATGCAAGTCGACGCAGTACGCCGCCTTGGCCTGAACGCTATTTGCGGGCTTCTGTGCCTTGACGGCTCGTGGTTTGACGGGCGCCTTCTTCTTTTCAGCAGGCTTCTGACTTTTCGGCGTCCCCCCTCCTGCCGCGAACGTCTCTGTGCCAGACCAGGACAGCAGAGCGAAGCAGGCAAGACTGAAAAAGAGAATTGCAGGAATTCCGCACAAACCTCTGACACAGAGCCGACCAGGATGGTATTTCATGAATAGGAAAACGCCCTTCATTTTCTCTTGTCAAATTCATTACTTAATGGGCTACTCTATAACACAGTTCGATCGATTTGAAAAGGTATTTTTCCTGTGTTTTGATATCCAAAGGGAAAAGAGAGGGAATATCATACCATAACCGAAAAAAGTCTGATGCAATCGTTTTCAAACAGAAGGAGACACAGAATGATCAGAGCAAAAGTCTGGTTTCGGTGCGCGGCCATGCACGATCCGGTGCTGCCAGTGCTCGTCAAGCCCGCGGTCATTGGTTGGCAGGCCAAGTTCCGGGACGTGGATCTTGTGATAGAGCGAGGCTTCTCCGGTGCCGAGCTTCTCCAGAGAATGAAGGGGTGGATTACGATCAACCCGGTTAAGGCGATCGAGGTAATCGAGAAACATGGGAGGCTGAAAACATTCGATAACGGCGAGCTTGTCGTGGAAATTGAGGACCAGGAGACACTGGTGAACCTCCAACGGGATGTGTTGGAGCATTTCGGAGATCAATGCGACATCGAGCCTATTCCACGGTGACTATGAGGAGAGCCCCCGGGCAATTCCCGTGAGCGCAGACCGATCTCAGCGGTCTGTGCCGAGACCGTCGTTTCGTAATGACGGCAACGCGGTCTACCTCATTGCAGAGCCCCACGCTGAGAATGGTAGCAGGGGCGACCATCTTCAATTTAGGGCAGGTTTGCCCACCTACTAGGGGGATCTCGGCGCGAATAGGCGTAGCGCCAGCGTCTCGCCGGCATTCTTGTCTTGAACTGGCCTTGAGGGACGGGCGGGCTTCAGACCCGCCTGATGAGAGCTCTCCGGATCATCGCGGGCCGCAAGAGAGAGGATACGTCTTATCCTAGTTTTGTTCCGCACTCCTGACAGAACTTTGCCCGCGTATCGGCGGCTGCTCCGCAGTGAGGACACACCTGCTGCTGAGGAGCGCCGCACTCCTGGCAAAACTTGGCTCCCGATGGTATTTGCTTGCCGCACTGGGAGCAGAACTTCTCCGCCGCCCCGCCCTGGAATGTGCGAGCAGGTTGCCCCGCTTCTGTGCCCGTGGTCTGCTGCTGTCGGAAGCTCCCCGCCATGGCATTGGCCATCTGGTGGCCCATGGCAATTCCCGCTCCCATGCCCATGAATTCCCCTGCTCCGCCGGCCCGTGCTGCCTCGGGAATGGCCTGAGCTGTCTGGAATTGGGTGTACCTGCCCAAGTCTCCTGCTATCCCCATCTGGGTCCTGACATCGAGCATCTTTTCGACCTCAGGTGGGACAGAGATGTTTTCGATGATGAACATGGTGAGCGACAGGCCATAGCGCTGAAATTCTTCGTCCATCCCTCCTCTGGCCCTTTCACCCATGACGCGGTAATTTGCGGCCAAGTCCAGGGCTGCTATCCCGGCCGATGCCAACCCGTGCGTGAATGCGGAGACCAACATGCTGCGCAATTGGCCTTCGATCTCGTCTGTCGTGAACGACCCTTCGGTTCCCACGACTTCCTTCATGAACAGGCGAGGATTCAAAACCCTGATTCCGTACGTGCCGAATGCCCTCAACCGAACGACCCCAAGATCGGAATCTCGCATCATGATCGGGTTTTGGGTACCCCACTTGAGGTTAAGGAAGTTTCGCGTGCTTACAAAGTAGACTTCTGCCTTGAAGGGTGAGTCGAAGCCGTATTTCCAGGACCTCAGAGTGGTCAGAATGGGAAGGTTCTGAGTGGTGAGGGTATAGAGACCGGGCATGAAAACGTCTCCAACGGTCCCTTCATTGACGAAAACCGCTGCTTGACTTTCTCGCACCGTCAGTTTCGCCCCGTTCTTTATTGCGTGGTCCTGGTCCGGAAAGCGCCACACCAGCGTGTCGCCACTGTCGTCGATCCACTCGATGACATCGATCAGCTCGCTTCTGACAAAGTCCAAGATCCCCATCGGCACAACCCCTCTCGCCTTGAAAAGCCCCGTTTTTGCTGCCCGCTTTCGCGAGGACGCCTATACTCCTGCAGAAGCACGCGCCGGCATGAGGACAAGACCTGCTTCACGCGGGGCAGACGGCCGCCTCAAATATCGCTGGCACCACACGAGCGCCGGCGAATACAAACGATTTGCCCCCCGGGTTTGGTTTTCCCATGGGCGTCGTCCCGACCAAAGGTACCATTTGCAGCCCCGATTTACAAGCATGTCACCATGAATCGTGGGACTCATCAAGAGAGTTGCGCTGACCCGTCGTTCGGTGATACTGAATGTATTGACCATGAGCAACGGTGGACAAGGCGTCGGGTTCATGGGAAAGGTTCTTGTCGGAAAGTTTCCCGGAGGGAGGCCGGAATGTCGGAAAAGAAATGGACCGTGGAGAAAGTGCATAAAGAATTGTACGATGTTCGAACCAAATTGTTCGTCATGGCCAAGGTGCTGGAGACAGGCTCGCTCAACTTGAAGGAGCATCCTGAGTGGACCCTCGTCATAGAGCCCCTTCTGAAGGAGGTGGTTCAATACGCCGAACAGATCAAGTCCCATGCTGCCGCGGAAGAAGAATCCGGCTCAAGAGAAGGTAAAGAAGATGAGTAGAGGGCCGGGCAGTGACGTCCCACCCGAATGCCGCACCCGCAGTGGCGGATCTCAGCGTGTTGCGGAGTGCCTGTGAATGTAGGTATACTGCTATGCATTGAATATGCGTGGCAGTCATCGCGCCAGAGTGCCCGGCCGAGTCAAAATGACACGCTAGTGGAGCACGACGAGTGATTTTCACGCAAAAAGCGAAACAATAACCCTTTGATTTAGCTGATGCAAGCTTCGTACAACGCGATTTTGACACGTATCGTTCCTTCGGCGGTTCCAGCCGCCGTGATCTCGAAGCGCCTCCACAATCTATTGTATTGAAATAACACATTGTATTAGGAAACATCCTCACGTGCCGCCCTGGCACGCTTTATGCTTCCCCTATTGCACGTGATCACAGAAAAATTCCCTCCTTCCTGCCCAGGTCATCAATATGGAGGGAAGGCGTCCGTCGAGCGAGCGGACCCCCGTGCAGGAGACAGAATCTTCTGCACGGGAGCGACGGACGAGGGGTCAGGTCTTGTTTTTTGATCTTCCTGTCACCTCATAAACTGCCTGCCCGGTTTAGACCAAGCTAGTGGCCTATTCACCGACCATCGTCCTCATGGATTCGTCAAGAAACAAGACCTGACCCCATGCACGAATTGAAATCATTCTTGTCGCATGATAGCGTGGAGCTGGCCCTCCTAAGGGCGGGCCCACGACCGACAGGTCAGATTCGACGTGTGCGGTGCTGAATGAGGAAGTCGAGCTCCACCCTAAAAGATCTCCGAGAACAAGAACGCGAGGTGAGAAAGAACCTCATTATGGACGCTGCCATCAGCCTCTTTGGCCACAAGTCGTTCAAAGAGGTCGGAATGCGTGATATCGCTCGGCAGGCAGGGATTTCACCTGCATCGATCTACCGGTACTTCGCGGACCGTGACGACCTTTTTGTAGAGGCATTCGCTCGCCAGTGCCAGGAAATGGAAGGAAGGTTGCAGAGCATTCTGAGAAAGGCGTCGGATCGCACTGCAGAAGAGACAGCGAGAGACTTCGTCCAGTACCTGCTTGAACACGGCTCATTTTTTGAGATGATGACCCATTTCATGATCCACGGGACTATCAAGGAGTCGGCTGTTGCACGATTCAACGAAATGGAAAGACGGCTCCTGGATGTGTTCGACCAAATCTTTGTGCAGGCAGGCGTAAGAGGCAATGTGAGATTGGTTTCTCACGCGTTCTTTGCTGCGCTCAACGGGATTCTTATTACGTTCAGGAATTATCCAGGCCGGACGACGGAAGAGACCAGGCGCCACGTTCATCGGTTAGCATCACTGGTCGCTACAATCTTTGAAAAGGGGGCGGTCTGAAGATCTGCCAGAGATGGTGCCGCCAGCGGTCGTTGCCGCTTTCCTGCGCAACAGGGCGGGCTCCAAACCCGCCCGTACCTCAAAGTCTCTTCAAGAAGAGAATCGCGGCGGGCGCTACGGCGAATTCGCACCGAGATCCTCGCGGTAACCGGTGCCGTTCCCTTCGGCAAATGCCCGTCACCCTTCCTGAGCTCTCAAAACCGTCTTGAGCACCTTGCCGACCGGATTCTTTGGCAAAGCGTCAACGAAACGAACTTCCTTGACACACTTGTATGAGGCAAGCCGCTCACGGCAAAGCTGAACGATCTCTTCCGCCGCGATCTCCTTGTCAGGCTTCTTGACCACGTAGGCCCGAGGTATTTCACCCCATTTGGGGTCGGGTCGCCCCACGACCGCTACTTCCGCAACGGCCTCATGGGAAAGGATAACGGTCTCCAACTCGGCCGGGTAGATATTCTCTCCTCCGCTGATGATCATATCTTTGAGCCGATCCACCACGTACACGAATCCTTCCTCATCCTTCTTGCCCAGATCTCCCGTACGGTACCATCCGTTAACGAGAGCCGCTTCGGTCGCCTCCGGATTGTTCCAGTAGCCCGTGAAAGTCATGGGCCCCGTGCACACGATCTCACCTACGTTCCCCGCCGGTAATTCTATGCCAGTGGCAGGGTCAACCACCTTGAGCTCTCCGTGGAACACCGATTTTCCCTGGGAGTTGCAGGTTTCCAGGGGCATATCGTGCGTCCAAAACGTTACCGCTCCCGAGTATTCCGTAATACCGTAAACCTGCTGGACCTTCACCCCCATTTCCAGGTAAGCCCGGATGAGCGTTTCAGGAACAGCGGAAGCACCGCAGGTAATCGTGATGAGGCTGGATGGGTCAACGGGCATTGCTTTGGCCACCATGAGCATCGCCTGCAGCATGAGCGGAACGGACATCATCGTGGTTATCTTCTCTTGTGCAATTATCTTCCAAACCACCGCCGGGTCGAAGTTCGGCAGGAAATAGGTCATGGCTCCCGTGTGGACGTTGGTGACGAGCGGAGCAAGGCCCCCAATATGAAACAACGGCGCCATGAGCAGGAAGCGATGGTCACGGTTCCATACGATGGAGTGAGAGATAGCCAGCGAAGATGCCAGGAGATTATTATGGCTCAGAACCGCGCCTTTTGGCCGCCCGGTGGTCCCGGAGGTGTACATGATCACCGCTGGATCGTCACCGATTCCTTGATACGCGGGCTCCTCGGCCGAGCTTCCGGCCAGAGCTGCATGAAAATCCACGCTGGCCTCGCTCCCACCTACGCACACGTAGGAACGTGTGGGGATTTGCGGTTTGAGCTCCTCGACTGTCTGAGCGAATTCTGCATCGTAGACCAGCATGGTGGCCACGCAATCCGAGAGAATGTAGCTCAGCTCGGCTCCCTGAAGCCTCCAGTTCAGAAGGACCGTGATGACTCCGATCTTGCCGGATCCGAAAAGAACAGTCCCTATGTGCTCTTCGTTTTTGCACAAAACGGCCACACGGTCACCGGCCTTCAGGTTCTGAGCCATGAGGTAGGCCGCCCATTGATTTGCACGGTTGTTCACCTCCTGAAAGGTATAGCGGTAATTCTGACCCACGAAGCCTTCCCGTGAAGGTGAAAGCCGCGCTCGATGTCGAACCATGTCTCCAATAGTGAATCCCATTTCCTTCTCCTCTATGCGTCGAAGTGGCGTCTCTCGATCCCCTGAATCAGATGGTCAATCCGTTTTTGGCTTAGGGATAATGGGGGCCTTGCCCACCTCGTTGAGAGCGACCGTCTGGTAGGTCTTGAACAATGTGTCGCAAAACATGTCCCACGCCTCTGCTCTCCTCATGGAAGCCGGGTCGGGATCCTGGAATGGCGGTCGAGAGAGAAACTCTTTCAACTCAGCCCCCAGTGCGGATACGGTGTCGTCCGGAGCCCCGCTCAAGATGCTCCTGATGAACTCCTCCGGAGAGTACCAGGACGAAACCCGCTGAAGGTCGCGAAATACCTGTATAAGCAAGACATTTCTCGGCCCTTCCCACAGCTC
>CAYZET010000056.1:0-3763 GCA_964477215.1 uncultured Syntrophaceae bacterium | reverse complement strand
GTCCTCGATCACTCCGTGTCCGCCGAAGATCGAGATCGCTTTGCGGAGCACATCCACGGTCTCAAACGCGGTGCACATCTTCTGCAGGATAATGAGCTCTCGCAAGTCGAAGCGACGGCGACGAACCTCCATAGGTTCCGACGAATCCAGCCCGGCTTGCAGCCTGCGACCGAGACGGATGTGGAGATCGTACACCTTGAACAGGCCTGCCGCGGTCCGCTGAGCGGCTTCGACCAGGTCCTGCAATTGCTTCGCAGCGAGCGACCACTGGTAAATTTTCCGGCCGAACACGTCCCTGAACTGACCGTACAGGAGGGCTTCCCGCGCTGCTCTCGTCATCGCAGATGCACTCGATATGGCTACGGAGACTCGAGAAAGGGTGAGCACTATCCCCACCGCATTTGCAACTCCCCTATCCGTTGGACCGACGGCATACGCGAGTGCGCCGTCATATTCAACTTCCGCGGTGGGGAGCTCCGCGGTCCCGAGCTTCCATTTGAGGCGATTGATCCGATACCCGTTCCGCCTTTCCAGAGCTTTGTTGCCCGGCAGCCACGATGGAACGATGAACGTTCCCACTTCTTCGCTCCCTGTAACCTTTGCCGTGATCACGCTGTAGTCGGCATGCATCGCGGAACAGAAGAACTTGGTGCCATAGATCCTGTAGTGGTCCCCATGTGGCTCTGCCTCGAGCACGTTGGAGGGAATGTCCGACCCTCCCTGTATCTCGGTCATGAATTGAGCCCCGATCCCGAAGTCACCGTCCAGACCTTCCTTGCAGTGCTCGAGGATTCGGCTCACCTCCGGCGGGTTCGTATCAGCGAATTCCTCTGCGAGCGCGATGAGACCTTCGGTGCATGCCAGAGGGCACCCGACGCACGCTTCGCCGATTTGATGGAGGACGTATCTCTTGGCAAGATTTTCCCAGGGAGGCATGGCAGCAGAGAAGAGTTTCTCCTGCAGGACCTCCTTTTCCAGCACGAGCGCTTCCATGGGCCGAACGATTCGATCGACCCTGTGGTTATGGCCATCGTACTGTACGAGGAGAGGCCGGACCTCTAACCGAGCTATCTGGTCGGCGAGATCCCGCCATCTGGTGGAGGCTTTCGTAGAAAAGACGGTGAGCCGTTCATGGAGCTCGGGCCACTGATCCCCGGTGAAGTGCTTGACAAGTTTCTGGAGGAAGGGGTCGTCTCGGTAGAAGTCGAAGGATCGAGCTTTCTTCAGGAATGGATCGAAGGAATAGGGGTTGTTACGATCAGGCAGAGTCATGGTTTGAACCTCCGATGAGGGAGATAGGAGAGAGGTCTCTGATCATTGTATCGGAACTATGTTTTGTGTCAAGAACATTGTTCACCATGACGCCACGTGGCGACCGCAGCACAAGACACGACGACCCCGACTTCCCGAATACTCCAGGAAATGTGCTTGAATATTTGGCAGGAATATTCTACATTCCAAATTTTGGGGCGCCACGGGTTTACAGGGGATTTCAAGGACGAAACGAGGATATAATGAGAGTTTTGCTGCTTCATGCAGACCATTTTTCCTATCGAGTCACCGGCGAGACTTCGATAACCAAACTGCTCGATCCGATCCCGGAAGAGATGAGTCGCGGCCATGCAAGCGAAGTTCTCGTGTGTATGGTTGCCGTGGAAAAGGGCGACAGCGCCACCGCAGCGCTTGTGGAAAACGCTGTCAACGAGATAGTGACACATTGTGAAAAGATCAACACCAAACGGGTCTACATCTATCCGTACGCTCATCTCTCGTCCTCTCTGGAGGCCCCTCGGGCAGCCGACAAAGTCGTCAAGGCCCTTGCGAGCCAAATCGAGTCTATGGCTGGATTTGAGGTCCATCGGGCACCTTTCGGGGTCTACAAGGAATTCGAGATCAAGGTAAAAGGGCATCCGCTTTCTGAGATGGCCCGTACCATCTCGGCCGGAGCTGCTGGAGGTGTGGCCGAGAGCGCTGCGCTCAAAGCGGAAGCCGAAATCAAGTCGGAATGGTTGGTTGTGACTCCTGATGGTGTCCGGCATCCCGCGGAAAGCTTCGACTTTACGGCGTACCCCTCTCTTGAGAAATTCCGTAACTACGAATTCAGTGGCACGCGGGTCTCGGAAGAAGCTCCGCCCCACATCAAGATTATGCGGGAGCAGGAGCTGGTCGACTATGAGCCGGGATCGGATCAGGGAAATTTTCGCTGGTATCCCAAGGGGTATCTGCTCAAGAGCATCCTGGAGGAGCAGGCAAACCTGACGATGAACCGATACGGCGCCATGCAGGTAGAAACCCCGGTGATGTACAGTTTTCAGCATCCTGCTCTCGCAAAGTATCTGGATAAATTTCCCGCAAAACAGTACGTGGTTCGATCGGAGCGTGATGAGTTTTTCCTGAGATTTGCGGCTTGTTTCGGGCAATTCCTGATCGAGCACGACATGAACATAAGCTACAAGAATCTGCCCTTACGCATGTATGAGCTCACGCATCACAGCTTCAGGCGTGAGCAGTCCGGGGAAATTGCGGGCTTGCGGCGTCTCCGTACGTTTACTATGCCCGACATGCACACCATGTGCTCGGATGTTCCCCATGCCAAGGAAGAGATGCTCAAGCAAGTGGATTTGTGCTTCCAATGGCTGAACAACCTCGGATTCGACAGCAGCGACTACGGGATCGCTATCCGCGTGGTGGGAGACTTCTACGAAGAAAACCAGGACTATGTGGACCACATCGCCCGGATGGCAGGGCAGCCTGTGCTCCTGGAGATCTGGGACAAGCGCTACTTCTACTTTGTAACCAAGTTCGAGGTGAACTTCAACGATACGCAGGATAAGTCGAGTGCCCTATCAACGGTGCAAATCGATGTGGAGAACCCCGAGACTTTCGGGATAACTTATGTGACACCTGATGGAAGCTCAGCCGTGCCACTGATGCTCCATGCATCCGTGTCTGGCTCCATAGACAGGACGGTGTATGCCCTTCTTGAGAAGCAGGCTATGAGGATGAAGGAAGGGAAAAAAGGAGGGTACCCCTTCTGGCTAGCCCCCACCCAGACCCGCCTGATTCCAGTCAAAGAGCGGCACATCGAGCCATGCAAAGAGATCGCTGGCCGGCTCAAAGGTAGGGTAGACATCGACGACCGGAACGAGACCCTCGGCAAGCGTATCCGCGACGCTGAGATGGAATGGGTTCCCCTGATTATCGTGGTTGGTGACAGAGAGCTCGAGAGCGATAAGCTTCCCGTGCGGTTCCGCGATCGGGGCAGCGAAGAGAAAATGTCCATCGAGGAGCTTCGCGACTATTTTGACGAGCACATGCGCGACAAGGTGTACAGGCCGCCCAACCTGCCTCAAATGCTCTCTGTGCGCCCCGTGTTCCGAGGCTGAGGCTTGGTAGACGATTCCATAATTACGGTCACGTATTCTGGCACGACTCAGTCGGGATTTGCGCTCTGAAGGAGCGCACCTACAGTAGTCCCGTGGTACGCTGGATTCGGCGCGTCAAAACCACGAACCGACCCTGAAAGGGGTCGACCAAGAGCCTTCTCCTTGTCTTGAGATTTCTGGTTTGCATTGCTGGGAAACGGCCGAAACCTTACGGGTAATGATGTGAAAAGAATGCCTATAGGAGAAGTGTCATTAGACATTCTGAGCAAGGTATCTATGACTTTTGATGAATTGATGGAGGACTATCAACGGTACTCATTTGTTCGTCACCGCCAGGACTGCGAGTTTCAGGAATTCCAACCGAGTCTTTCTAAACC
>CAYZET010000055.1:0-17895 GCA_964477215.1 uncultured Syntrophaceae bacterium | reverse complement strand
AGGCGATCAGCATCCAGACAAGCGAAAGTGACGGGCTCCCTGCTCAAGGGGGTCCCACAGTGCAATCGTCTTTCCAGACAAGAGATGAGCCTAATCCCTTGGCTAATTTGAGAAATTGGGCCAAACCTGTTTCCGAGCTGTTTGTGCCCGCCATGCCCAAAGAAGCCCGGAATCTCAACGTTAACGGCCTTCGTGCAGTGGGTCCGGTCAATGGTTTCGGCCCATTATGTCAGAAGATATTCCGTCTTCACATCCAAGATCCCACCATTACGCCGGAACAGGCCATTGCAGCTCTTAAAGCGAACTTCGCCAGCTTCCAACCGTCCTTCAATCGCTTCCACCCTTCTGAGAATGGCATCAGGCCGGGTGAGATCGTCCTCATTGATTCGTCCACCCCTGGTGGTCCCGTGTCCACCGGGGTCATGGTCCTCTATGCCGACGAACGTTCATTCACGTTCAATACTCCGCAAGGGCATCCGGAATGCGGTTTCGTGAGTTTCAGCGGTCACGATGACAGCGCGGGCCCGATCGTTCAGATACTGGGCTTGGCTCGGGCCGGCGATCCCATTTACGAGGCAGCGTTTCGATTGGTCGGCTCCAAGATTCAGACGAGAATTTGGACCCACGTGCTCACGTCGCTTGCGGTTCACCTGGGAGTCCCAGCGGATATTACTTTTGATCAAGAGTGTCTGGACTCGAGGCTGAGGTGGTCACACATTGGGAATCTGTACTACAATGCTCAAATTAGGACTCTGATTCACGAGCCTAAACGATGGTTTCGCTAGAGGGAAAAGATCTCTCCTGAGGCAAACCGCATGCCTTCGCAATCGGAATTCGATGCCGTAGTGGTGGGGTCCGGACCCAATGGCTTGGCCGCGGCAATAACTATAGCTCAAGAAGGACGATCGGCCCTCCTCGTCGAGGCCAAGGAGACCCTTGGCGGAGGCACTCGCACGGAAGAGCTCACGCTTCCCGGTTTTCGTCACGATGTGTGTTCCGCCGTGCATCCTCTTGCCCTGGCTTCACCCTTCCTGCGCTCACTCGACCTTGGAGCCTATGGGCTCGAGTGGATCCATCCCCCTGTGCCTCTGGCGCACCCTTTGGACGACGAACCTGCCGTATTCCTTGAAAGATCATTGGAAGCAACGGCGGAAGGACTCGGTCGGGACGCAGATTGCTATCGTCGACTGATAGGTCCTGGTGTTGGGGATTGGGACAAAGTGGTACCGGAGCTGCTCAAACCGCTCGGCATTCCCGGGAGCCCATTGCCGCTTCTTCGATTCGGCTCTCTAGCTATGCGGTCTGCCGTCGGCCTTGCCCAGGATTGGTTCAGGGAGGTCAGGGCACAGGCCCTTTTCGCCGGAAACTCCTCTCACGCGATCTTTCCCCTGCAATATCTGTCGAGCGCGGGATTCGGGCTCATGCTCTGCATGTCCGCTCATGCCGTCGGATGGCCCATTGCCCGGGGTGGTTCCCAGGCAATTGCAGCCGCCCTTGCCGCATATTTCGCGTCACTGGGCGGAATAATCAAAGTGGGAAAGCCGGTTCACTCCATGAGCGATTTGCCCAAGGCCAAGGTAGTTCTTTTCGACGTCACGCCAAGGCAACTGGCAAGGATCGCCAGCCAAATGCTTCCACCAGATTATTTGGCGCGACTCCGAAGACATCGATACGGCTCCGGGGTCTTCAAGGTCGATTGGGCGCTCAAGGGTCCCATTCCATGGAGGGATCCCCGCTGCTCTGCGGCAGCGACACTCCACCTTGGCGGCACTCTGGACGAAATCGCGGCAACAGAGCGCGATGTGTGGCGTGGTGTGCTTCCCGAAAAGCCGTTCGTCTTCTTCTCACAACCTAGCCTCTTCGATTCAAGTCGTGCGCCTGGAGGGCTGCACACGGCATGGGGGTATTGTCATGTGCCCAACGGCTGCCAAGTTGACATGACCCAACGAATTGAAGCTCAAGTGGAGCGGTTCGCTCCCGGATTCCGGAATCTCATACTGGCCAGGCACACCATGTCGCCATTCGAGATGGAGGTATACAACGAGAACTACGTGGGTGGAGATATAGCAGGAGGGATCCAAAGCTTCTGGCGACTCTTTGTAAGGCCCTTGGGGAGGTGGAGAGCATATTCTACTCCCGTAAGGGGCCTGTACATTTGCTCTTCCTCGATGCCACCCGGCGGAGGAGTGCATGGAATGTGCGGACATTTAGCGGCCAAACTGGCACTCAGGGAAATTCTGTAACTTTTCATCCACGAAGACTCGATGCAGGACACGTGCTACCGGGAATCAGAGTTGAGCTTATCGACCCTTACTCAGGATTTGAGATCAAGTGTGGATACCTGTTCAAAACGGCTGACCACGATGTAGGAATCTACATCAGCAATGATAAGAGCTGTCGAGGGGGAGGCCAAGAAACCTTTCATGTCCGGGTGCTTTTCCAGATAGACTTTGCTGAGTGCTTGTCGCTCTGAATCTGCCACTTCTCGGGCTCTCCCTATAATCGTGACCGCGATGGCCTGGCTCTTGTCAGCCACCTCGTTAGATCGGTTGTCAACAAGCAGTGCAACCCCGGACTTGGCGATGATGTTGCCATACTTTCTTGTGGTCCGCGGCGTGGCAAACAAGATCAGCTTGAGGTCCGCGGTTTCAGCGAACGCAACCAGGCTGAGGTACGGATGCTCCTGCTCCTGAGTAGAAAGCACGGCAAATTTCTGTGAGGCGAAGAGTTTCCTTATCTCTGTTTGGATTGCGGCTTCATCCTTCACAGCCTTGAGTACCTCCTTGTGGAACCGTAGGAGCGGTAAGCCGAAAAACGTTCGGGTGTTTACCCATCACACAGCAACCATTTACCTCACTGTGGCCACAGTGCTCGATATTCGCCATGGACCCGCACACTATACGTGAATCCCCTTAGCTACGAATCGAAAACGCAAACATCGCTCGCAGCTTGCTGGAGGCCGGCTAGAGAGATTCCAAGACCTTCTTCGCCTCCGGCACCGTGCTCTCCGGCTTGATTTTATACCAAGCCCCCATGATTTTACCAGTCTCATCGATGAGAAAAGAGGATCGAACTATGCCCATGAACGACTTTCCATACATTTTCTTCTCACCCCAGACCCCATAGAGCTCCGCGACCTTATGATCGGGGTCTGACAGGAGAGGGAAAGCCAGGGAGTGCTTCTGGTCGAACTTACGCTGCGCGTCCGGGGTATCGGGGCTTATTCCTAGTGATACGACCCCTAGATCCTGGAGGTCGCTTTGCGCGTCTCGCACGCTGCATGCTTGCTTCGTGCACCCCGAGGTGTTGGCCTTGGGGTAGAAGTACAAGAGAATCTTTTTTCCTTTGAAATCTGGCAGGGTAACAGATTTGCCATCCTGGTCGAGCAGGTTAAATTCAGGAGCTTTGTCTCCTCTTTTCAGCATTGCCATTTCTCGTTCCTCCTCGTGTGATCGTTCAGGAATAACCGTCACCCTGTTGCGCGCAGCGGACAGACGCTCGTGACCACATTTCGAAAAGTTTCGACGACCTATTGGTCTTCCATCCACGTGGTAATTTCTGTCGCTCATCGGTCAGTGTCCGTGGGACCAATTGATGCCACGTCCGTCATTTCCGGAACAGATCCTTGATACTTTGCGGAAGGTGACCATCGTCTATCTGCCGGATTTTCGCTATCTTCGTCAAGTCGACAGCGCTGATCTCGTGGACTTCTCTCTTTGCCACGCATTGGCCGGGAACTTCAACCTTGACTTCATCGTGCCTCATTATGCAACTCGCAATTCTGACACTCGGATTGCCCTCGCGGTATCATATGCTGGGTCGTTCAGGGGGGCTCGTTGCCATTTAAGCCCCTCCTGAATCATTGTGATAGCAAATCCAAGCTCAATTGTCCGTGTGTCAATTGCCCGGATCGTAGGCCGCGGAACCGGAATCGACGCACTGAGCAAGTTCCTCTTTGCTTGCCGTCTTGGGATCCTTCAATTGGCTAAGGTGACAGATAAACTCATTCCCCTCTCTGTCTTTGACCCACACTAGCGGGTCGCTCGGCTTGTACGGCTCGGTCATGATGCTTACTCCTTCATGAGGGTGTTTTCCCGGAAAACCGGGCAGGCTGCCACTGCAACCTTTTTCGACGATTTGGTCCTCTTTGCCCTTTGCAGGGCCCTACGGTTAACAGGACATTCCGTTGGGGACGTACAGACCCTAACCGACGCCCCTTTCTCGGCAATGTGTTCGTTGCTAACACGGAACAGGCGTCGCCTGACGCAAAGCTCTTGGATATTCGCCAGTAATGGTAGTTTTTCGTGCGCCTTGGCAACCATTGTTGCCATCAGAGTTCCTTCTCCAGCCGTTGGTCATAGAGGCAGTTGCACAATTGTCTGTGTATTCTATGATCCCCTCGGAGTTGCTCGAAAATTTCTTTGATCCGAGGTTCGGAAACGAGCAATGAGATGCGCGCGTACAGTTTCTCCGAAGTTTCGGCCCTGACACCTCCTAAAGCGAGCGCCTGCAAATCGCTCAGTTCGGGCCGTGGCTCCACGTCAACCAGGTACTCACGGAAAGACTCAACCGGGATGCTCTCGTTACTTGCCGAATGTCCCTCCAGGCCTCGAAGCCTGGTCAATGACCTTTTTCGGTCCAAGCACTTCTTCACGAGAGTCCGAAATATATCCTCGAGTGTAGAGTCGCCGGTTCGGTTCGCCACCGACGAGAAGAAGGCTGCTGAGGTCTCTTCTCTTTTTATGGCGAAATCCAGCAATTCTCCGAGGTTAACCATTTCGGCCATGGCTCACATCCTTCTCATGCATTCAGCCCGAGAGCCGAACGGATTTCGTTTTCTCTGAACCCGACAATGACCGCATCTCCGATTACAAGGGTTGGGAAAGAGCATCGGGAAGAGATCCTCTTGATCTCTTCAATCACGTTTTCTCGCTCGGCCCCCTCCAACAGATCGACGTCCGTGCACTCATAATCTATTCCACATTCTTCGAGTAGCCTTTTGCATGATTTACAATGACTGCATGTACTGAGGGCGTAGAGTTTGCATTCATTCATGACTTTCTCCTTTCGAGCTCCCCTGTCAGGATTGGCCATTTCCGGGCACTGTTCGTTCCTCGAATCCATAAACTCCGAAAAAAGTTCCGTCGTAAGACATTCTCGGGTCCGCCTCGTGTGTGGCGTTCCTGATTTCCGCCTTTGCCGAATGCGTTAGCACGATGGATGCCAAATCTTCCGACAGCCGCCACATTGTTGCAAACAATTGATATACTAAGACATTACAGTTGGCCGACGCATGGGGAGCTGCCACCTGAGAAATGGTCCCTCAGCCGGATAGTCTGGAAAGCAAGATTTCCTGGTTGCGATTTCAAGACTTAACGTGGTATCGCTCAGAAAAACAGGGTCTTAGAATCTGATCGCAAATTGCGGATCTGCAACTAATGCCCCTTCTTTCGCTGTGGTGGCTCGATGCCAAGCTTCTTCAAATTGCGATACATGGAATCACGGGAAATGCCCAGCCGGCTCGCGGCTGCACGGGCGTTGCCTCCCGCTTGGGTGAGTGCATTCTTTATGAGGAAACTCATTACCCCGTTAACAATCTCATGAAATGTTCTGCCGGAGTCCAAACTGACGGCCAAGGCCGGCTTCCTGCTCGGACTGGAGGAGAGCGGAGCGTCCAATCTCAGCGGACCGGACCCTGAAACGATCAATGACCTTTCCAGAACATTCCGAAGTTCTCGAATATTTCCGGGCCAGTGGTAGGTGTGGAGCTCGTTCAAGAACAGTGGATCTGGGTCCCCCGGCTTGGGGAGTTGCAGCGAAACAACCAACGTTGTAAGGATTTGCCTGACGAGAACTGGCAGGTCTTCGAGGCGCTCTCGCAGAGGCGGCACACGAATCAGGAACACGTTGAGCCGGTAGAACAGCGCCTCAAGAAAACGTCCTTCAGCAACCTCGGTCTCGAGGTTGCGGTGAGTCGCTGCCATAAGCCGGGCGTCCACACTGATATGTTTATCTCCCCCAACTCTCAGGAAAGATTTCGAATCCAGAAATGTTAGAAGCTTAGCCTGCAACGACAACGGCAATTCACCGATTTCGTTCAGGAGGAGTGTTCCACCTTCGGCAAGCTCCAAAAGACCACGCTTGCGTGTTCGCGCACCTGTGAATGCCCCTGGCTCGTGTCCAAATAACTCGGATTCTGCGAGCTCCTTGGACACGGCGGCACAGTTAATGGCAAAGAAGGGGCTACGAGCTCTTGGGGAATGATCGTGAATCCAGCGGGCCAAGTAATCCTTTCCGCTCCCGCTCTCTCCGAGCAGGAGCACGATGCTGTCAACGCTCGCTGCTCTTAGCGCTTTTCTCAGTGCAATTCTCATGGCTTCCGAGGGATAGTCTCCTTCAACAATGGGAACCTCCTGGATGGCTCTCATGCGATTAGACATATCCCTGGATACGATGCAAATCCCACTGATCTCTCCCTCTGAATTCCTCAGGGGAACCATTGTGTCGTGGAAAGTCAATTCTGTTCCGTGGACTGTCCTCGTAAACTCTTCTTCTACGAATTCTCCGTTCAGGACCCTGCATTCGGCTGCTTCCATGTGTTCCGCCGCATCTCTTCCCCATAGGCCTTCAGCTCTCAAGCCGATTATGTCGTCGGCACACACGCCAAACAAACGTTCTACCGATGGATTTACCCTGGTATAGACTAAGTCGCGGCTCTTGATAAAAATGAGATCGTCGGCGCTCTCGAACACGGTCCTGAAGAGCTCTTCATTGGCTCTAATCGTTTCCTGGGCGTTCTTTAACTCGGTTACCGATTCGTGGGAAGCAACTACTTTACGTCCGGCATAGTCCATGAAACTGGTGAGCCTTGCTTGAAACCACCTCTTTTCATCTGGGCTATGGCATGGGTACTCGCAGTAATAGTCTTCAATCTGTCCATTGAGGATGAGCCGAATATGCTTTGCTATGTCGTGAGCCTCGTCAGAACAAGGCCCAGAAGCCTTCTCACAAATCTCGATATAGTTTTTTCCCATTCCCGAGCCAGCCCAAGTCATGCCGTTGGTCTCGGCAAACCTTCGCCAGGCCAAATTCGTTGCAACGATCTTTCCGGAATCGTCGATCACCGCTATGTGTGCAGACAAGGCATCAAGGATCGACTGCAGAAGCTCCTTCTCACTCCACGCTCGATTACCGATCCTATCTCTTTCCAGTTCCTTGCTAATCATGAACGGTCCCCCCGTGAAAGATCGAGGTCTCTCACTGCTCATGCTTCCCAGGCCACTTCGCTCGGCGTCACAGAACATTAGCTGAAAGGCATCCCGTTCTCAAGGCGAGTGTCCGATTGGGATTCCTTTGCCGCAGTCGATTCCACAAAATACTCATTCCGAGTACTTTCGGAGGTATTCCTTCAATTTGATCTTCCTGGCAGTGTTCTGGGAGGACATGTATCTGATTTTCCCAAACACTGGCCTCTCTGGTGCCCACGGTCTATCGTACCGTCCCATTGTCCAGAATATCCCCGTGTAGGAATTGGGGTTCCGACCGTCAAGTGCATGTTTGTTGTTGAGGTGGATCATGATGTCCAGCGCCTCTTCCGGTGACCGGGTCCACTCGAGGATCTTCTTTCCCCACAACATGCGAAGGTAATTATGGAGCCGTCCTTCTCGCCGCAGTTGCCTTTGCGCTGCATTCCAGAGCTGATCGTGAGTTTCCGCGCCCTCGAGCTGATCGAGCCCGTACAGGTAGGGTCGAGGATCTTTTCTGTGCCTGTCCAAGGTCTCCTTCGCCCATTCCGGTAGGGAGTCGTAACGATCGCACAGGGGCATATGAGCACACATGTTGTACCCAAGCTCCCGCCACGTGATCAGTTGATCCAGAAAAGCTTCAGCATTCCGACTCATTCCCCACCACCCTTGGCGCTGTCCTTTCCCGACCTCGAACGTCCGTGATCCGGACCATTCTTCGCGGCGTATCAGCTCCCGAAATATCTGGTGGACTGAGATATGACCGAAATGAAGGTAGGACGACAGACCGCTCGTAGCATCCTCGTCTGGATGGTTCCTGCAATTAGCATATCGCTCGAGGCCATCATTGACAAAGTTCTTCAAGGCTCGGTTGGCTGCCTGCTCTCCTCCTCGGATCTCAGACGGAGTAACGGAGTGGTCGATGGGAAAGGAAGCCAACACCTCCCCGTTCTGGGATTTGAGCATTTCATGTGCCGGCGGCCATCGATCGAGGACGTGTGCCGGCATTTGAGCATCGAACGATCTGACTCCTTCGGCGAGAGGATCAGGCTTTGGAAAAGAGTGCAAATGGGGCTCGACATTATTCTGCAGGAAGCGTCTGAATGAGAAGGCAGTCAAGAAAACCCGATCTGTCAACCGTATAGGCAGGAGGCCGTTCGAGTCCACTTTTTCCATAAGCACGCTCAACTGTCGGGCCGCTGCAGCCACCATTCTCGGCAAGAAGAAGGCCGGGAAATCGTCGGTGATCACGACACAGGCACGCTTGCTAAGCTCCCGCAAAAGCCCTTTGCCTTTGTCCGGCGCCGGTTCGAGATACGGATAATACAACACTCCGGTGCCCTTAAGCCGAGCTGCGTTGTCCTGCATTCCTTCCATGACGAACCGGTGGATACGGTCCGATGCCCATTGATAGCCGCATCGCAGAGCCTCGAGGATTAAGAGCGGCTTCTCCAATCGGCTTGACCAATCGACCGCCCGCTGCAGACTGAAATTCCAATGAGCTCGGCGGTTCGCAATCATCCAATACAAGACATAGTCACCGCATGGGTTTTCCCGGTGGTCATTACACTTCTGAATCCGAAAATCGGGCACCCCATCCACTTTCCTGCCCCCTAGCAGCTTTCACATGTGTAAAAAATCGCTGATTCTCGTACCGGCTCTTGCCCCCCCCTGGGCCGGGAATTGCAGTAATTTTGGAGACCAGCTCTCGGTACGAAGAAGTACTCAGTTAATCTCATGAAAACGGATGATAATACCAGTGGAAGAGCAGATCAAGCTCGCAATCAGCGCGTGCCTCGTGGGTCAGAACGTCCGATAAAATGGCGTCCACAGTTCGGATCCCTTTCTCATTGTCACACCTATGCCACTTTAGTGGGGAATGTTGGACTTTCAAGCACTGCGGTTTTTCAGGGAGATGCACTTGACAGACCTCCGGAACGAGCCCACCTGAAAACCATAGGCAAGGATCATGCACCGAACAAGTGAGGAGTATGTCAGAATTTTCTTGGTGCTTGGATGGTATTGGATAGTAGCAACAGATTGCCCTCATTACCCTTAACGTGGAACGGACATTAGGAGCTCTGAAGGCCGTTCACTTGTTGATTATTGCTGATACGCTCCCGGCCGAAAGTGCTGATTGCTTGAGTTTTGTAAGAAAATGCGCCTTAACCAGAGAAGGGAGACCGTAATGAGCGGAGGACACGTTTGTCCACATTGTGGATCTGAAATGGATCCAATTCGTACCCCACTAGACTCGACGTGGGGTGGAGAGCTCCACTACATCTGTTTCAATGATGGCTGCTGCTATTTTGTGAAGAGTTGGGAGGCTCTGGAAAACCAGGGGATTGAGAAGACGGGCTACCGATGCCGGATGGATCCACGCGGCTCCTGCGGTCCCGCACCGGTTTGGTCGGCTGATGCCTTGAAGGACCTTGTCGTAGATGAAGAGACCGACGAGACAGACAGCCTTTCCTGGTTCGGTTCTCATGACTTTGCTCGGGACGATGAGTCTCCGGATGGAGAGTTCTATGGGAAGCCTCGCTTTGTTGAGCATTTGGACTCGAGTGCCCTTGAGACGGTTGAACAGCTCTATGGTCGTTTGACTCCACCAGGCTCAACGATCCTGGATCTCATGGCCGGACCGGAATCCCATCTCGGGAGAGTCAGAAATCCACTGAGGGTTGTCGGATTGGGGCTCAACGCAGAGGAGTTGGAAGCCAATACCGTTCTATCCGAGCACGTAATCCACGACCTCAACCTTAATCCGTTGCTGCCGTTTCCTGACAACAGCTTTGACGTTGTAATCAACACCGTATCTGTGGACTATTTGACCAGGCCTCTGGAAGTCTTCAGGGAAGTTTCACGGGTGCTGAAGCCTGAGGGGCTTTTCATAGTAGTTTTTTCAAACAGGATGTTTCCCCCCAAGGCAGTCAACATCTGGAAAAGGAGCAGCGAAAGGCAGAGAGTGGAGCTTGTCCGCAGATTCTTCTCCCTATCCGGCCGATTCGCTATTCAAGGCTATTACGAAAGCTCAGGGAAACCCCGTCCCAAGGACGACAAGTATTATGACCTGGGAATCCCTAGCGATCCGATTTACGCGGTTTGGGGGAAACCAACAAACAAATCAGCAAATTCAGTGCACTGACGAGGGCCGCAAGAGCTAGGCCATCCTGATGGTTTGTGATAGGCAGAGGGGCTGTTTCTCACCTCACCCCTCAGCCCATGAGCAATGACGCGCAGCGAAAGCGATTTCAGAGGGGCAGAATCCTGCTCTCTCTTAATGCAGAGGAATTCGTGGAGGAAGCATGGCAAAATACGTTTGTCCTACCTGCGGGTTCGTGTATGATCCGGCGGAGGGGGATCCTTCTCAGGGAATAGAGCCAGGAACAAGGTTCCGAGACTTGCCGGATGACTGGGTTTGTCCAAGCTGTGGCACGGAAAAGTGGAGGTTCACTCCACAGGAGTAAAGCGCGACGCTCTCTAGAGTACGGCAAGTCATCGGAAAGGCGTACGGGGATAGCAGACCTCTGGATTCGATGACTTGCCCCATCCTATCCTTAGAAATAAAGGGGGACTCCCGCCCCACTTACCTGCGATCCTGCTATGAATGCCCACGAGACAGGGGAACCGAACAAAGCTCTTGGCAAAGACTATGGAAGCAGCGCTGGCCACCGTGGTTGACCCTGATTCCCGACGTAGGGTATTGTGTAAAACATTAGTCGAAATCCGGGCAACCACAAGCAATTGCGGTCACGCCTATCATGCTGAGGAACTCTGCCTGCGTGATCGTGGAGAAGCGTGGAGCATGAGGAGCGATCCGATGGGGAAATGTCAATGGTCGTTTGCGACTTGCAGGTCCGGGGGATTCCTCGGGAAGGCTATCTAAGGCTCTCGCAGAGGAGGGGAACGTCATGGAGCATTTAAGGCAGGTAGGAAAGATTCTCACCATTTCCATTTGTATCGTGGCAATTTTCTACGGAATTATGCATAAGAGGTATTTTGCCCCTTTTGAGCTTTCGGTGGCCTGCTGGATTGCTCTCAGTGTGTGGATTGTCGGCGCGGTAGGAGTACGCATTCAGAAGCATCGCGCACAACGCATCGGGAAATAGTCCGTCATCTGGTATTGCCCTCCATTGCTGATCCCTCACGCCTTCGGCCACAACTGCAAACCATCAGGCCGGAATGGCCAGGGTAGACAAGCCTACGATTGCCGACTCTATCCGAAGCACGCGACCTTGGCTGTCGTCACGGCACCTCGTGAAGCATGCCGCAAAAAGAACGAGCGCCCGGAGTTCCCAGGCGCTCGCAATCAGCATCTCACGGCTCTCAAAGCCGCACACCTCGGTATGTTATTACCTAGTGGGCTCCGGTCGCGGAGGCTGCCCCTCGCGGATAGCGGATGCTCTCCACCATATCCTGGACCTCCTTGGGCGGAGGCGAGGTCAGCAGGGACACGATCCAGATCACGAGGAAATTCAAGATCATGCCGACCGTTCCGATCCCCTCGGCACTGATCCCCAAGAACCAATACGGTGCCTTGAGGAAATTGACGTGAATGATGTAGTACGCGGTGAATGCAATACCTATGATCATTCCTGCGATGGCGCCCTCCTTGGTCGCGCGCTTCCAGAAAATCCCCATAATGATGATGGGGAAGAACGAGGAGGCCGCGAGGCCAAATGCGAACGCCACCACCTGGGCGACGAACGCTGGAGGATGGATGCCGAAGTATCCAGCCACACAGATCGCAACTCCGATCATGATACGGCTGAGAAGCAAGCGCGTTTTCTCCGTCGCGTTGGGGTTGATCATACGATAATAAAAGTCGTGGGAGATTGCAGCACCAATGACGAGCAACAGCCCGGCCGCAGTCGAGAGCGCAGCGGCAAGTCCCCCTGCTGCGACCAGGGCCACGACCCAGTTGGGTAGTTTTGCAATCTCCGGGTTGGCCAACACGATGATGTCGTTGTCTACGTACAGCTCGTTCTTGTTGTCGGCCAGTTTGTTTGTGACCATTCTCTGGCCGTACTTACCCTTCTCTGCCGAGAATTTCGGCGGCCCTACGAACGCGGGGCCAGGTGCGTACTGGATCTTGCCGTCACCATTCTTATCAACCCAGGCCACGAGGCCAGTGTACTCCCAGTTCTTGAACCAGGAGGGAGCCGCTTCGTACGCCACGTTGTTTAAGGTGGTGATCATATTGTAGCGCGCGAAGACCGCAACCGCGGGAGCGGTCGTGTACAGAAGCGCAATGAACAGGAGCGCCCAGCCGGCGCTCGATCGGGCCGCCCTCACGGACGGCACCGTATAGAACCGAATGATCACGTGGGGAAGGCCCGCGGTCCCTACCATCAGTGCAAAGGTGATCGCCAGCACGTCGAGCATGGATTTGCTCCCCTTACCCCAGGCCTCGGTGTACGCGGCAAACCCCAAATCCCGATGCAGAGTATCCAAGACGTCCAAAAGCCACTTCCCGCCCGCGGTTCCGTCGGCCACGCTGGCTCCGTACCCGATCTGCGGGACGGGAATTCCGGTGAACTTGTACGAGAGAACCACCGCGGGAATCAAGTACGCAATAATGAGCACGCAATACTGCGTTACTTGGGTCCAGGTGATCCCTTTCATGCCACCCAGCCCAGCGTAAATGAACACGATGCACATGCCGATGATAACCCCGAGATTGATCGGGACTTCGAGGAACCGGCTGAACACGATCCCCACTCCCCTCATCTGGCCGGCAACGTAGGTGAGTGATACGAAGATCGCGCAGATAAGCGCGACGGTTCGAGCCGTGTGGGAGTAGTACCGGTCTCCAACAAAGTCTGGGACCGTATACTTCCCGAACTTCCTGAGGTATGGCGCCAGAAGCGTCGCCAGGAGCACGTATCCTCCGGTCCACCCCATCAAGTACATGGATCCCGGATACCCCATGAATGAAATCAGACCAGCCATGGAGATGAACGACGCGGCGCTCATCCAGTCCGCCGCGGTAGCCATACCGTTGTACACCGGCGGGATGACGGCTTCAGCCACGTAAAAAGCCTTGGTCGTCATCACACGGGTCCGCCAGGCAATGAATATGTACAGCGCGAAGGTCAAACCCACCACGATATAGGTCCACTGTGTTATTGACATGTGTGCCTCTCCTTTCAAAAGCCACTCATCTGCCCTGGATACACAGGGACCTATTCATGGACGTCGTAATCTCGATCCAGCTTGTTCATCAGAGCGACATAGACGAAAATGAGAATCACGAAGATCACCTCGGAACCCTGATTGGCAAACCAGAATCCAAGCGGGAACCCGCCGAGATGGATCGCGTTCAAGGGCTTGGCAAAGATGATCCCCAGCACGTAGGAGACCAACGCCCATATGCTCAAGATGATGAACACATATCGCAGGTTGGTACGCCAATATCGTGTCAACCGTTCCTGGTCCTTCTCCATCGGATGTCCTCCATACTGTAAGAATCGGGCTTTGGACAAACTTCTCCTTCTCGCCGCGGTCATGAGCATCTCACGGTGGCTGTGAGCACCTTGTTTTCAGACCGACCGCGCTTCCTCAACGGGAACAGTCTGCCCATGCCCCGTAATCTCAGGACAGACTATTCCTCTGACAGTCAACGCATGCCTTTGCATGTCCCCGTTGACTATCCTCGCTATCGAGAAGGGCTTTATCTAATAGTAGGGCCAGCCGCTGGCGGGGAACGTCCGATGGCAATGATGAGAAAGCGGGTTCTTCCAGGGATTTCAGGAGTCTCGAACCGGAAGTAGAAGGGCCTCTCGCTTCGATAGACCGCAACGACCATCAAGCCGGCCTTAGTTGAAGAGGCCCGTCGAGCCAATGAGCGGCGGTTAAAAGAAGGAGCCATCCAGTCCAAAAGTACTGGGACTGGAATTACCAGGAGAGCCACGATGGTAAAACATGCAAAACGACGTTTCGGGGCTAGCGCCCGAGGATTCAGATTCCGAAAAAGCTCGCGTACCGTTCGCACACTAATCGGATGGACCACGTGAGTAGGGGCGGGAATCTGGTCTATGGGCTCGTCACTCTTGGTGGCCCAGAAGGGAAGCAACTCGATGGCGAGATCCGAGGTGACCGGTCTCAGTCGGAGAGGGCTGACCCACGAGACCCTCACGGTCTCACTGCGATCAGTCCGAGGGGATCGTCGGCAGATTTTCTTTCGCCCAATGCAAGGCACGGGCCCGCTCCTCTCTTTCGGAGGCAACCTCCGCCGCGGACTCTCAACCCGGGACACGGCACGTCAGGGCGAAGTTCAGGTGGAACTCGCTACCGAAACGAAACAGCAGGTAATACACCTGCGAGGAACTCCCCTAATCTCGTACCTCCTTCTCCTTCGGTTACCATGTCATGTAGAGAGCTCGTGTTGATCCGGGAGCACACAATTATATGTACGCTATACGGTCTGACGAGAGTCTCTGTCAACCTTTATTTTGAAGGGTTTTCCGCTCGTGCCGGTCGTGTAGAAGCCGTGCGTGAACGCGAGAAATCATCGAGCCGTTATGGCCGACAATGTTTTTTGCTGCAATTCTCCAGGAGTTAGCCTGTTTCTCCCCAACCAGGATTTGTTCTCCATACTGAAGTTTGCATCCGAGTGATTAACAAACGGCCGCGCGCTCAATGCCCGTTGTTGGTACGCGCAACTCTTGGTACCCCGTCTACAGGGCCAGTTCCGGTTTGCAAAGAAGACTTGCGATCCAGTGACAGACCTGTCATGATTGGTACCTGCCCCGTTATGGTTGTAGCCGACAGTTAGCGACAGTTGCCAAACAAGCGATTGACTTTCCCAGGGATTTCTTGACAGTAGTCTATGCCCTCAGGGGAGCTTTCCGGAATCGGCGGATTCGACTCCGACCGCCGCCGGCGCTCGAGGTCGACGCCTTCAGATTCCGATCCCCTATGCGGACCCGCAACCGAGACAATCGGAAACGGTTGCCTGCAAACCAGCACAGAGCCGACCGGGTGGAAGCATACGCATGAGAATGACAGACACTCGGAGGGTGATCGCATTGTTGTCGAGGTGATTCGGACCGGAAACCGAACGAGCAGCAATCTCACGACAGGTGTCTGGAGGGACGAATGAAGTACGAAGAAGCGTTTCGAGAAGCCCTCGAAAGTCCGGAAACATTCTGGGGCCGCGCAGCCGAAGCAATCGCCTGGGACAAAAGATCGGACCTGGTGCTTGACCGTTCGAACCCACCGTTCTACCGGTGGTTTCGGGGCGGGATTCTGAACACCTGCTATAACGCTGTGGACTTCCACATTGACCAAGGAAGAGGGGCACAAAGCGCGATCATTTACGACAGCCCCGTAACAGGAACCGGCCAAACAATCACGTACTCCGAGCTCAAGGACCGGGTGTCCAAGATAGCAGGGTTTCTGAGAGAGCTTGGCGTGGAAAAAGGAGACACCGTCCTTATCTACATGCCAATGATACCTGAAGCAGTGATGTCCATGCTGGCGTGTGCCCGTTTGGGAGCAATCCATTCAGTTGTGTTCGGTGGCTTCGCGCCCCGGGAGCTGGCGGTCCGCATCGACGACGCCAAACCTCGCGTGATCCTTTCCGCTTCCTGCGGTATTGAGGTTCAGCGCGTGATACCGTACAAGCCGTTACTTGATGAAGCGATCGAAATCGCTGAACACGATCCCGAGAAATGTGTAATCTTCCCCAGACCGCAGGCCGATGCGGACCTGAAGCCCGGCCGAGATTTGGATTGGGTCGAGCTGGAAGCTCATGCCCAGCCGGCGGATTGCGTCTCGGTGGCAGCGACCGATCCCTTGTATATCCTGTATACTTCAGGTACCACCGGCAAACCCAAGGGAGTGGTTCGAGATAATGGCGGGCACTGTGTGGCGCTTAAGTGGACCATGAAACACATCTACAACATCGGACCTGGGGAAGTGTATTGGGCGGCCTCGGACGTGGGGTGGGTGGTCGGCCATTCATACATCGTGTACGGGCCACTGTTCATGGGTGCCACGACCGTCCTTTACGAAGGTAAACCGGTGGGAACGCCAGATCCCGGCGCCTTTTGGCGGGTGATATCTCAGCACGGGGTCAAGGCGCTCTTCACGGCTCCCACCGCGATCCGTGCCATCAAGAGAGAAGATCCGCACGGGGAATACCTTAAGAAGTACGATATCTCTCGATTTGAAACACTATTTCTTGCCGGCGAGAGACTGGACCCCGATACGTACTACTGGGCCGCAGATCTCCTGAAAAAGCCCGTGATCGACCACTGGTGGCAGACAGAGACAGCGTGGGCCATAGCCGGTAATTTCAAAGGACTTGAGGAGCTCCCCATCAAGGCAGGCTCCGCATCGAAGCCCATGCCCGGCATGAACGTGAAGATCTTGGATCCTAACACTGGCGAAGAGCTCGGCCCCAATCAGCAGGGCGTGATCGTGATAAAGCTTCCTCTGCCCCCCGCGTGCCTCCCGACGCTGTGGAATGACGACCAGCGATTCCTTGAATCGTATATGAATCCATTTCCAGGATATTATTTGACCGGCGATGGCGGATATATCGACGAGGACGGATACGTGTGGGTAATGGGCCGTATTGACGACGTTATCAACGTTGCCGGTCATCGCCTCTCTACTGGAGGCATGGAGGAGGTGCTGGCCAAGCACCCGGATGTGGCGGAGTGCGCAGTGGTCGGAGTCGAAGATGGGCTCAAGGGACAGGTTCCCATCGGCTTTTGCGTACTAAAGGCGGGCGTGACGAGGGAACACGAGGCAATCATCTCGGAAATCATCCAGATGGTCCGCAATGAGGTGGGACCCATAGCGTCTTTCAAGAAGGCCACCGTCGTGAATAGGCTCCCAAAAACGCGGTCAGGCAAAGTGCTACGGTCCACAATGAGGAAAATTGCGGACGGGCAATCTTATACGGTTCCCTCCACCATTGACGACCCTACGATTCTCGATGAGATCGCCGTAGCGGTGAAATCTATTGGATACGGCAAGAAGGAGTGACAGGAGTGCACGCACCTGGCGATGTGGGACTCCCGCCGCGCCGCCGGCCCTGGTACGCGCTAATTTCAACGCAAGCGGACGCCGCGGGCCGGCCGGCGGTCGTCGAGCTCCTTGACACGGCCTGGCGCCGAGGTTAGGAAACCTCGCCTTGAGTCTCTTGCACGGTGGATGGGGATTTCTCCCCAATCCCTCCTCAGAGGGAAAGGGGATATTTCCCCGCCCCGTGTAGCCCCTGGATAAGGGGTACATGGGGACAGGAACGGTATGTTGTTTGATCACGAATCTGTGTGATAGAGTTTGTGACAACGCGTTCCGCATTATAGCGGGCTCGAAGGAAAAGCAACTCAGGCCCGTTGAGGCACGCCGATGAAAAGAGTTCTGGACTTGCTTGCGCAACGTGAGTTTCACGCTCTGGCCTTTTGCTTTGGCCTGCTTTTGTTCAGTTGGCCTCTCGTCTCAGCATCCGACCTCGATTCAGTGAGCTCTGCATTTATATACCTCTTTGGATGCTGGGCTTTGGTCATCATTGTCCAGTTTCTCATCAGCTTGAGCCTGAGTGCTTCGCAGCCCTCTGAGATGAGCGACCACACAGAACCCTAGGAAATACCCATGCTCGACGCCGTTTCGGTCTTGGCGGTTCTCGTCTTGTACA
>CAYZET010000054.1:14504-17903 GCA_964477215.1 uncultured Syntrophaceae bacterium | reverse complement strand
AGGTGACCGATTGGATGTCGAGGCCCCGAGGGTTATACACTCCTCCTCTGGAGTCGCTGATAGCGACTACCGTCATCCCCATTTCGTCCACCAAGCGTGCGGCAACTGAGCCCACATTTCCGAATCCTTGGACCGCGACGCGAGTGGAGCCCAGGTCGCCTCCCACCTCCTTGAGGGCCTCTCTGACAGTGAATGCCACCCCCCGACCCGTGGCCTCCGTCCTGCCCAGCGAACCCCCTATCTCGACGGGCTTACCCGTCACTACTGCAGGAACGGAGAAGCCGCGATGCATGGAGTACGTATCCATGATCCACGCCATAATCTGGGGGTTGGTCCCCATGTCAGGGGCAGGGATGTCGCTCTCAGGCCCCATCATGATACTGATTTCCGTGGCGTATCGCCGTGTGAGGTTCTCGAGCTCCGACATGGACAACGCCTTTGGATCCACCACCACGCCACCTTTGGCTCCGCCGAACGGAAGGTTCATCAGCGCGCACTTCCATGTCATCCACATGGCCAGGGCGCGGACCTCGTCGAGGGTCACGTCCCGGGAGTAGCGTATTCCCCCCTTGGTCGGACCCCGCACCACGGAATGGTGGACGCGGTATCCGCGGAAAATTTTAATGCTCCCGTCATCCATGAGCACCGGGAACGTGACGGACAGTTCTCTCTTGGGGTACCGGAGGGTTTCCGCTACTCCTCTCTTGATGCTTATGTGCTTAAGAGCTTTGTCAAATTGAGCCAGTGCATTGGTATACGGGTTTTCTTCCATCTCAAGCCTTCGCTGGGTGAGATCCTCCGAAATGGAATGTGGACACACTTCAGAAGGGTATTCCTCGATGTGGTTGCTCATGAAACTCCCCTCATATCAGGTTCGTTCAAAACAGGCAACGTCGAGCACTCAACGAAAGAGCGCTATTAGGCTTTAAGAAATCAATCATCACAGTGATTCGTTTTGCCCTTGCCTGTCAGGTAAGCGACCGTATTCATGAAAACGGCTGGCTGGCAGACCAGTTAACATATCCTGGGTAAGAGCTCGCCTGTGGGCTCGGCCACGACCCGAGTTCCACCGATCCGCGTGGTCATGACAACCCGACCGCTATTTTCCTCGGTGAGCAGGCCGATGATTGCGGCTCCAAGAGCGAGCTCACACCCGCTGAGCAGGCTCAAGGCTTTGTTGCCCAATCCTTTGGAAACCACTGCAACGATCTTCCCTTCGTTTGCAGCCTGGAGTGGGTCGATCCCCAGAATCTCGGAAGCAGCTACCACCGATCCGTCCAGCGGGATAGTCGTTTCCTCAACGCAAACCCCCAGTCCGTTCATGGAGGCAATCTCATTAAGGGTGGCAGCCAGTCCGCCCCTCGTGGGATCTCTGAGAAATTTCAGATCAGGACCGAGCTCGATCAAGCGTTCCACCACGGGCCAGACCGAAGCCGAATCTGACCGGAGCTCGAAATCAAAAGAGAACTCCGCCCGGCTCAGCATGACGGCCATGCCATGGTTGCCTACTGGACCGGAAACGAGGATCTCATCTCCTGGGGAAACGGGCCGGGAGAGCGCTCGCCCCGCTGATTCCACTCTACCGATGCCCGAGGTGTTTATGAAGATTTTGTCAGCGCTTCCCTTTGGAACGACTTTCGTGTCTCCGGTCACGATCTCCACCCCCGCGCAATCCGCGGCCGCTGCCATACTCCGGATTATCGCACCCAAGTCTTCCAGGGGTAGCCCCTCCTCGAGGATAAGCCCTACCGAGAGGAACAGTGGCCTCGCGGTCGAGCATGCCAGGTCGTTGCATGTTCCGTGCACTGCTAGAGATCCTATATCTCCACCCGGAAAGAATATGGGAGAAACCGTGAACGAGTCGGTGGTGTACGCGATGTGGTCCCCTAATCCGGAAAGCACGACCGAGTCCGGGAGCGGTCCAAGTTTGCCGCGATCGAGGGCAGGCAGGATCATGTCTCTGATCAGACGGCCTGTCATGCGTCCGCCTCCTCCATGTCCGAGGAGTATCCGACCCGCGGATGCCTTTGCCATAATGCTACGCCGCTCCATATTTGTAGTAGGCCGCGCATGTCCCTTCCGAGGATACCATACATGGTCCCACAGGATCCTCAGGGGTACATTCTTTCCCGAACAACCCGCATTTGTCGGGCGTCCGGCTGCCGGTGAGGATTGCCGCGCATTGGCACCGGGGATCATCTGCAGCAGGTGGGACTTCCACCGGCAGGTGAACGGACGCATCAAATCTTGAGTACAAGCCTTTTAGTGAAAGTCCACTGCCCTCAATGAGCCCGAGGCCTCGCCATTCGGTGTCACAGGGCTCGAACACTTCGCTAATGAGGGCCTGAGCCGCAAGATTTCCGTCAGGTCTTACAACCCTCCGGTAATCGTTGACGATGTTAACCGGCCCGTCGACCGCCATTCGCACAAGGTCACGGACACCGATGAGGATGTCCAGTGGCTCAAATCCTGCCACAGCCCCAGGCTTGCCGAATTCGTCCGTGAGATACCGGTAGCACTCGGAACCGAGTATAGCGGAAACGTGGCCGGGCAGCAGGAAGCCGTGAAGATCGTCCTTGGCTGCGAGAATCCTGAGAGGAGGGTGAATGGTTTTGAAAGCGCAGAGAACGAATAGATTCTCCACTCCTGATGCCATGGCCGTCTTCAGGGTCGCGGCAACGGTAGGAACCGTAGTTTCGAACCCGACACCGAGAAACACCGCCGGCCTCGGAGCCTCCTCAGCGGCGATCTGTATGGCATCGAGTGGAGAGTACACTATCCTCACCCGGCCGCCTTCGGAACGGTAGTCTGCCAGAGACCCACGTGATCCCGGCACCTTCACCAGATCCCCGAACGTGACCACGCACGTGCCGTATTCCCTTCCCGTCAATATAGCCCGGTCGATAAAGCCTTTTTCAGTGACACAAACGGGACATCCCGGACCGGAAACCAGGTGAAGATTCTCCGGGAACAGACTCTTCAGGCCTGCTTCATGAATGGCCATGGTGTGTGTCCCGCACACTTCCATGAAGCGCACCGGTTTCTCGAGTCTCCCTGCCGCAGCTCGAATGTCCCGGGCGAGGGCCTGTGCTGTCAACCGCTCCTGATCGCTGTTCAATAGTCCTCCAGGCCGCTGGTGGCTTCAGCTATCTCCTTGAACAATTCCAGTCGAATCCGGGCTTCTTCCTGATCGAGTATTTCGATCCCGAATCCGGCGTGCACGATGAGGTAATCGCCCACCTGTGCCTGGGGAACCATCATCAGGCTCACGTCAGTGCGGACGCCACCGGCATCGACCCTCCCGGTGCCTTCGCCGGTCATCTCTACAAGTCTCATGGGGATCGCCAAGCACATGCTTCCCGTCCTTCACGATTTCAAAAAATATATTTTAACACAAAT
>CAYZET010000054.1:0-14494 GCA_964477215.1 uncultured Syntrophaceae bacterium | reverse complement strand
CCAAAGAGGTGGAAATGCCCCACAGGCAGGTTCCGGAGGAAACTCACCCAAAAGAACCCTGATAGAATCTAGCTGGAACCTGTCAGCAGGTCCCTAGACGTTGCTCCTCTCCGCGTTCGATCTCCCGCCTCTCAGTCGTGCCCATGCTGAAAGGGCCTGGCCGATTGCTATTCCACCATCATTGGGAGGGACGCTCTCATGAAGGAGCACTCTGAATCCTTGGTCCTTCAGCAGATCGTACGTTCGTTCTGTGAGGAACCGGTTCTGGAAACATCCCCCACTTAATCCCGCGATGTCGATGCCGGTACGGTCTCGTAGAATCTTGAGCGCTTCCACGATCAGCTCTGCCATAGTGTTGTGAAAGCGGGCCGCGAGGATCCTCGGCGGCGTGGAGGAGAGTGCATCCAAGGCCATCGCGGTCACAAGGGAGGCAGGGTCGGACACGACAGGCGTATCCGAGACGAAACGGACAGGATACGTGCCTCGCTCCTGCGCTTCTGCGATGCCTTCCAACCACATGGCAGCCTGGCCCTCGAAGGTAACCGATCTCAGGAACCCCGCTGCCGCTGCCGCTGCATCGAAGAGCCTTCCCGCGGAAGTCGTCTCCGGCGAATTGATCCCTTTTGCCACCGCTTCCAGCCAGAGATTCACGCGGTCAACATGTTCTCCGAGCAACGAATTGAAGCGGTCGGGAAATTCTCCGTCAGCCCCCTGTCGCAAGAGCGCTGCCAGAATACGGACCGGCTGCCTTATTGCCGCCTCCCCCCCGGGCAGCGGGAATCTGCCTATGTTCCCCAGTCGCTCGAAGCGCTCGATGTCCGCCAGAAGGAATTCTCCGCCCCAGATGCTCCCGTCCGTGCCGAATCCGGTCCCGTCGAAGACCGCAAACAGTGCGGGCCCTCGAATTCCGTGCTCGAACAGGAGGCTCACCGCGTGCGCATGATGGTGAAAGATCTCCTCAACAACCGCATCGAGTCCATGGGCCAGGCTGTTACTGAAGTATTCCGGATGCGGGTCCACTGCCACCACTCGCGGAGAAACGTCAAGGTACGCGCTCAGCACTTTGGCCGACTGTTTGAAGTAGTCTTGCGCCACCGGGGATGCGAGATCGCCCACGTGCGGTCCGGGTACCACATGAGGCCCCTTCAAGATCGCCTGAGCGTTCTTCAAATCTCCTCCTGCACCCAAGATCACCGGTCCTGTGCTGTCACCTGTCGAGCCAGCATCCTGACAGCTCTCAGGGGCATCGAAGTACGGTATGGTAAACGCGGATGGGACAATTCCTCGAGACCTTCGGAACACTACCGGACGCTTCGCGATGACCCTGAATATGGAATCGTCTGCAGACAGCACAATCTCCCGGTCGTGGATGAGAAAGCCATCCACGAGATGCCGAAGCCTTTCAAATGCTTCATCGTTTCCCCTGGCGATGGGCTCCTCCGAGAGATTACCCGAAGTCATTACGAGCAGAGTGAGCTTGTCTTCGCGCCTAATCCCAGGATGGTGGAACAGAAGATGATGCAGAGGGGAATAGGGGAGCATAATCCCGAGGGTCCCCACAAACGGTGCGACGCCTGGAGCCGGGCCATTTGGCCGGGCAGCCAGAAGCACAATGGGGGCAACCGGGGAAGCCAGAAGCTCTTCTTCCACTGTCCCAACCTCGCAAAAACGACGCACCACGGCAAAGTCCGGAGCCATGACCGCAAAGGGTTTTTCTGCTCTTCCTTTCCTCTTGCGCAGCAGAGCCACGGCCTGTTCGTTCAACGCGTCACAGGCAAGGTGGAAGCCGCCAATTCCCTTGATAGCAAGGATGTCACCATCCTTGAGCATTCTCGCAGCTCGCACCACGGGGTCCCCTTCCAACGGCTCACCTCGCTCATCGGTGAGGTTCAGTCGAGGCCCGCACCGCTCGCACGAATTGGTCTGCGAATGGAAGCGGCGATCTTCCGGTGTCTCGTATTCCGCCCGGCACTCCGGACACATGGTGAAATCAGCCATGCTCGTGCGTTCCCGGTCATAGGGGAATGACCGCACTACGGTGAAGCGAGGTCCGCAGAGAGTGCATGTGGTGAATGGATACAGATATCGGCGATTCGTGGGGTCGAGCATCTCCCGGAGACACTCGGGGCACATCGCAACGTCAGGAGGTATGGGTGCGAGTAAGCGGACGCCTTCCTTGCTGGTTTCTATGCGAAACGAGACATCTCCACGCGGGGGCAGTTCTTCTACGGTCTCTGAGTCGATCCGTCCGGGAAACGGTATGCCTCGTCGGACCTCCTCCATGAATAGAGCGTACTGCTCGGGAGTGCCTTCGACCTCCATGCGAACGCCGCTGCTCGTGTTCACCACCCATCCTGCTACCCCGGTCTTCCTGGCGAGCCTGAAGATGGTTGGACGGCAACCGATACCCTGAAGGACACCGGTAAGCGTCACGTGCCTTCGGATTCTCCTTTGTGTAGGGTCTGAGCCGCAGCGGCGGTCGATCACGAGCATTCTCCTGGCGAACGGCGCAACTCGAGCATGCTTTCTCCCCATTTGAGTCAGGCCGTGTCCCTCACGTGGGAGTCAATTCACAAGCTCGCCATGCCGGGGGCCTCAACAAGGGGCACTGTAACGAAGAATTCCTGATGGCCTCTCAAGATCTTCAGGCGTGCCGTTGAGCCGATATCCTTCTTAATAAGGGTATTTCTGTAGTCATCGTACGTCGGCGTGGGGACCCCGTCAACCTCGAGAATCACGTCCCCTCCCAGCAGAACCGGTCTACCGTTGTACACGAGCACCCTGTTGCCTGCTAGGGCGAGGCGAGTTCCCCCGCGAAGGCCTGCGTGGGCAGCAGGGCTCCCCGGCGCTATCTCGAATATGAGCACACCGGAGACCGCGGGTAGTCCCATGGTTCTCGCGGTTTGCTGATTGAGGTCCATCCACGACTTGATTCCGATCCAGGGATAAATGGGCCTTCCCAGGGCTATAATCTGGCGGGCCGCCTTCTGCGCGCGATTGATAGGCAGTGCTACGCTGATCCCGGCGAACCCACCGGTCTGACTCACCAGGGCAGTATTAATCCCTATGACCTTCCCCTCCGCATTGATGAGAGGACCTCCGCTATTGCCCTGGTTGATGGCAGTGTCGGTCTGGATCATGCCCATCATCGTGCGTTGACCGATGACGATGTCCCGGTTGAGAGCGCTGATAAAGCCGGCGGTAACCGTTTGCTGAAGACCGAACGGGTTGCCGATTGCAATTACCCGCTGCCCCACTTGAAGGTGGTCGGAATCACCTAGAGGGGCCACTTCCATGCCTGGGAATGGATCGACCTTGATCACCGCCAGGTCACCCAGGGGGTCTCTCCCCACAAGTTTCGCCTGGACCTTCTGTCCCCCTTTGAAGGTAACCTCGAGATTCTCGGCATTAGCGACCACGTGATTATTTGTGATGATGTGGCCTTGGTTATCTATGACAAACCCCGACCCTTGTCCGAATTGAGGTACCACCTGCATCCAGAAGTTCATTGCCAGGCTTTCAGCCACAATGTTCACCACAGCGGGGCTGATTTCTTTGTACACGCGCATCACCACAGCTTCGCTGCTATCCAGGGTCTTGAACTGCGGTTGTTCCTGAGGCACCGGCCGTTTGATAAGCCACATGCCTGCTACCAGGCCGGCAGAGAATATCACGAGGGCTGTGACGAAGAGGGACCAAAATCGAGATCTGTTCATCTGAGCCCCCCATCCTGGTATCTGGGCATGAAAGGAAGTCTGAGCCACCAGCTTCCTCGGTCGACCGGCGGCTCTGCAGGACGAGAATCCTTATAGGGCTCCCGCTCCGGGTCTGCTTGAGGCGTTGAGTAGAGCGGGTTGGCCGGCACCTGCATCGTGTAACCCTGCCCGCTCGCGTCCGGAGCTGGTGCCATCTGATCCCTATAAAGAACTGTCTTGCCTCGCTGGTCGACGGAGAGATAAGCATGCCCCAGGAATTCTCCCCTGGCGGACAGGACACGAACCATTCCCGGATAGGAAGCGCCCGTATGGCCCCAATCGGTGAATCCTTCGTACAGAGCAGGGGCCGGTGCGGATACGGGCATGACCTGACCGGTCTGAGGGTCGACGTGGTAGTAGGGGGCAGGTGACACTGCATCAACGGGGCAAACGGGCTTCAGCTCCGGTGCTGGAGCCAGGTCGGCCTCCGGTGCTCCCCTCTGCCTTCCCTGCTGATCACTCGCCTCTTTCCAAAACACAATACCCTCGGGAACCGGACACGGCCTTGAAGGGGTCCTGGAGAGCGCCACCTTCATGAATGACATCCATATGGGAAGTGCTGCCACGTTGCCGTATTCTTTCCGCCCGAGGGACACCCTCGTATCGTGTCCCACCCATACGCCCGTGGTGTATCGCGAGTTGAATCCCACGAACCAGGCATCCGAACAGTCATCAGTGGTTCCAGTCTTTCCCGAGAGATCATCCCGCCTGAGCCTCCCGACAGCCGCTGCAGTGCCGTAAACGCACGTGTCTCGGAGCATGCTTGTCATGAGGTACGCTGTCTTGGGGCTCATAACTCTCGGGAGACCCTCGAACTCACCGGCTGGCACTCTGTCAGGCAGAACACCTCCATTGGGCTGCGAGCCCATCGGTACCTGGGCTTGCACAGGACCAGCGGGCACTCTCCCTTCCGGAAAGGGAGCCATGGGTGGCGAGTACTGTCCGTGGACAAAGGGAGGAGGAGAGGGCCGGAGCGCGGGCGGGGGAGCAGTGTACGACGCGACAACTTTCGTGACGTCGATGGCTTCCACAGTGTTGTCTTCGAGAACGTTTCCGAATCTGTCGACGACCTTCTTTACGAGCACCGGCTCCAGCCTCACCCCCATATTGGGGAATACGGAATATGCCGAAGTCAGCTCCAACGGGGTAACCTCGGACGCGCCGAGGCAGAGAGACAGGTTTTTGCCGAGGGGCGATTCGATTCCCATTGATCTGGCCATTTCGATAGTAGCGTCCACACCGATGTCGAGAATGAGCTTGACCGCTGCTATGTTGCGCGAATGTGCCAGAGCCTGGCGAAGATTTATTGGGCCGTAGAAGTTGCCGTCGGAGTTCGTAGGAATCCATTCCGGTTCTCTGGGGTCGACGCTGATAGCCACGGGCTCGTCAACGACCATGGTTCTCGGTCCATACAACCCCCATTCCAATGCAGCCGCGTACAAGAGCGGCTTAAAAGCGCTTCCTGGCTGACGTCTGGCCTGCGTCGCGCGGTTGAAACGCGATCGATCGAAATCCAACCCTCCCACGAGAGCCCTCACATAGCCTGTGTTGTTCTCTATACAAACAAGAGCGCTTTCCACAGGGGGTATCTGGATTGGTTGCAATTTGAGGCTCTCCCGGTCAGCCTCGGTGACGGTGAACTCGAGAACATCGTTTGGCCTGTACGCGTATTCCGATGTGAGTTGCATGTCAAACTTAGCCCCGCCTGGAAGAGCGAAGACGCATTCCTGCGGATTTGCGCTTGATTTTTTCCTCGAGCGGGGATCTCGTGTTTCGTTGCTCACGACCATGGCTTCCACTACATCGCCTACTTCATAGGGCCTCCGGGGAGTGGCGGCAAGGAACTCGCGGGCCTCGGCCTTGGTCAATCTCCTGACCAAACCACTTGGCCTGCCGTGCCTTTTCTCCCATGCCTGAGCTCCCTCAAGGACAGCCATTTGAGCCGTGTTCTGCAACCCAAGGTCACAGGTGGTCCATATGTGAAGCCCTTCGTTATAGAGACGATCCTCACCGTACTTAGCGATCAAGTATTGTCGCACTGCCTCTGCAAAATAGGGGGCCCGCTGGTATGTGTTCGGGAGGCTTTCTCGAAATTGGAGAACCTCAGCGGATGATTTTCGGTAGGTCTCCTCGGAGATGAACCCATTGCGGAGCATACTCTGAAGGACGAGGCTCCTGCGCTCCAGGGCTGCCTGCAGATTTCTGTGGGGAGCAAATTTGTTTGGATTCGGCACTATACCGGCCAGCAGGGCCGCTTCACTCACTGAAAGCTCCTTGGTGGTCTTGCCGAAGTAGTTCCGAGCCGCCGCCTCTACTCCGTACGCGCCTTTGCCCAGATAAATCTCGTTGAGATACAGGCCGAGAATCTCTTCCTTGGTCAGGGTCTTTTCCAACCGAAATGCGAGAATTGCCTCGCGGATCTTTCTTGATAGCTTTTTCTCCTTGGTTAAGAGGAAGTTGCGAGTCACCTGCTGGGTGATAGTGCTCCCACCCTGCGAGAAATTTCCGGACTGCACGTTCTTGACAAGTGCCCTGACTACTCCGATCCAGTCGACACCAGTATGCGAGAAGAACCTAGCATCTTCACCAGCAACGAAGGCATTGACCACATGAGGCGGCATGGACCGCAAGTGAATGGGAAACCGCTTCTCCCGGTAAAAGATACCGATCACAGTCCCGTCTTCCGCATAGAAGACGGACACGGTCTTGGGACGGTAGGCCCGCAGGTCAGGGATGTTGGGCAGTCCTTGGGAAAAGGAAAGGTATCCGCCGATCAGGCCTCCCGCCAATCCTGCTACGGCCGCACACACCGCTATACACGGCAGTCCCGCAATGAGCCAGGCGAAAAGCGCTCCGACCGATCCGCTTGTTGCCCTATCTCTTCTGAGCCAGTTCACGAGCCGGTTCCTCGGACTGTGTAAGGCAAAATTTCCTTGAAATAGCCCGAAAAAGTCGGCGACAGGAGCGTACAGCCCGTGAAGTCGAGCGCATCGAATTCAAAGGGGGGCCTTGCACGCCCGCAGTCCGGAAGGGTGGTCAATCGTCCGACTGATGACATATATCCACGCGGCCGGAGCCGTACTTTTCCGGGAGCAGCGCTATGACATCTTGGGCAGTGTATGACAGCAAGAGATGTCCGTCAAGGCGGTGAATTCCCAGACCGTCACCAAGGTGAGCAATGTCCGAACCTGTACGGGCAAATTGTATGTACCTGGGGAGAAACCGCTTTCCGGATTGAAATCAGCGGGAGGATTCCGTATTATGCATCCCCGGTTCTTGATTCCCATCAACAACTTCTCTTGGGAGCACGTGCAGATGGAATATATTACGCCCTCTGTGGACGACACTCATCGCATTGACACGGATCAACTGGACTTGCCGCCCCGCCTGTTGCTCGGCCCCGGGCCTTCTAACGTTCATCCCCGGGTGCGGTCAGCCCTTGCCATGAACGAAGTGGGGCATCTGGATCCGAGCTTTCTCCAGGTTATGAACGAGACGCAGGAGCTCTTACGTTATGTATGGCAAACCGATAACCGGTTCACCCTCCCCGTGAGTGGAACCGGAAGCGCGGCCATGGAAGCGACAGTTGCAAACTGCGTGGAGCCTGGTGACGTGGTGCTCGTGGGCGTGAATGGCTACTTTGGGGAGCGTCTCTGCGACATGGCTTGCCGGTATGGAGCCGATGTGCGACGCCTTGAAAAGCCATGGGGAGAGGTGTTCACCGTTGAGGAGATTGGTGAAGGGCTGGAGCAGCACCGGCCTGCCATACTCGGCCTCATTCACGCAGAGACGTCCACCGGGGCCCTTCAGCCCATGGAAGGGATCGGAAAGCTATGCCGAGAATTCGACTGTTTGCTGCTCTTGGACACCGTGACGAGCCTCGGAGGAGTCCCAGTCTTGTTGGACCGCTGGCATGTGGATCTCGCATATAGCGGAAGTCAAAAGTGTATCAGTTGTCCCCCTGGCGCGTCGCCCCTTACGTTGGGAGAGCGTGCCTTGGCCAAGCTCAACGGCAGGAAGACGAAGGTGGCCAATTGGTACCTGGACATGTCCCTGGTCGGCAAGTACTGGGGGAGTGAGAGGGTCTATCACCATACTGCTCCAATCAACATGATTTATGGGTTTCGAGAAGCACTGCGCATCATCGCGGAAGAAGGTCTCGATACTCGGTGGGAAAGGCATAGGACCAACGCTGGGCTGTTGTGGGACGGTCTCGATGAGCTCGGCATCGGGTGTCATGTGGAGAAGAAGCACCGTCTTGCTAGCCTCACCACCGCGCTCGTGCCGGACGGCATTGACAGCAAAGTGGTCAGCGTGTACCTCCGCGACAACTACAACATCGAAATGGCCGCAGGCCTTGGCCAGTTGGCAGGAAAGGTGTGGCGGATAGGCCTCATGGGATACAACAGTCGACCCGAGGTGGTGACGCTGCTTCTTTCTGCACTGAAGAAGGCCCTGGAAGCAGTAGGATAGATCGCCCAGTCGCCGCCGAAATAATATTTTTGCAATAGGAAATTGTATAGCGCGTACGAATTCTCCTGCTGAATGGGCACGGGCACGAGAAAGTCGCAGGTCCGATCTGGACATAATGCGCGCTGTTTGGATTCGAGCTATTAAGCACACCGTTTCATAAATGTGGTAGCGTCTCTGCTTCAGCCCTGTTCAGGGAAGGGCAGGTTTGAAACCTGCCCCTACTGTGGGGTGGAGCGTTGATCGTTGCGGTAGAAGTACCGGAGCAGCAGATGTAGGGGCGGGTTTCAAACCCGCCCTGCATTGAGACGGGCTCTGAACCTGCCCTTCCCTAAAGGGAGCAGTTTCCCAAATGCGTAACCGTACCTATGAAATCCTGTACTAAGTCGGTTTGGCGATTTGCCAGCTCAGGCTCGCGGTTTTCCGTCCAGGACCACGAGAGCGTCTACTGCAATGGGAGTACCATTTCTCACGATGAGCGGATTAATATCGATTTCCTTGATGACGTCGTGATCCAGGCCGATCTTCCCGAGATTGATAAGAATGTTGGCGAGGGCTTCACGATTTACTTCTTCCATACCGCGGATCGCGTCAAGAATCTTGCGAGCCCGTATTTCTCCCATCATGTCCGCTGCATCCCTGCGGCTGAGGGGGGCGACGCGAAAGGTTACATCATTGAGGATCTCGGTGAATATTCCCCCGAGACCGAACATAACACAAGGGCCGAACTGGGGGTCCCTCGTAAGGCCGGCCAGGAGCTCTCGTTTACCGCTCACCATTTCCTGCACCAGGACCTGGGCCCCCCGGGGCATAGATCCCATGAGATCGTGAAAGCATCGTCTTGCTTCCTCAGCGGTCCTGATGTCTACGAGCACCAGCCCTTTTTCGGTTTTGTGGCTGATTTCGGCGGACGCCCCTTTCAGGACTAGAGGGAAGCCGATATCCTTCATTGCCGCGTCGAGCTCCGCGTGGTTGCTCACGAGGCTTTCTTTGGCTACGGGTATTTGGTAGGAAGCCAGAAGGAGTTTCGATTCGTATTCGGAGAGTGTAAGTCTGCCCTCCTGGAGAGCCGCTTTGATTGCATCCATGATTTGTTGCCTCCCAAAACATCTTTATAGCTCTCCGGAAAAGCTGAATGCAACGGCTTAGAAGCGGCGAGCGACAAATTTCTCTTGATTCCTCGGATGGGAAAGTTTAGAGGTGAGTGGAGCGCATCGTGCTTGCAACAAATCGTGCGATGTGCTGTCTATATAGGATGACTACCTACGTGCGCCCCCCCCACCGATTACGAGTTGGGATCTGAACAGGTCGGGATCGAGAGACGTTTTGAACCTTTTATTCCGCCCTGGTGAGCTGTTCCGGAGTCGAGGTGAGGGTCGCCCCTGGTGACACACAACATTTATAGTTGGTTTGTTATGGTATCCGCCGCAAGGACATCGTCATGTGCGCGGTTGGCAGGTGAGACCGACGCGATGATGTCTGCGAATATTGCAGCCACCGCGCGTGCTGCCTGAGGAGAGTGAGATGGCCAAAAAGCCCCCGAGACGGGATCCCATCATTGTATACAAGAGGGAAGAAAGAGGTCTGAAGCCGTTTCTTCCAAAGACACGCGGTTTTCGATTTGGCGTCCCGACGCAACCGCCTCCGAAACCGAAGAAGCCGAAGGACGTAAAGACGGTCATCCCCGAAAAAGTCCGTCTCCATAACGAGAATTTGGCTCTTCTGGAAGCATTGACTTCGCCGGAAAAAGAAATTGCTCTCGCCAGTTATTACCTATGCTTCCTCGTGCATGAGACCAAGACAACCGCGGAGCTGTTTCCGCTCAAGCACAATGTCCTGGAGAAGATCTTCAAGAGTGGGAACAACTGCCTGACGGTGAATTACGTCCGCCGCGGAGATCGGGAGATCTACCATTTGTCAGCGGACGCAAAGAAGAAATGGGAAGCGGAAACCGGCGGAAACAAGCATCATGCCAGAATGTACCTCACTTCTCGCTGCAAGGTGGAGTTTGAAGAGGGCTATTTCGATCTTTACCATTTCCACATCACCATCGAGCCATTCAGGTTTTCCTTCTATCTCCCGATCCATCAGGCCCCATGGATCGACAAGAGGCGCGTTTCCAAGAGACCCTTCCACTACCCGCAGACGGTCGAGTACGGACTGGTGCGCGGGAAGGCGATCACCACTTCACGAAAGGCCACCATGGTGCCGATCCAGCAGATCAAGGACGAGCTTCAGAAGTTCCTGGACACGGATATTCCCAAGAAGAAATAAAGTGCTGCCAAGAGCGACCGAGACGGATCGGTCGCTTGACCGACCGCTGTCACCCGTCGTGCTCCTGCAATGAGGGATGCGGATTTATGCTAGAAGACTCCGCATTCGCGGGAGATTATTGTCTGCAATATCTCTGAGGTTCCGCCTCCGAACAGGAGGAAGCGACAATCACGGTAGAAGCGCTGTACATCGTACTCCATGGAATAGCTGTACGCGCCGAATATCCTTGTCGCTTCATCCGCCGCCTTGCAAGCAGTCTCAGAGGCGAAGTACTTGGCCATGGAGGCTTCTTTCAGGGCTCGTTGTCCATGGTCGATCATTTCCGCAGCCTTGTACGTCATGAGGTGTGAGGCCCATATGCTGGTGGCCATGTTGCCGATCTTCTGTTGAACAAGCTGGAAGCTCCCTATCCTCTTCCCGAACTGTTTTCTCTCGAGCGAGTAGCGCGTGGAATGGTCGAATGCCGCACGGGCAAGCCCCAGCGAGAGAGCGGCTGTCATAACTCGTATGACTGCAAGGATGCGCATGAGATTTCCGACCCCTTGACCTTCCTTCCCTAGCCGGTTCTCGAAGGGGACCCGCACGTCAGTAAAGGCCAACTCGGAGATCTCTGTGGCTCTGGTTCCCAGCTTCTCGAACTTCTTCGACACGTAAAGCCCTGGGGTGTCGCGTTCGATGAGAAAGAAATTCAACCCCTTCAATCCCTTCGACTTGTCCGTCTGACACAGCACAGTGAAAAAGTCCGCTACCGGAGCGTTGGTGATCCATGTTTTCGATCCATTTATAACCCAGTGGTCTCCGTCTAGCGCCGCAAGAGTTTTTACCCCACCAAGATCGGTGGCAGCATCTGCCTCTGTGAGGGCGAAGGAAGCTACCTTTTCCCCCCTGATGGCTGGCTTGAGAAGCCTCTCATGCTGGTCCGGGGTTCCATATTCGTAGAGGAAATTGGTCCCCATCAGGCATTGCATGGCAGTAAACGCGGCAACGCTCATGGACCCCCGTGCCAACTCCTCTACCATTACGCAGAACTGGGTGGTATTCCCTCCTGCACCTCCCACGGAACGAGGATACCGTATCCCGTACGCTCCAGTCCGTGCGATTTTGTCGAACATCCACCTGGGAAATTGATCGGCCTCGTCCATCTTGCGGGCGACCGGTATGATCTCCTGATCGACGAATCTCGCAAAGGTCTTCCTGATGAGCTCTTCTGGTTTCGGCTTCGGAATCGAAAGTGCTGTGGTCCTTGGCATAGGAATTACCTTGAGCTTTGTTCAGCGGATTGAAGCTCCGCAGTAAGTGCGGGTCGGAAAGTCGTAAAGCTGTCTGAAACGGTCAGTACCGGCCTGGCTGCCATCACTGCTCCTTTACTGCACGGGTGAGCGCGGGGAGAATATCGAACAGGTCTCCTACGATGGCAAAATCCGCGATTTCGAAAATCGGAGCGTCAGGGTCTTTGTTGATCGCCACAATATAGCGGGAGCCATCCATGCCCGCCTTGTGCTGGATGGCCCCGGAAATCCCGCACGCAAAGTAGATCTCGGGCCTCACGGTCCTTCCGGTCTGCCCCACCTGACACTCCACGGGAAGGTACCCTTCTTCCACCACGACTCGAGTGCACGCCATTTGAGCGCCGATCGCGTCTGCAAACTCTCTCACCACAGCGGTTCCCTTTTCGGAGCAGATGGGCCTTCCCCCCGCGACGATGATTTTTGCCGCGCTCAAATCAGGTCCCGAATTCTCCGTCATGACGCATTCGAGCACCCGAGTGAATTCCCTGCATTCGGCCATGCTCACTTCTTCGACCAGAATGTCCCCGCTTCGGGATGGGTCTGCATTGAGTGCCTTCATGATTCCCGGTCGCACGGTGGCAGCTTGAGGCCTCGAGTACCGGGTGACAATGGACGCCATAATGTTTCCGCCAAATGCAGGCCTGGTCTGGAGCAGTATCTTTTCGTCCGGGATTATTGACAGCCTGGTGCAGTCAGCCGTGAGGCCAAGCCTTGCTCTGCGTGCCAAGCGCGGCGCCAGGTCGCGGCCCAAGTGTGTGGCAGCCACGAGGAGGATGGCGGGTTTGTGCCGTCGAATGAGAACATCCAGGACGTGTGTGTACGTGCAGGTCTGATAGTATGCGAGCGCCGGGTCCTCCACGACGAGGCACTGGTCGGCTCCGTACGCGATGAGCTCTCCCGCATGCTGTCTTACCATATGTCCGAGCACCACAGCCGCGACCGGCTCGCCCAACTCGTTCGCGAGAGATCTAGCACAGCCGAGGAGCTCGAAAGCAGAGCGATGAAAAGCTCCATCGTGCTGTTCCACGAATACCCATACCCCTCGATAGTCGCTGAAATCCGGCGTTTCTCGGATGGGGATATCTCCCGAAATCGCGTCAAACTTGCACGATTCGAGGCATGCTCCGCACAATGTGCATCGATTCTCGAGCCATCTCGCCTTCTTGTCTTCTATCTCTATGGCCTGGTAAGGACAGGACCGGGAGCACATCCCGCAACCGTTGCATTTGTCCGGATCAAACCGTATCGCCATGTTATTCTCCGAGGCGGATTTCTTTTTCTCTAAAGGCTTCGAGAAGCTGAACCGCAACTTCTGCGGGCGAGCCCTCGAGGAATCTGGTGTTGCGCGCCTCCTTTGGGGTGAAGGTCTTTACCACCTGTGTCAGAGAGCCCAGAAGTCCCACTTCATAGGCTTTAGCTCCGATATCCGCGGCATTCCATAGCTCAATGGCTGCTCGATCCGAGGTGGCGTCCAACATTCCTGCAACCGTGGGATAACGTGGAGTATTCAGCGCGGCCAGACACGTCACCAGGACCGGCGTTGGGGATTCTATCCTTTCGCACGCACCCTCGATGGTCCTCTCCACAATGACCTTGCCTTCTTGGACCTGCAATTTCGACGCGTACGTGAGCTGGGGAATACCAAGAAGCTCGGCGACCTGCGGTCCGATTTGCGCGGTGTCACCGTCTACCGCCTGTCTGCCGGCCAGAATGAGGTCGAAATCACCTATGCGCTTGATTGCCATGCCTAGGGTGGTTGACGTCGCCCACGTGTCGGCCCCGGCAAATGCCTTGTCCGTCAGGAGTATAGCCTGGTCCGCGCCCATGGCCAGAGCTTCGCACAGAATCTCTACAGCTTGCGGAGGTCCCATGCTGAGAGCGATGACCCGGCAGTCGGTCGCGTCCTTTATTCGCAGCGCAGCTTCGAGAGCATGGCGATCTTCAGGGTTGATGATACTCTCCACCCCTTCCCGGATGAGATTGCCTGTTTTCGGATCTATCCGGACCTCGCTCGTATTCGGTACCTGCTTCATCAGAACGATGACAATCATAGAAGAACTCCATCAGGAAATGAGGAAGGTGGGTGTCAAAAAATACCGCTGCTCCAAATCTAATGTCAAGCTCATATAACATCCGGGCGGCCGCATTCACGTACGGGCGGGAGGGAGGTTTGACAGTCAACGCAATTGTCCCTGCGTGAGCTAAGTACATTGTCTCCTGCGTACGGTCACGTATTTGAGGGTTATCAACAAGAGGAATCATGGTGGTCATTGATTGCTTCATGCCCCGAAGGGGCATACCATGAGTAGCCGTGGGTTTTAACCCACGGGAATGAGAAAACAAACAAGCGAGGACCCTGGAGGGGTCCACCATTGAAATGTCCGAGAGCCAAGGCTCATTCACGATGGTTGTCTATACCGGGCGATGGGAACCCTGTTGGTCGACCCTTTCAGGGTCGGTTCTTGTTATGCCGCGCCCAACCACAGGTTGAAACCTGTGGCTACTCAAGGTGCGCTCCTTCAGAGCGCAAGTCCCCCAAATGAGCCGTGGCACAATGCGCGACTGTATTCACGAAATGCAATACTAAGGGCACTCTCAGACCGATCTGTCTCTTGGATGTTTCTGCCCGCGGAACACGGTGACGTGTTTCGCGAAAGGAAACTCTGCAGATGTCTTTCCGCAATAAGCGGGACATTTGTCGTGGCA
>CAYZET010000053.1:0-18529 GCA_964477215.1 uncultured Syntrophaceae bacterium | reverse complement strand
GGAACCGAAAAAGTGCAAAGACGACGGCTGCAGCGCGGGAAAACACTAGTACCCGCTCGTCGAATCCCAGGTACACTTCAGGACAGAGCCCCGCGGCTCTTGTCATCTGATCGACTGCCATGTCTAGGTCGAGCCCCTCAGAAACATACCAAAGCGTTTCCAAAGGATTTGCATTTGCACGTATGAAGCCCTCATTGACAGCGATCTCCCAAAGCTTGGTGCCGGGATAGATCCTCACGCCAAAAAAAACATGAGCCACGTGGGTCGCGGCACGACCCTGTTTTTGAAGATTCTTCAGAGCAAAATCCAGGGATTCCTGCAGGGTGGCATTCGTCTCACCGGGACCGCCGATCATGAAAAACCACCAGGCAGAGAAAGCAGTACGATTTATTGCTTCCGCAGCCTTTGCCACATCATCCACGCTGAATCCTTTCCGATAGCTTTCCAGCATGGTTTGTGACGCAGACTCCGGCGTGATCATGAATGACCTGAATCCGGCCCTCCACATAAGGTCCAAATATGCTTTGTCCAAGTTTCTCGGATGGACCCCCATCGCGGTGAACTCGGCTTTCCACGGCCTGCGAACAATCTCTTCGAGTATCTGCACTGAATGATCCACTTGGTCATTGAACACGGAATCCACAAACTCGAACGTAGTGGGACGATACTTGAACAAAGCCTTTTCTATCTCGTCCACAACCTCAACCGGAGGCCGGAGCCTCAGTCGGTTGCCCTCTAGAGATTGATTGTATGTGCAATAAATGCATCGCTGTCTGCAGCCGCGCTTCGTCTGTATGTTATAAGAGCTTCCAATTTTCTGGTAAGGCCGAGTGTCGATCCACTTTCCGAGGTCAGGGGCCTGACCACCGAATTGGATCATGGCAGGTTGCGTGAGATGGAATCGGCCGTCTATCATGAATCCGACTCCAGGTATTCCAGTGGCAGGTTCACCGCGCTCAATGGCTCCCAGCAGACGTACGAAACTTTCCTCCCCATCCGCGACCACAATGTAGTCTGCGCCGAGCAGTTGGAGGACGTGCTCCGCCATGAGGCTCGCTCCTGACCCCCCAACAACGAGGGGAGCCGAAGTGCAGCGTCGAATGGTATTCTTGATGGCCACCACGTCCGGGAGGTACGACACCGGATGGAGCATGTTGACGTTGTCGATGTTTCTTACCGATATTCCTACGACTTGTGGATCGAATTCACGGATACTTCGGCGCAGCACGCGGTCGGGATTGCCGGGGACAAAACACAAATCAAGGATTCGCACCTGGTGGCCGGCTTCCTCCGCGGCACCGGCAACATAACAAAGCCCCAGCGGGGGAGCGGCCAGGAGGTCCATCTTTCTATTACTGTTGACAAGCAAGACGCGCAATGCCCGGCCCCTTTGTCGTACACTCATACTCAGCGGTCGATTGCAACCGCAACCCAATATCGATCGATTGACCTCACGTGAACCGGAGCCATTCTCAAACCACGGAGGCCTTCAGGCCGGATCCACAAATCATAACCCTCCCTGGTCCACCGCAGGGTCTCGATCCGTACATCTCTCCAACCCACACAGTGAAACCCGCACCCCCATGCCTTCACTGCGGCTTCCTTGGCCGACCACAGAACAGCGGCTGCACTCGCCCGGTCTCCAGTCATCCTCTCCACCTTTGAGAGCTCGCTTTCGGCGAAGACTTTTCCAAAAGGATACCCGCTGCTGAATTCCTGGGGCCATGCCACATCTACTCCGCAGCTCCACCCAGCCAAGCAGAGGGCTGCCCACACGTCCGAGAGGGAGTACGCAAAGGAAATGTTCGTCATTGGGCGGCCTCCAACCAAAAGAAGCGGCCTGCCCAGCGGTCCGGTAATAATCTCCAGGTGCTCGCATTGAGAAGCTCCCTGGCTAGCGGGCGCAACGAGACTGGCCCACAGCTTCGAAGCGATCTCCTTCTTCGCTACCATCCGAGCAGCACGTGATCGCCGACTCCCCTGAAGTGGGAGCCGTGCACATGCCAGTGTGCGCCCGAGAGTCCACGATACAACCTCAATGGCATGTCCGCTCCCCACCTCGCGCTGGGAAGCCGGAGCTGTACCCGCGGTTGTGTGCCCCAAGACCCTCATTTTGAGAACCATCTCATTCGTAGATCCTTGACCACCATCACCAGGCTTCCAGAATCGTCCAACGCCCTCGAATCCCAGCTAATACCTTCCTGGTCCTGTTCGAGCATCCTTCCTTCTATACGAATCCTTTCTCCATCCTTGCAATGGCGAGAGAATCGCATCTCGCCTATGGCGTACGGTATGAGATGTCTATTCTCTCTGCTATCCCTCATCAGTATATAGAAGTTTGCCAACTGTATCAGCGCTTCGAGAAGGTATGGGGAATACTGGTACCGAGTCTGCGAGAAATGAGAAAAATCCTGGGATTGTCGATAGATGATGTATCCGCCAATCAAACCTGGATGCGTCCCGTCAAGAGCTTCGATCACTCGGTACCGCCCGCGCATATGGGTCTTTTCCGCGTATTTCCTGTTCACTTCCTCATTGTCGATGGGACGCGTCTCTAACTTCTCGAGCAAGACGGGAAAGTCCTGCAGCATTGCATCCAGGGACTGCGCTCTTCCTCCCAGAAGCACATGCGCCCGATAGTTCGTGCTTAACCGGTCCATCAGCCTCCCGGTGGGGGAAATCTCTCGAGTCTCAAGGCTCGCTTCGCATACAATCTCCAGTCCTTCGAAGTCTATCCGTTTGCACTGGATGACCGCCGGCCTCTCCGCATCAGGAGGACAGGCTATAATGTCCAGAAACCTTGCATTCCGCACCCCCAGCACCTCCAGATGCGGATAAAGCATCCGAGAAACCTCCATGAAGGTTTCCAGGGCCATGATCGCTGACACGAGAGGATGTTTGAGAAAATCGAACGGCTTATGGTCGTTGATCCACAGATCCTTTGCGTGAGTAAAGACCCGTTCCGCTTCAAGCTCTTCGCGAAGCACGTCCATCCATTTCACTTCGTCGATCATAGGGAAATCTTCCCGGTTGAACGCGATTCCGGAAATAGTAATCATTTCCGGCTCAACAGCAGGCTCCATCGTGTCTATAGGCGCGGTTGGGAGGTCCGGTAAAGACCGCATGAACATGACCCACACGTCGTCCGCTGGTGCATTTATGAGCTCTCGATCGAACAGAGCTGCCAACTCTTCCGCGCGCACGTACGTTGCATTCATTCTGGCCATAAGAGCCTTGATTTCCTGATCGTCTGCCATGCCCGCTCCTTCAATGGGCGGTAACATCAAGGCCTTGCATCGAACAGAGGAAGCTCGTGCCCGCAGGAGGTTCATTAAGGCTGCCATGGCTCGATTTCCCGCAGCATAGTTTGCCTGGCCGGGATTCCCCTGAATCGCCGCAGCGGAAGATAGACAGGTGAAGAAGCGCAATCCTCGATTCTTAGTCGAATCCAGAAGATTCCAGGCACCCAAAAGCTTCACGTTTGCAACCGCTTGGAAATCTTCCGAGCTCATCAACTTGATGAAGTTGTCTTTAAGCACTCCCGCTGCATGTACCACGCCGTCTATCTTGCCGTACCTGTTAACGATTTCTTCGACAACCCGTTCGGTTCGTTCGGCATCGGTGACGTCGCACGTGATGTACGAGGCCTCAATTCCTCGACTTTTCAAGTCCTCTAACGTGCGCGATATCTCAAGCCCGGCGACAATCCTCGCTACTTCTCCGCGTCTCTCGTTAGCCCCCAGATCGGGCCGCGAGGCGGACAAAACCCTTGCTGCCGTCTCCTCGAAGCTACCGGGCTCAGCCAGAAGCTCTCCAAAATTGATGTCCGGATCGATTACTGTCCTTCCGAGGAACACCATGGCACATCCGAAGGGAACGAGGCTGCGCGCAAGAAATGGGGTGATTCCGTATGCTCCGCCGGAAAAGACCACTACGTCTCCAGGACCGAGATCGAGCCGCTCGCCTTCACGGTAGACTGCGTGTCTGACCTCTCCTCGGAGAGTGGTGAGCACATCATTGCGAGCTATCATTTGTACGGGCTTATGCCTGCGATCCAGAGCCGAGCGAATCACATTACTAAGATTCGATGCCTCATCCACGTACACCCAACGGAACAGGACGGATCCGAACTCGTGTACCGCACTAAGCAACATTCCCAGGGCACCCTCAGAAAGTATCCGGCCGGGGCCCTGCTCTTGTTTCGTCTTCTGAATGACCAAGACAAATTTCCGGGCTGGCGATTCCACGAACCCTTTGATCAAGCTAAAGATTCCTGTAAGTACGCCAGCAACGTCCTCCTTGGCGCCGAGCTCGCGTTCCAGGACGTCGTCCACTATCAAGATCAACCCGACGAGAGAAGAGACTTCTCCCAGCTTGTTCGCAGCCTGGGTGCGTCCCATTTCGGTGCGGAGATCTGCGCCCCAACCCTCCTCATCATTTTCAGTCCCAAGAATACTGACCGGGACAATGGTCGCTCCATAATCCCGTCGTATAATGCCTCCCACTTCCTTCCGGAGTCCGGTTCCCCGAACTGCTGCAGCCACGATTACCTGATCAAACGGATTGAGCTCTAGCGGCTGGGTGTCTCCCTCCTCAAGGGGGGTCTCGCGAAATACGACCCTCTTGATAGATTGTGTAGGACCCTCGAGCGAGGTGGGGGCTTCCGCCTGCTCTACCGCGGGAAGGGCCTTCGATGCAAAGACTCCGTCGCCCTTTTGGCTCAGGATCTCCGAAATCCTATCCGATATGTCGCGAATAGTTCGGACATCCATGAAATCTTCAAGCTCGATCTTGATCTGGAAATGACCTTCGAGGGAGTCCATGATGACAGGAAGCCTGCTGGATCTGATAGAGAGATCCTCCCTTAGATCCATGTCCGGCTCTATTTCATCCCTTTCATACCCGGTAGCGTCCATGATGATGCCAATGACCACGTCGATGACATCTTCACTTCCAGCCTTGTCCTTCATGTCAGGTGACGTGGCCCGAGCTGGCGAAGCCACTGGCACGACGGCAGCCGGAGCCTTTATCACACGCACAGGCTCGGCAACCGGCACAGCGGGCAGAGCGCGACCGGCGCTTGCGCTGGGGAACATGCTCTGGAGAAGAGCATGCAGATCTTCTTCGCCAAAGGCAGGATCATAATCTCTGCGAATCGCTTCCAGTATGGCCGGTCTCAAGAACCGGCCGAAGCTGTCCAGAACGAAAGAATTGATTTCCCTCTGTATGATCGCTTCCACTGTGGAGGGTGCCGCCGGAAGAGCTACGGCTGTTCTCGGGTGCTGAATGGTCACAGGTGAGCTCTTAGATTCCGCCAAATGTGCCGGCTGGGAAGCGGTCAAGGTGGACACTCTGCCCACATTGAGATGTCCCCTGGCAAAAAGCTGAGCCAAAGCCGTCTTGTACACCGTTACTTCTGCAGAAGGTAAACTGGTCTGTATGCAGTCCGCATCCTCGACGGTGTCACCAATAAGATTGCTTAGTACTTCCCTGGGGCCGATCTCTACGAATACCTTGATCCCAAAGTCTTTAGCCAGGGTTCGCACATTGTGCATCCACTGGACCGGTGATTCGAGATGAGCCATCACAGTGCGTTTGATTTCGGCAGTATCACTGGTGAACGGCTTCATGGTCGTGTTGGAGATAACAGGTATGCGCGGAGGGAAAAACTCTAGGCCCGCGACAAATTCTTCCAGCTCGTCATGAATACACTTCATGATGGGGGAGTGAAACGCCATGCTTACCCTGAGCTGAGTAGATCGGAAGCCCATTTCCTTGATCTTTGCTCCAACCTCCTTCGATTCCTCGGTTCCTCCACCTATCACTATCTGGTGGGGAGAATTGAGGTTCGTGATGTACACGTTGTCATATTGGGAGAGTAGATCCTGGATCACCTCCATGGGTGCATCGCAGGCGACCATGATTCCCGGATCGACATTCATCTCGCAGGCTTTGTCCATACATACCGCACGCTTGTTTACCAGACGGAAGCCGTCCTCGAACGAATAGACTCCTGCCAAACATAGAGCGGTCAGCTCCCCCAGACTGTGTCCGGCCATGGCTGTGGGACGCACACCGAGGGACCAAAGGTATTGCGACATGGCATATTCCATGGTGAACAAAGCGGGCTGTTGCCACCGTGTCTTCTGGAGGTCCTCCTCCCGGTCGTAAAATAAGAGATGGAGCAGATCGAAATCCGCTACTTCCGCGGCGCGATCCATCCACTTTCTGACGATGGGAAATGTCTCATAAAGCTCTTTTCCCATCCCAGCGTAATGGGAGCCTTGTCCAGGAAAAACGAAAGCCAGGGGGGCGGGAGGAGCATCGAGACCCACATGGATTCCCTGCCTTGCGAGTGCGCGAACTCGTTTGGCTGCCAACGGGCCCCCATTGGACAGGGCCTCGCTCTTCTCGACGGCAGAGCGGGCCTTCTCTTCGGATTCGGCCAGGACAGCGATCCGGTAGCCATGTGGTTCAGAACGCGCTTTGAAAAAGAAAAGATCGTCGGGCAGATTCACGGAAGCCTCTTGTACGGGAGCCTCCTGCGCAGTACGACTCGCCTCCACGAGCACGACGTCTTCCCCATCCCTTGCCTGTTCTACCTGGACCACATAATTTGAGCCCCCAAACCCGAACGCGTTCACCTGCAGCCGCCGCGGAAGACCGTTGCGTGTTTCCCATTCGGAGGGATCCCTGCGAATTTCCAGTCCTGTCCCATTGACAACGATTTCCGGATCAGTTGTTTCATAATTCAGATTCCCCGGGAATATCCCAGACCTCATGGCCATGATGCCCCGGATCAGGCTGTTCAGGCCGGATGCACCCAGCGTGTGTCCGATCTGGGATTTGAAGGACGTCAGCACGGTCCTGTTCTTACCCTTGAACAGTGACTTCAGGGCGTTGACTTCCTCCACGTCGCCCTGGCGGGTACTCGTCGCGTGGCATTCCACGAGATCGACGCCTTCAGGTCCGTAGGACGAGTCCCTGAAAGAAGCTCGCAGAGCGATCTCCTGGGTGGAGCTGGAGGACTCCACCATGCCGAGGTTATTGTTGCTTGCGCCCATGGAGGTGATATACGCGTGCACGGGAGCTTGTCGCTTGCGGGCAACGGATTCACGCTCGACCACGATCATCCCTCCACCCTCTCCGAGAACCATGCCATCTCGATCGGCATCGAAGGGCCGACTGAACTGTTCCGGCGATCTTTCCGTGCCGGACAGACCGGCCAAAGCACCCAACGCGGAAAACTCCAGAAAGTGCATGGGGGTGAGGAATTCCTCAGCTCCTCCCACCACCGCAGCGTCGATGATCCCATTCCGTATCATTTGATAGGCGCTGTACAGTGCGACCAGGGCAGTCGCACAGGCTGCGGAAACCGAGAAGCTTGGCCCCATAAACCCGTACTTATTGCAGATAAAACCGCCGGCCGAACAGTTGAGGCGTCCCAGCAACGTGGTATCATCAATGACGATGCGTCCTGCCTTGACTTCTTCCTCGACCACTTGCCTTGCCTCGGGTGAAAGACCAAGGGCATTGCCGACGTGAGAGGCTATGGTCCGTGCGCTTGCGCGAACGATCACGTCCTCCAGCGTGGCAGCGGCTTCCCCTGAATTCTGGGAAATGAGCACCGCAATACGCTCCCGCGGTATGTCTGATGCAAGAATACCCGATTGTTCGATCGCCTTGTTTGCGAGCCACATCGTGATCTTGGTGGAGCTTGTCATGGTACGGAAATCCTGGGGAGGAATCCCGAGCTCCTTTCTGGAAATCTCGATGTCCTGAAATGCCGCGACCTTGCAGTAGGTCTTCTCGGGCATGCGGGGGCGCGGATGGTAGAAAATTTCATGGTCCCAGCGGGATGGCGGGACAGGGCGAATGCCGCTCTTCATGGCAAGGCTGGCAGCCCACACTTCCTCAGGACTTTTCCCTAGAGAGTTGACGATCGCCATACCGGTTATTGCGATCCGTTCCGGCACTCCTTCGCCCGGGATTCCGGACTTCATGCGTTTCGGCCCCCGGATAGCTGCCCGGCTCGGGACCTCTTCCGCCAACGGCCGCGGAGCTGCAGCCTCCCGAATTGGGCCTAGAAACGGCAGCCCCTCTCCCATGGGTCCTTGAGCTAGCTCTTCATGCAGGGATGTCAGGCTGCGCGTGTCCGAGAGGGCACCAGCGCATGCACCGCTCATAAACTGTCCTTGTTCGAGACACGCGGATTCATCCAAGGGCATCCCTTCAGAGCTCAGCCCCCGAGCTGCGACGAACAGACTGCCCGCGCTGAGTGCTTCTATCTGTCGGCGGAACGATGCCTCATCCTGAGACCCCGAAGCGAAGTCCCTTTCCAAAGAGCAAATCGCCTCTATCTTCGGTGTCTTCAATGACCTGACGCGCAGCCCTGTCCCTTCGCCCGTGACAGTTGTGTCGCCGGGGTTGGAATGCAGGATCATTCGCTGATACAGAGGCGTGAGAGCACCCGTTGCCACGATTTCGGGTGTGGTGAGGTACACCGTACCCATCTGGATGGCGTCTGCTCCGAGCATGGCCGCCATGAAGGCAGTCTCCCGATTGAAAATCCCCCCGGCCAGTACTATCTTGCGCCCTTCGAACATACTCGGGTCTCTGGCTTTCAGATCGAGGAGGACTTGTGAGAGGGTCAGAGTGCTATGCTCCCCTACATGACCGCCAGCTTCGCTCCCCTCACAAATGACCGTCTTTACCCCGGCCTCAAAGGCGAGCTTCACGAGATCTTCGTTAGGAGCGATATACATGACGTCGATTCCGTCAGCCATGAGGTCCGCTGCATGCGACGGCTCCCCCCCGGCAATTACTGCGAACCGAGGTCTCGCACGTCGAATCCACGCTAACTGCTCCTCCCGATAGGGATTTTCCGCCAGAGTAATCACATTCACGGCGTAAGGCCGGCCCTCCATAACTTCGGGCAGGTTCCCCAACTTATTCTCCAGCACTTCGCCGTTCATGAGCCCCAGGGCCACTGTAGGCAATCCTCCGGCCTCCGATACCGAGCGAGCGAATGCGGGTACGTCGGTGATCCAGGACATGGCCCCTTGAATGAATGGGTACCGGGTGCCCATTTCCCGTGCAACGGCGCTGTCCAAGAACGCAGCTATTTTGCTCGTGGCTTGAGCGCAGCACTGTTCGATGGCTGAGACAAACGCATCGACTGCCCTCTCTGTAGAAGATCCGAAACGCTGGGCAAAGGAATCGGCAAAGGCTGCCTCCACACCGAGAGGAATAAGTTGATCTCTGCCAAAGGAGGCCTCGAGAGCGGGCACCGCTTCAGACTTGATCCGCTCTGCAAAGAATCGCCGCTGTTCGTCCCTTATCTCACTTCCGCACAAGGAGCCGGCAAATTCCTTGAGCTGCTTCACCGCGGCGGAATTTCCTTTGTTGAACAGGCGACATGGAACCCCCAGGTTCAGGCCGGCAAGATCCGTATGTCCGGGGCGGATGCTTTTGACCCGACTCTTGATCGTTTCGTCCACAGCCACCAGATCGGTCAGCCAGTGCAGGCTCTCGAAAACCACGCCCGCAGCTCCTGTGCATAGAAAGGCACTCGCTGCCTCCGGAGTTGCCAATCCGCCCCAAACCATAAGTGCAGGGGGATGAGTTTCGTCGGCTAACATCCGCCGAGAAGAAGAGTACAGAGTGAAGAGGTTTTCGGAGCTGACGAATCCGGAGGCCTCGCTGCCTTTGAGAGCCAAAGTGGGGACCCGATGGGCATGTCCGAGGATGCTTTTCAAGACTTCCAGAGCCGACACGACAGGGATTACAGTGATCCGGTGCGCAAGGCCTGCGATCCTGTTGAGGTACTCACTCACCGGCATGTGCATCAGGGAAGGATGGAGCTCCACCCACAGGGTAGAGATATCGGTTTCTTCTATCAAGTCCTCGAGGTCGGGTTGGACCAACATTGATTGATCGATTTTGAGATCGACTGCATCGGAGGAGGCGTCGGCCTGCAGAAGAGCCGATGCGGCGCTCTTGGGATCTATGGAGGTGAGGTCGAAAATGACCCGGGTCTTGGTCTGTCGCGCCATCTCCACCACGGAAGAAGTGATTTCCTGGGGGCGCCAAACGAAGGCAATCACGGGCTTTTCGGTGTGGGTTGTCATAATCGTACCTCTGGTTCTCGATTAATGAGTTAATCACAAATCATACCATAGGATGTTTAGCGGCAAATGGAAAAAATGCCCAGCCGTTCGAATGCCATGTTTTTTCACTTGCCTGGAACGCGACCCTCGTATAGAGTTCTCTATTCAGGTCCCAATCCTGGCACCTTTGTCAGGGCAGGTAAGAAGCGGACGTCCGCAGTTGTCTCGGAGGCACGATGGTCCAACCCATGAAAGTTCTTGTCACCGGAGGTACGGGATTTCTCGGAGAGTACCTCATCGCCGAGTTGCTTGAGAGAAACCATGTGGTTTGGGCCCTATACCGGAATGAATCCCGCAAGCTGGACACCATCAGATTTCTGGGGAGCCTGGGTCTGCCCAGGAGCGCGGGCAGTCTTCGGTGGTTCAAGGGTGAGATCCTGGACATCGACAGAGAATGGGAAAACTGGTGCAGAGAATACGAAGGGCTCGAAGAAGTGGACACACTCCTCCACAGCGCTGCTTCCACCCGCCTGCATATGGACGAATTCGGGGAGCCGCGCAAAACCAATCTGGGAAGCGCAAAGGCCCTGTTCAATCTGGTTCAGCGCAAGCCTATGGCCTGTCATCTGATAAGCACTGCGTACGTTTGTGGACTGGTCCAAGGAGAGCGGATCTTCGAGGTGAATCACCCGCGGGGCGATTTTGTCAACGTGTACGAAGAGAGCAAATGGGAGGCAGAGCAGATCTGGATGGGCAAAGCGACCCTTTTGAGGCCTTCCATCATTGTCGGCCATTCCGAGACCGGGCGATGTACTTCCTTCTCAGGGTGGTACATCCTCTTTCAGGCAGTGCACCTCATGGATAGACTCATGCGGGATGTGCCGGAATCCCAGAGGATGAACCTCAACATCAATGTCCCGGCCTATCGCGACGCCACGACCAACATCATTCCAGTGGACTACGTGGCCAATGCCTCTGTCAGGCTCATCGAAAACCCGGAAAACCACAACAAGATCTTTCATCTCAGCCACCCCGATCCGCCAAGACACGATTGGACGCTCGATTGGGTCGAAAGACGCTTCCGACTGGGAGGACTCCAGTTTGCAGGCGCCGGCGCACCGTTTACTCAGCCCCGCAATAACACGGAGCGCATGGTGTGGCGGCAGATGCAGGCTATCCTCTTTCATTTTTCCAACAACCCCATTTTCGATCGGACCAACATCGATAAGGCTCTGCCTGATCTCAAAGTTCCCCCAGTCACTGAAGATTATGTTAACAAGCTCGTTGATTATGCAATCGAACAGGACTGGGGACAGTCTTAAGTACAAGCTTTCATGAGTACGGTTACTTGCTTGGGGAACGGCTCCCTTTAGGGAAGGGCAGGTTCAGAGGCTGTTTCAATGGAAGGCAGGTTTTAAACCTGCCCCTACTATGGGGTAGAGCGTTGATCGTGGCGGTAGAAGTACCGGAGCAGCAGATGTAGGGGCGGGTTTCAAACCCGCCCTCCTCTGAAGAGGGCTGAACAAGTACGCGACCATATTTATGAAACGGTGTCCTAAGATCCGCGAGAAAAGCTCAGGTTTTTCCGGCGGAAAATACGGCGAATGAGACTCCACGTCAGGGCAGCAACAATGCCCAACAGAGCAAGAATTGCTGTTACTCCGGCTATGCCGAAGGCTATGGCTCGCCGCTCCCTCATGGGGTTTCCATCCCGAAGATTCGTTCCTTGCCACTGCCAGGGCGGACGGGCATGAGGCTGCTCCCAGATGCCGATTCTCGCAATCCTGGCATTGTCCTCCAGATATTTGAAGCCTCGCTCGAATGGCACGAAGGGGCTGTACCACCAGGCGAGTCCCTTTCTCAGCATTTCTTCGTTCAAGGATTCACCTTCTTCCCCGTTCAGCCAGACGAAAGCCTGAATCCGATTGTGTCGGTCATAGGGCCAAATCTTGGGCCTATACCATGGTCCCGAAACTTCGCCGGGGAGCGGTTGAATCCGAACCGCCTTTCCCAAAGCTCGCTGGGTGATGTACTCCTTCGCAATCTTGCCGTAAGCCTGAGGGGGTGAGGGACTTCCCACAATAGTTTCCTCGTTTCTCGATTCCTTTTCCCCAGATGCCGCGCTGCCAGCAAGATCGGACGCCCCCGGATAAGAGATAGGCGCATCGATCCCGTACAGACGGACCGTACAAGGCTTGCCCTGCTTCTCGACCTTGATCTCGTCGGCACGCACTATCTCAACAACTTTTCCCACCCACGGAGCATATGCTCCCGGATAGAGAGCCGAAAGCACGACGATCAACACCCACCGGGCTAAATCCATGACATACCCAAAGATCAAGTCCATGGCGTCCTCGCTACGTCTTAATCGCATTCACGTGGTTGTTCTGTAGCGTCATTGTCAACGCAGGATTCAAGCTCTAAAGCACTCACACGGAGGCTATCGAAGCCCCGATCGCAGCGCCAAGCACAGTCGCGACGACAGGGTTGCACCAAAGGGCTCATCCCGGCCCTGAGGTCGTCGAGCTCAGCAAGTACAGCCCGAATCCTACTCCTGCTCCGACGAGGCCACCCAATATCATTTTCATGGCAACATCCGTTTTTCGTTCCATCTAGCGGTTTCTTGAGCAGACAGTACATTATACCTATGGTAAAAGGACTGGCTCGCTTGTCAAGAGTGTGTCAGCACAATCGGGGCCCACGTGCCTCCAAGAAAGGGAATCTTCCATGTCGGAACAGTGGAGTAAAGAAAAGCTACTTGAGTTGAGCGGCTCATTTCTCCTGAGCCGTATCCTGATCTCTGCGGCGGAGCTAGATCTCTTCAGCAAGATGGAGACCGAACCCCGGACCGTAGACGAGCTGTCCCAGGCCGAGGGCTGGGACGCAAGGGGATTGCGGATTCTCATGGATGCACTCGCTGCCCATGGCTTGCTTTCTAGATCTCACGAAGGGCAATATGCCATTCCCGCTTCTCTTCGAGGGCTACTTTCGTCGACAGGCACAGATACGGTCCTACCCATGATCGTCCACCGGGGACGCATGTGGGAAAGCTGGTCAAACCTGACCCGGATTGTTCAGACAGGCCGTAATCCAAATCCGATGGGAATAGATGCCCGATCGGACGACGAGATAGAGAGCTTCATAGGAGCCATGGAGGTGGTGGGGCGTATCATGGCGGGAAAAATAGCCGAATCCGTTGATCTGTCGAGCTACGCCAACTTACTCGATGTGGGGGGCGGACCGGGCACCTATTGCGCGGCATTCCTGAAACGGGCGCCTCACATGAGAGCAACACTTTTCGATCTGGAACGAGTTGTGAACCTAGCGCGCAAGCGGCTGGCCGCGGAAGGATTGCTGGAGCGCGTCAAGATCGTTGCGGGAGACTACTCCACAGATGAGCTGCCCCCAGGGCATGACTTGGTCCTGTTGTCCGCTGTCATTCACAGCAATAGCAGGCAGCGCAATCAGGAGTTGTACGAAAAAGTCTTTCGTTCCCTTGGGCCGGGCGGGATCGTTCTTATTCGAGACTTCATTCTCGACCAGACAAGAACATTTCCTCCGGAAGGAGCAGTGTTTGCAGTGAACATGCTGTGCGCGACCCGGGCAGGCGATTGCTACACTTTTGATGAAATTCGAGAAGACCTGGAGAGAGCAGGCTTTGTCGACGTACGCATGCTCAGGGAAGGCACTAAGATGGATCAACTCCTCGCAGCAACGAAGCCATAGCCTGAAGCAGAGTACAAGGTTTCAAAAGCACGATCGCGTATTGTGCCGCCGAGCTCACGAAGGGGCACCCTTTGTAGGTGCCCAGGGAGGGCACAAGGCCCGCCCCTACACTTGCAAAGCTGGACTTCCTTAGAGAAGGAGCTGTTTCCCAAACACTCAACCGTATGTGCCCCAACGCATACCTCGTCATCCTCACTGACAGCAGCAAGGAGACTCTGGCAAATCCAAGGCTTGCCGCGCCTATTCTCCAGTGGCAGGAAGCCCGGGAATGCTCCTGACGGGTCGCGGTTTCTCCTTTCCAAATTCCAAGCGCCTATGAACAGGAGGCTCAGGTACGGCCTGGGGCTGCTCTCGAACTGCCTCCGGTTGGGCACTCCCGGCTGGAGGCTGAGCTCGCCATACCGCGCCGGGCCTCATCGGAGAAGACCGTCGAGCTGGAGGCGCTTCCATCACAGGGCCGTTGACCTCGCGCTTGAACGCTGCCTTGCTCACCACCCTATTAGGCGTCATTGGAGGAGGAGGCGGACAATCGGGTGGTGGCGTCGGATTGGGCGACTGGTACCGCGGCGCAAAATCCTCCGGTTTGAACCCAAGATGCTGCATCATCTCCGGAGGGGGATAGTAATACGGCGCCCAGTATACCCACGGTCCGAATCGGAGGTCCGCCGAGGAAGTGGTAGGCACGAGAGTGCCAAAGGCCACGGCTAGGACGATTAAAGGGACGATTCTCATGTGCTTCATCGCGACGCCTCCATGTATTCCGACTCTTCGCTGAGGTTTGATGTCAAACGGATGTGCGATCAAGTCTGAAAAGCTCCGTGAGACCCTTCCAGGGCCAGCCAAACGACTCCCGAATCTCCGGACTCTGTCGCATGCGGAAAGCAGCCCCACTGCCGATGCGATCTGCAAACTGCCACGCAGAAACCGACGGAAGACTTGGCCGCGTACTGGTCTGGCGCTCGAACATAGTGATCTGGAGTCTGCCCGGCACACATATTGGCAATGGCAGGCCGTCCGCCGGCTGATCCTATTTTGGCAGATTATATCAATTTCATCGCATCTTTGTCAATGATTCTTACGCGATTTAGAGAGATCAGAAATAAGCATAGGACATAGAAAGGAATTCCTGAACAACATCAAAGAGAAGAGAACCTGGAAAGGCCACCCCACATGTGTGGATGCATAGCACCGGGCGGAAGCGTCTCGTTCCGGCGAAAGTTTATGGATCCCGTGGGGAGCTGATGCAGAGCTCGCAAAGCTCCTGAATATTTGCAGTTCCCGCACACATCACTGTGTCAGCACCTCCCCAATAGATCTTCACCGTGTCGTCGTCCTCAGGCACGGCGCCGCAGGTGAAAACCACATTGTGAACATAGCCGGCCACTTCCCAGGGATCTTCAGGTTGGAGTATCCAGTCGTCGGCGATTCCAACAACGTGTGCTGGGTCGTCGCGGCCGTGCAGCGCGCACCCCAGTCTGTAGATCGCCCCATCCATGGTCTCAAAAACCCCGTGGTAGATACTCAGCCATCCTTGTTCAGTCTCGATCGGGGTCGCGCCAGGGCCGATCTTCATCTGGTCCCAATGGTACGGTGCGGGTTTCATGACGACGCGGGAATCACCCCAATGAATCAAATCGGGAGAATAAGAAATCCAAATTGACCATGGAGCGATTTCGGTGTGCGGTCGGTCCAGCCGAGCGAAACGCTCACCGAACTTCTTTGGGAACAGGACCACATTGCGGTAATCGGCTTGGGTTATGATGGCTACCCGTTCGACCCTCTTGAAATCCGCGGTCTTGGCGAGACACACTCGTACACCATGCCTCGAGTAAGCACTATAGGTGATAAGAAACTCTTCTCCGATCAAGCAGATTCGAGGGTCTTCAATGCCATACTCCTCGTACTCCGCAAAAATCCCTTCTGTGGATGGTACCATGAAGGGCTGTGCATCAACACGAAATTGGAAGCCATCGGTGCTGCGGGCGAGCCCAAGGATTGAGCGCCCGTTCCTCAAGTGGGACCGGAAGATCAGAATATAGTCGGTCCGTGTCTTGATTGCGCCCGCGTTGTGCACGGTTTCAACCCGGTATGGCACATGTTCTCTTGTGAGTATGGGATTACCTTCATACCTACGGACCGGCCAGTTCTTTGATTTCATCGGCATGTTCCGCTCTTCCATAGTCGTCCTCAAATCGCTCTATGTCATCTTCGCCGAAATAGTCTCCAATCTGGACCTCGATGAACACTACTGCCTCCTCCCCAAAATTCGAGAGCCGGTGTTTGGCTCCTTTGGGAATGACGATGGAATTCCCCGGCTTGAGTTGGATCTGGTCGGAATCCAGGGTCACGAGGGGATTTCCACTGACGACTGTCCAATGTTCCTCTCGCCTCCTGTGACGTTGCAGGCTCAGACGTTTGCCAGGAAACACAACTATTCGCTTGACCTTATGGTCCGGAAGATTGGAGAGAACCTCGTAGTATCCCCATGGTCGACGCTCTTCTCTTTCCGTTTGTTCCAGAATTTGGCGGTAGAGCCGGAGGTATTCGTCCACCATACGATCCCTGGTGAATCGCTCCTCGACTATCCTCCTGCAGTCACGCCGCGAGATCTCCGGTATGCGATTCACGGCTTCTACTGCAGCAGAGACGTCCTCAACGAGAAAACCATTGACCCCATGGCGAATGATTTCCGTCATGGAACCTCTCGGGAACGCGATAACCGGCATACCGCACGCATTGGCTTCTACAACAGACAAGCCGAACGGCTCGTCAAAGCTTATGGGGTGAAGAAGCGCAAACCCTCCGCCAAGCAGCTCATTTCGCTTCTCGGGACCTACGCTGCCAATGAAGTGGGCTCGTCTGCCATCCAACAGAGGCTCCACCTCGCAGCGGAAATACCGTTCATCCTGGATGACACCGGCGATGATAAGATCCCGATCTGCTCGTCTTGCTATTTCTATGGCTTCTCGAGTACCTTTTTCAGGGTGAATGCGTCCGAAATAGAGCAGATAGTCCCCCGGACTTTCCTTCAAGGTGAAGGACTCGATATCGATGCCATGATAGACAGTCGCCAAATACGTCAGCTCCGGTGAGCGATCAGCATCACTTATGGACACGTAATAGACATAGCCGTTGTATTTCTTATATACAGGGAGGATTTTCCGAGAGGAGAATCCATGAATAGTCGTAAGCACAGGGGTTTTTGTCAGACGGGAATAGCTGAGCGGGAGAAAATCGAAATGATTGTGGATCAGATCAAAGTCATCGGCCGTTTCGAAGAGCTCGCTAATGTGCAAGCATTCCCAGACCTTGGGATCTAATGTCTTGTCCTCCTCGTACGGCTTGGGCACGACAGCGTGCAACTTTCCGGATGTCAGAGAATCCGCTGATGCAAACAGGGTTACGTCCACTCCTCGGGATACCAGACCCTCGGTGAGGAGCGAAACAACTCTCTCCCACGGCCCATAGTGTCTCGGAGGAGTTCGCCAGGCAACAGGCGAAAGCATCGCGACACGCATACCGAAATCCTCCTGTTAGCAAAGGGTGTATATTGTCACTCATTGAGCATGGTGGCATTCATGATAATTGAAAAACTGTGGGCCTTCCATTGAATCGGCTGTTATACTGGAAGTCCAAGCCTCCGAAGTGCGTCTGTGAAGGTCCGCAGTTATGGACGACACGCCCGAGAAGCCGCGGCGAGCTCTCTCACTCGCTCGGTCATAACTCAGCTCTCAAATCTGGCTCAGACTTGTCTTGAATTCGCAAGACTATAGAAGATGCTCGTATCCTTTCACCTTAAGGATCTCCTGCAATTTCTTGATATCCTGGTCATGGTCCTTTCTGCAGATCATGAGTGCATCGGACGTGTCAACTATGATCAGGTTCTCGGCCCCAATGAGCGTTGCGAGCTTGTGAGGCGAGCTTACTATGCAATCCCTGCTTTGGACCGAAACGACTTGACCCTGGACAGCGTTCCCGTCACCATCGCAGTCCCAGACCGATTTAAGAGAGGCCCAGGTTCCGACGTCGTTCCAGTCAACATCGATGGGCATACAAAGTACATTGTCGGCCTTTTCCATGACACCGTGGTCGATGGATATGGCAGGAATCTTTTCATAGGCCTGTTTGATAACTTCGAGCTCTTCGGCTGTTCCCAGTAATGGAGAAATCTCTCTGATCGCCTTGCTCAATTGTGGCAGGTGCGTTTCAAGAGAGGCTATGATGTCTGCCGCTTTCCAAACGAACATACCACTGTTCCACATGTACCTTCCGGAGGCAACATACGATTCGGCTGTAGCAACATCGGGTTTCTCCACGAATTGAGCAACCGTGTATACGGAATTGGAGCCGGTCTTCAAACAAGGCTCTCCGATCTTGATATAGCCGTATCCTGTCTCCGGACGATTGGGCACGATGCCGAATGTGAGCAGATACGCTCCTTGAGCCACGGTGTCAACGGCGAGTCTCAGAGCCTGAAGAAACTCTGGCACGTTGCCTATCAAGTGGTCGGCAGGGAGCACAACCATTATCGCGTCGGGGTCATTTTTCCACAGCCTGTACGCGGCGAGAGCAACACAGGCCGCGGTGTTTCTCGCTATAGGCTCAGATACGACTTGACGATCGCTCAGCTCGGGCAACTGACGCTTGATTTCTTCCATGTGAGAAGCGCCAGCCACCACCACGATCCGTTCATG
>CAYZET010000052.1:0-18616 GCA_964477215.1 uncultured Syntrophaceae bacterium | reverse complement strand
CGATCAATCCGCACCCATTGACTACTTCAACCTCATCTGGCTTGGCGCCATATTTGTAACAGGATTCGCTGTCTGGCTCAAGGATCCCGGATTCAACGTCTCAAGAGAGTTCCTCGTCAGTACACTGACGTTCAAGGCGATGGATACCCCCATGACAGGTGTCCACGTACTGAACCTGCTGCTGTTCCTCGGATTCTGGGCCTACTTTCCGTTCACTCACATGACCCACATGGTTTCGAAGTACTTCATGTGGGACAAGGTGAAATGGGACGATGCCCCTAATATTGGCGATGCAGGAATGGACGCAAAAATCAAGAGATACCTCGCGTACCCGGTCAGTTGGTCCGCACCTCACATCGGGGCCGAAGGCGGAAGGAAATCGTGGGCCGATGTTGCGACCTCAAATCCCTGGGCCGAGAAAGAGTCTAAGTAATTGGAGGACAAAGAATGAAAGCTCAAGATATAGCAAAGCCTGGAGAGAGGCTCGTCACCATTAAGCCCGAGGAGTTGTCCCCGCTGCCGCCGCCCTACGATCAACACCAGGAAGATCCCATAACGGAGCTGACCGACGATCAGAAGTCCAGATGGGAGCATTCCTTGGATGGAGTGAGCGCGCTGACGTTGAAGAAACCGGCATCTCCCGAAGAAGAGGAGCGCTTCGTCAAAGGCTTTTTATCCGGTCTCGAGAAATTGCTAAGCAGGGAGAATAACTGGACATTTCTCCAGCCCCTTGCCCTGTCGCTCGAGTACTGTGCCAAGTGTCAGACCTGTGCCACTGCATGTCCAGTGTTTGAGGCGAGCGGAGGCAAAGATATCTATCGGCCCACGTTTCGTGCTGACGTGCTGAGAAAAATTGCCAAGAAGTATCTCTCGCCCTGGGGTAAGATCCTCGCCGGATTTCGCGGTCATGATATCGATCTCAATTGGACAGTCATTTCTCGATTGGCGGAGCTGGCGTACCGCTGCACCCTGTGTCGCCGGTGCACCCAGGTCTGTCCGGTGGGCGTAGACAATGGCTTGATCACCCATGAATTGAGGAAGCTTTTCAGCCAGGAACTGGGCATTGCAGCGGAAGAATGCCACGAGAAAGGCTCGGTCAAGCATCTCCGGTTCGGCTCGAGCACTGGGATGATCAAGGCCGCTGTGGAAGATATTATCGAGTACCTGGAAGATGACATCGAAGAAAAGACCGGCAAGACCATCAAGATTCCGGTAAACAAGCAGGGCGCGGACATCCTGCTCATCCACAACGCAGGCGAGTTCATGTCCTGGCCCGAGAACCCTATGGCCTTTGCCATACTCTTTGACGCAGCAGGCATCAACTATACCTTGTCCACGGAGTTAGTCGGTTACGATGCGGTCAACTACGGGCTTTGGTATGACGACGTCATGTTTGCACGGGTTGCGCTCAAGCACCTGGAGGTTGCGAAGGAGCTGGGAGTCAAGAAGATCGTGATCGGTGAATGCGGTCACGCGCACAAAGCCCTTTCCGTGATCGCGGACCGGCTATTGCCCGGACAGCAGATGATCCCGAGGGAGAGCTCTTACACCCTGTTGTGGGATATTGTGAAGAGTGGCAAGATCAAGTTCGATCCGTCGAAAAACGACTTTCCCGTCACCCTGCACGACCCTTGCAATGCGGTGAGGCTCATGGGCATTGTCAAGCCTCAGCGAGAGGTCCTCAAGGCCATATTCCCTCCGGGCCGGTTCCGGGAGATGACTCCTCACGGGGTGCAGAACTATTGCTGCGGAGGCGGATCGGGCTTTGCGATCATGGGCTCCGGCAACTTCCCCGACTGGAAAAAGCTCCTGTCAGGTCGAAAAAAGCTCCAGCAGATCCTCAACGCGTTCCAGGGAGAAATGGACCCCTCCGTTCGCAAGATGGTATGCGCTCCCTGTTCAAACTGCAAAGGCATGATCCGAGACATGATGGAAACCTACGAGGTGTTCGAGAAGACGGGCATCTGGTACACAGGCCTCGTGGAGCTCATGGTCAACGCAATGGTCGATCAAGAGAAGCCGTTCCTTGACTGGCCGGATGACGAGGATGAAGACGACATGTAGGGTGAGTCCCCCATCCCTGAATCCCGCATTACGGGCGGGTTTTAAACCCGCCCGTCTCCCCTCCGAGGTCAGCGCGAGACAAGAATACCGGCGAGACGCCGGCGCTACGGTAAATTCCCCCAGATTCCCGCGGTAGGGGCGACCGGCGGTCGCCCTCAGGAGTGGGACAAATATCCGTAGCGCGCTGATTTCACCGAATATTCTGCACTTGGAAGCGCGGCCTCCTGGTGGGACGGGCATCTTGCCCGTCATCCTTAACAATGAACGGGCGAGACGCTCCTTCCACTGGGCAGTCATGTGGGATTGGATCAGACCATTACTCTGCCGGTGTCTCCCCATTGCCTCCAGAGAGCTTCAACAGTCTTTGCCAGTTGTCATTTACCTGCTCCTGGATCTTTGCCACGAGGGTATCATCCAGGTGACGGAAACGCCCATGTCCTTTGAAATACTCGGTGATTGGCTTCAACTCTTTGGGCGTGCGAGTAAGCTTCCAGGTCCCATTTTCCACTTCGTAAAGAGGGAACACACCGGTATCAACGGCCAGTTTTGCGTACTCGATGGCCTTTTCGGGCGGGATTCTCCAGCCGGTGGGGCAGACCGACAGAATATGGAGGTATGCCGGACCGTTCACAGCTTTTGACTTAAGAACCTTCTTCTGCAGGTCAGTATAATACGCAGGGCAGCCGGTTGCCGCGTAGGGAATGTTGTGGGCTGCGGCTATGGCGGTCATGTCCTTTTTTGAGGTCATCTGACCCGCGGGGTGCACTTTTCCTGCCGGAGAGGTGGTGGTGGTCGCGCCGAAAGGCGTGGATGAAGACCGCTGCACACCGGTATTCATGTACGCTTCGTTGTCCAGACAGACATAAATGACTCGGTGGCCGCGCTCAAGCATGCCTGAAAGAGCCTGGAATCCAATGTCACTGGTCCCTCCGTCTCCCGCCATAGCCACGATCGTGATGTCTTTGTCAGGAATGCGGCCTTTCCTGCGCAGGGCCTTGAGCCCAGCCTCCACTCCCGATGCCACGGCTGCAGCGTTCTCGAAAGCCACGTGGATCCACGGGACGTTCCAGGATGTAAGTGGATAAGGGGAAGAGATGATCTCCATACATCCTGTTGCCATTGCCAGGACCATGTCCGGCCCTATGGCTTTGAGCACGTGGCGGACTGCCAGAACTTCGGCACATCCCTGGCATGCCCGATGGCCACGATTAATGTACTCTTCCATCGCGAAATTCTTCAGGGGCTTCAAAATTTTCTGCTTTTTTTCTTCTGCCATGGAGGTCTCCCTAAGGGTGCGCGTCGTCACCCGCGAACGCCGTAAAAGTGATAGTCATCGACATCACCTGCAAGGGCCGTATTCAGCATGGATATCACGTCATCAGGGGTCACGTCGCGTCCGCCTATTCCGGCGAGCACCGAATAAATGTTAGGCCTTTGGGCTTCGTGATACATGATAGACCGCATTTCAGACACTACAGGCGCGGTTCCGGCCCCGGGGGTAACAGCCCGGTCGATTACAAGCACATTCTTGGCTTTCGACAAGGCCTGGCGCAGCTCGAAGACTGGCAGAGGCCTCCAAAGGCGGAGCTTCACCAATCCGACCTTTCGCCCTTCTTCTCGGAGCTTGTCAACCGCCAGGGATGCCGTTCCACACATTGTTCCCATTGCGAGAATCAACGTCTCAGCGTCTTCGGCCTTGTACTGCTCAACCGAGCTGTATTTTCTTCCCGTGATCTTGGCAAGCTCATCCCATGCCTGGTCGATGATGGGACGCGACTGAAGGATCGCGTGTTCGTGGGCGTATCTCTGTTCGGCATAAACCTCAGGCATGCCGAAAGCACCCATGGAAACCACCTTGTCGGGATGAAGGCGGTGGAGGGGCTTGAAAGGAGGGAGGTACTGCTGAACCATTTCCTTCGTCCAGAATTCGATCGGCTCTATAACGTGAGTGAGAGTGAAGCCATCCACGTTAAGCATGTACGGCAACGAGACCCGAGGGTCTTCTGAAACACGAAACCCGTGAATAATGGAGTCAAAGACCTCTTGGCCATCCTCGCAAAAGACCTGTATCCATCCGCAATCTCGGACCATCATGGTGTCCGAATGGTCATTCCAGATGGAGAGAGGCGCGCTCATGGCCCTGTTGGCAAGGAACATCACCATTGGCAGTCGCATGGAGGACGCAATAAAAACGATTTCGGCCATAAGCGCGAGTCCTTGAGCAGCCGTTGCAGTGAAGGTTCTGGCTCCCACAGCGGCCGATCCACAGCACACGCTCATCGCGGAATGCTCGGACTCAACAGGGACAAATTCTGCGTCCAGATGTCCGTCCGCGACCAGTTCCGAAAGATGCTCTACCACGTGTGTTTGGGGAGTGATCGGGTACGCTGCCACCACGTCCACGTCGCACAGGGCCGCTGCTTCAGCCGCAGCGATCGAAACTTCGATTCCGACTCTCTCGCCCATTTACTTGCCCTCCTCTTCCATGCTGATTGCATCCACAGGGCACTCGTAGGCGCAGATTCCGCACCCCTTGCAGTAATCATAGTTCCACACGAGGATGTTCTTTTCAAAATCAGGTGTAATAATGGCATCCGGGCACATGATGTAGCATCTCCAGCAACGGATGCATATGTCGCTGTGATACTTCGGTCTTTGCGAGCGCCACGTGCCGGTGTGGTAACATGAGGCGTTTCCGGGCTCGGTGATTACCCCTCCAGCCTCAATATCCAGCCACGTGTATTCTTCCATCGATTTGGTCACGGTATCCTCCGTTTACGATCTGCTCACGCTTGTGAGCATCGGGTGAATCATTATGGGCGCCTCTTCGCCTGAGCATTCCTGGGACACGGTCCTCTACCCGTACACGACGGTCTCATTGTAAGCCCTTTGCATTGCCTCAATGTTCTTGGGCGCAATTTTCCCGAACCTCTTTCGGAAGGGTTCCTTAAGCGCTTCGACCTCCAGCAGGTTCGTCCCCTTGACGAGGGCTCCGACCATAGTAGTGTTTGTGATAGGCAGGCCGATCACTTCCGCGGCAATGTGACTGGCATCCACGAGCGCCAATTTGCCTTGATAGTTAAGATGATTTCGCAATGCGGCTTCATCGAGAGATGAATTGATTACCAGCATTCCGCCATCGCGCAGTCCGTCCGTGGGATTGGCAATGTCGAGCAGGGAGGAATCCAGCACGACGACCACGTCCGGACGGTAAATCTTGGATCGCAGCCGGATGGGCTCGTCGTCGACCCGCGCGAACGCGACGACCGGAGCTCCCCGGCGCTCCGGGCCGAAGCTCGGAAACGCAGTGGCATACTTTCCCTTTGCAATCGCGGCCTGCGCTACCAGCTCCGCTGAGGTGACCGCTCCCTGGCCGCCTCTGCCGTGAAATCTCATTTCGATCATGTCAGCTCCTTTTCCAATGGGGTCAATCAAAAGTCATCGTCCTCGTCAAATGCCTCGTCGTGACGAGGGTATCTCGTGTGGTCGATAATTATTTCCATGCATGTCATTATGTGGAACTTGGCCTGCGCGAGCTCGAGAATCTCGGAGGGCAGAAGCTCTTTTTTCTGGAGGTACGCTTCGATCCTTTCGTTGAGCTGGGACAAATGGCGAAGGTCCAGAGCGTACGGGTCTTCTTCCGAGGAAGGTCGCTCATCCTGGTCGGAGATTGACTGAACGAGCTTCATGTCCCATTCGTCCAGTTTTCTCCACCGAGCCACGGTAGCAGGATGAACACCCAGACTTCTAGCCAGATCCTTGTTGGTAATTCGGCCCCTGTCTCCCAAGAACTCTTTCTCTGCACGTTTTCGGTCCTCATTTTTTCTCATGGGAGGCCTCCAGGTCCATCACACGCGTAGTTGACAATTTGAGATAGAATCAAATAGTCAACTATAGCAGGGGGTCTACCCCCGATCAAGGAATAAATCGAAATACCTTGGTCCAATCGAAAGGCTTTCGCGCATCCAGGCCGAAAACCAACTCGATCGTAATCTCGGCACACGACAGGATCTTACCTCATGCCTGTGGACGAAGAATTTCTCAAGAACCTGCCCGCGAGCCCCGGCGTCTATCTTATGGTGGACCGTAAGGGCAAGGTGTTGTACGTGGGAAAGGCTTCAAATCTCAAAAACCGTGTCAAGAGCTATTTCGTCAGGGGAGGCGACGAACGTCCTCGCATCCCCTACCTGCTTAGACGGGTGGATTCCGTCAGAACCATCCTGACCGAGACGGAAAAAGAAGCTCTGATCCTCGAAAACAATCTCATCAAGCAGCATCGGCCCCGATACAATGTCAATCTCAGAGACGACAAGTCATTCTTTTCCCTGCGGTTGAACGTAAACCACCCCTATCCGCGATTGACCCTCGTGAGGACTCAACGGGTGAAGCCCGATGGCGCTCGCTACTTCGGTCCTTACTCGTCGGCCCGGGACGCTCGGATAACGCTCAATTTCATCCGCAGGCTCTTTCCTCTCAGGCAGTGCACGGAGCGTCAATTGGAAACATGCAAGAGACCGTGTCTGAACTGCCAGATGCGGCGTTGTCTCTGCCCGTGCGCTGGTATGGTCAGTCGGGAAGAATACGGTCGCATGGTGAAAGGGGTGATCCTCCTCCTTCAGGGAAAGAGCGAAGACCTCGTAAAGAGTCTTAAGCAGGCAATGGAGACCGCTGCGACGGGCCTCCGATTTGAAGAGGCAGCGCGCATTCGCGATCGTCTCACTGCCATAGAGCGGACTCTGGAAGCCCAAAACGTAGCCTTCTTTCATCTCAAGGATCTGGACGTGGTTGGACTTGTGCCAGAGCAGCCCGACCGGTTTGCGGTGGCAGTGCTTTCGTTTCGCAAGGGTAACCTTCTCTCAAAGGAGACATTCGTGCTTCGCAATCCCGCTCTCGAGGAGGATGAGGTTCTCGCCTCATCTATCAAGCAGTACTATGGCTCCGGTGCCTTTATTCCAAAAGAGATCCTCGTATCACGACTTATCGAAGCGCCGGAGCCCATCGAAGCATGGCTTTCTGATATCAGAGGTAACAAGGTAACCATCAGAGTGCCTTCGCGCGGGCAGGGAGCAAGGCTTATGAATCTTGCCCTAAAAAACGCGGCCGATGCCCTGGCTCGGGATAAACAAAAAAATGACGTCACCGAGACCTTGGAAACAATTGCGGCAAGACTGCATCTGCCTGGTCCACCGCGAGTCATCGAAGGGTACGACATTTCCAACATCGCGGGCAGCGAGCCAACGGGCGTAAAGGTCTCGTTCAAGGACGGCATGCCGGACAAATCCGCGTACCGGATTTACTCCATCAGGGATTTCTCCAATCAGGACGATCCGGGAATGATCCATCAGACTCTCACACGTCGCGTGAGTCATAGAGACGAAGACCCGCTCCCGGATCTCTTCCTCATTGACGGAGGAAAATCACAGCTCAATGCGGCTGTGGCCGCGCTTCGGGAACAATTGGGAGACAACGCTCCCCCGGTAGCCAGCATTGCCAAGGTTCGGGAGGAAGGGCAGGATGAGCGGTTCTACTTGTTCAACAGGAAGAATCCTGTGGTATTTCCGAGGCAAGACCCAGGACTGATGCTCCTGATGCGGGTTCGAGACGAATCTCACCGGTTTGCCCATTCGTCGCACACCAGACGAAGGCGCAGGACCGTCATTCGCTCGCTGCTTGACGATATTCCCGGGATAGGGCCGAAGAAGCGTCAAGCTCTGCTCACGGCATTTGGAAGCGTGAAGAGCCTCATGGCCGCGGCGGACGACGAGATAGAAATGGTTCCGACGATCACCCGCAAGGATGTGGCAAAGTTGAGAGCTTATCTTGCGCGATCATCTGTCACCCTCAATGAAGGGACACCGCACCGTGACCAGGAATCCACAGCGGAAACGGTCTTTTCGTGGGACGAGACAGCAGATGAGATGCGGGACCCTCCATCCGGCTGAACAGCGAAAAGCTCGTGAATAATGGGGCTCACCGCAAGTGAGAGGGGGTGAGCTGAGAAAACGAAAGAAAACAACCTTTCTGTCGGCTATTGTACAACTGGCTACAGGTATCTATCACCGGGTTTTCTTGACCTGACCACTCGTGCGGGTGTTCCCCAAGCCACGCTATTGCCAGGAATGTCGTCGATAACGGTTGCCCCCGCTCCAATGACTGCGTGAGGCCCGATAGTTCGCCCATGGATGACCGAGGCCCCTATGGAAATGGCGGAGAAACGCCCGACATGCACGCCGCCCCCCGTGACGGCACCAGGTCCAATGCTTGCATAGTCTTCCACTTCGTTGTCGTGATCGATTGACGCGCTCGTGTTGATGATGCAGAAATCTCCGATTCTCGTATCACTATTGATAGTAACTCCCGCCATGATCACGCTGCCTCGCCCTACCTGCACCCCCCGTCCGAGACAAACGCCCGGGTGAATAGCCGAAACGAAGGAGAATTCCGGAAGCTGATCAAGGACTCTGTCCGCCACAAGGCGCCTGGTCCAATTGTCGCCAATTGCAACAATACCTCCTTCGAAGCTGTATCGGTCGGCCAGCTCCCTCAGCTCGGATTCCCCTCCGAGAATCTCATATCCAAACCATGTTTCACCCCGGGTCTTTCCGGAATCGACCAGCCCGGCAATTCGATAGTCTCCGCAACGCTCGACCACGTCGATGATGACCTTGGCATGTCCCGATGCACCAAAAAGAACAATGGATTTCAATGACAGCTCCCCATCTCATGAATCAGATCGTTCCGTCCGGTCATTCATCAGTCCACTCTTCTCTTGAAGAAGAAAGACGCCGCTCCGATGTAGAAAATAGCCATGAAGAAGATGGGAATCACTTGAGGCCAGAGGATCTCCCAACCGACTCCTTTGAGGAAGACGCCTCGCATGATTGTGATGAAATAGCGCAGTGGATTGAGATACGTCACATACTGGATGATCTCGGGCATGTTCTCGATCGGAAACGCATACCCGGAAAGGAGCACGGCAGGCTGCAGAAACATGAACGACGTGAGCATTGCCTGCTGCTGAGTGGTGCAAAATGAGGAAATGGTCATTCCAATTCCGGACGCTGTGACCAGGAACAGGAGAGAAGTACCAAGAAAGAAAGCGAACGATCCCCTGAACGGTATATCGTAAAGCAGAAACGCCAACGGCGTGATGATCACGAGGGTGATGACCTCAATGGTGAAACAAGGGATCACCTTGCCCACGATGAGCTCGACCCGGGTTATGGGGGCTACCATGAGCTGCTCTATCGTTCCCAGCTCTTTCTCCCGCACGACGATGGCGGATGTGAGTATGATGGATAGCGCGAGAAGGATGAGCACCAGGACGCCGGGGACGAAGAAGTTCTTAGAGTCGAGATTGGGGTTGAACCATGCCCGCGACGCATCCGACACTTCCGGCACGATGAGACGGGGTGTGGCGGTGTCGTAAAGGAGCCCCTGCATCTTGTCCACACGCTCATTCAAGATATCGACCGAGAATCGCTGAAGAATGGCTTGAGAATACCCGGACACAGTGCCCGCAGTAGTTGTGTCCACCCCATCGACAAGAATCCCCACCTCCGCGGTTCGCCTCCCTTGAATCCGCTGCTCCAGGTCCGGCGGTATGAGAACAGCCATGGATGCTGCCCCGGTCTGGAGGAACCAATCAACATCTTCGTAACTCCTTACATGGGAGACGATGTCGAAATACCCCGACCTTGAGAATCCGTCCACTATGGACCTGCTCATCGTGCTTTGGTCCATGTCTGCCACCACTGTTCGAACGTTTTTCACGTCGAGTCGGCTGGCAGAGCCGAACACGATGAGTTGTATCAGGGGAGCTATGATAAGGAGGCGGAAGTTCTGTCGATTCCTCTTAATATGAATGAACTCTTTGCGAATGATGTGACGAATTCGGGTCAACTTCTCCCGTATGGACGATCCCCTTCTGGAGATCCGGCCACCTGCTGTGTAACTCTCGGCAAGGGACGAATTCTGAGAAAAATCCGTCATTCCAACCTCTTCTTTAACCGTCGCGTTGCCAGGACCGTGACGAGGAATCCGAAAACAATCAGCGTTACGGTGGGAACCGCGATTGCCTCGAGCCCCACACCCTTGAGAAAAATGGCTCTGAGTATTGTGACCAGGTGTCGAGCCGGAACCAGGTAGGTAAGTAATTGAAGGATGTACGGCATATTCGATATGGGAAAAACGAATCCGGAGAGAAGAAACGCCGGAAGAAACGTCCCGAGCAGAGCTATTTGTGTGGCAAGAAACTGGGTCGTCGCTACAACGGAGATCAAGAATCCCAGGGACAAGGCACCAACGAGAAATATGCTTGCCTCGAAAAACAGGATAGCAAGGCTCCCCTTGAATGGCACCCCAAACACGTAGACCCCCATGAAATAGACCATGAGCAGATCCACGTACCCGAGTGCGAAGTAGGGGATGAGCTTCCCCACGATAAGCTCGTTGGACTTGATCGGGGTCGAGATGAGCTGCTCCATGGTGCCTGTTTCCCGCTCCCTGACCACGGTCAACGAAGTCAGGAGCGCCGCGATCACCATCATGATAATTGCGATAAGACCAGGGATGATATTGTTACGGCTAATGAGCTCCGGATTGTAAAGAAGCTTGATTCGCGGCTCCACAGGGATTTGAATGCGGGATTCTACGGCTTGTCTGCTCAAGGCCTCAAGACGATAATCATTCTCATAGGTTGCCATGATGGTTTCCAGGTATACGATGGCAAGCCCCGCTCGCGTGGAATCCGATCCATCGACGAGAGCCTGGATCTTGGTGGATTTACCCGCTTTTATGTTTTCGCTGAAATCGTACGGTATCACCACCCCCATGCTGATTGTACCGGCATCGATCCCATGAACTATCCGGTTGTACGATTCTGTTTGAAGAACAAGGGTAAAGTACCCCGAGCTGGTCATGCGGTCTACCAGCTCCCTGGATTGCGGGGTCCGCGCCTGGTCCCATACCGCGAGAGGGATGTTGTCCACGTCCAGGGAGAGGGCGTATCCGAACAAGATCATGAGCATGACCGGGATTCCCAGAGCCAGGTACAGGGACCGAGAGTCCCGCAAGACCTGTGTCGCTTCCTTTCGAGCCACCGCCAGGGTTCGAGAAATGATCATGGCTCCCCAACAGCCGCCTGGCCTTAGTCCCGATCCTGGGCGGTAAGCGTCACGAACACGTCCTCGAGACTCGGGACAATCGCTTCGAGCCGCTTGATGGATATGCCCGCGTCCTGACACAGGCGACGCGCGCGATCTTCAGCCGCCGCAGGGTCGGAAGCAACAAGGTGAATGCGGTCCCCAAACACAGCAGCCTCGCTGAAAACGGGATCCTGACCGAGCAATTCCGCGGCACGCATAATGTCGTCACACTCCAGGTCCAAGACCGACTCCTTCATCCATTGTCTCTTGAGCTCGCCGGGGGTGCCCAGCGCGATGATCTTTCCTCTCCCCATCAATGCCAGACGATGGCAATATTCTGCCTCTTCCATGTAATGGGTTGTCACGAAGACCGTGATTCCTTTTTCCGCAAAGGCGTTGATCAGGTCCCAGAAGTTCCGCCTAGCTCGGGGATCCACGCCGGAGGTGGGCTCGTCGAGAAAAAGCACCGGTGGCTCGTGAAGAACCGCACACCCCAGTGCCAACCTCTGTTTCCACCCCAGGGGTAAGTCTCGGGTGAGAGCGTGCCTCATGTCCGTCAAGCCAGCCATTTGTAGGACCCAGGCGTCCCTCTCCGCCTTTCTCCGCGTACCGAGACCGTAGACTCCCCCGAAGAAATCGATATTTTCCTCTACGGTGAGATCCTCATACAAGGAAAACTTCTGCGACATGTAACCGATATTCTTTTTTATCTCTTCGTACTGAGTCGCCACGTCATATCCGACCACGGTGGCCGATCCGGAGGAGGGGGTAAGAAGACCGCACAGGATACGGATAGTCGTGGTTTTTCCCGCACCGTTGGGGCCAAGAAAACCGAAAATCTCGCCCTTATACACCTCAAAGCTCACACGATCCACCGCGGTGAAGCTCCCGAATACTCTGGTGAGCTCGCAAGCGAGAACAGCAACTTCTCTGTTGGTCTGGGTCACGAATCGACAATCTCCCCTTCTCGCGCGGGAATCAGCACCTGCGCTTGCCCATGCGGAATCATGGTAGGGCCGGAGTGAAAGACTCCTTGACGATCAACCACGGCCCCCTTTCCGTTCCCGCTCTTAAGTAAGAGAGAGGAACGCGTCCTCCATGACCGGATCGATGCGCTTCAGGCCGGTAACCTGGACGCCGCCGGCCAACAGCCGGTCCCGCACCGCTCCTGCAACTTCTTCCTCGATTACCCGGACATGCAGGACATCGCCGAAAATGTTGATCTCGAGGATGCCGGGAACGTCAGACAACAGTCTCCGGGAACGGCTCATATCCGAGCATGTCAGCTCCAGGATGACGCCAGCCACGCTGCCCTTGAGTACCTTCGGCTCGGCAAGCCTCATGATCGTGCCGTTGTGCATCAGGGCGAGCCTTGTCATGCGTTCAGCCTCGTCAAGATAGGCGGTGGAAACAACAATCGAAATCCCCTGCTTCAAGAGATCGTAGAGGATTTTCCAGAAATCTCTTCGAGAAACGGGATCCACTCCATTGGTGGGCTCGTCCAACAACAGGATGCGTGGAGAATGAATCAACGCGCACGCAAGACCAAGTTTCTGCTTCATTCCTCCGGATAAAGCGCCTGCGAGCCTGTCTCTGAACGGTGAAAGTCGACTGAATTCGAACAAACGCTCTATCCGCTCGCCACGGAGTCTGGCCGGAACTCGGAACAGATCTGCATAAAAGAACAGGTTTTCCATGACCGTGAGATCCTGGTACAGGCCAAACCGCTGGGGCATGTACGCAATATGCTCCTTGATGGCCTCCGGATCCTTGGTAGCGGATATCCCATCTACCCAGGCCTCTCCTGATGTGGGGCGGAGTATGCCGGCCAGCATTCTCAGGGTCGTGGTCTTTCCCGCACCGTCAGGTCCGACCAGCCCGAACAACTCGCCTTCAAATATCTCCACGTTCAAGTCACGCACTGCTCGGGTCGAGCCGAAATCTTTGCATAATCCGACGGTGCGAATGATCGGCTTTGCAGATTGTCCTGACAGACTGTTTTTCACCGAAACACTCTCTGACTTCGCCACATGTAGTGCAGGCTTTCCAGCCCGCATCTCTTCTACAGGAGAAGCGACGTCTGGCCATTTCTCCTCATCGATCTTCCCCGTTTTTGCTTTCCGGCCCGGACTCAGGCGCAGTGCCCACAAGCAGATAGCCGTCCGCTGGCATACCGATCTTGAGCTCGTGATCGGGGTTGGGGATAGTGACTTTCACGCGGTAGACCTGTTTCACCCGCTCTTCCTTCGTTTGGACATTCTTGGGGGTGAACTCCGCGCGGGGAGAGATAAAGGTTACCGTCCCGGAGAAGACCTTCCCGGGAAAGGTGTCGATCATAATTTCGGCCTTCTGGCCTAGCTTCACATTGCCCAGATCCTTCTCGCTCACGTAGCCTTTGAGCCAAACTTCGTCGAGCTCTGCCACTGTGACCACGGTAGCTCCTGGGAGAACCACTTCGCCTATCTCGTTGGCCTTGACCAGCACCATTCCTGACAAAGGACTCTTGAGCGTCGAATGCTCGATGTCCAGCTCGATTTTCTCAAGCTCTGCCGCGGCCTGGTGCATTCGAGCGCGAGCGGCTCGAATCTGTTGCTCCCTGGGCCCCGCTACGAGCTCCTTGAGGCGCTCTGCCGCATTCTCGTATTCTTGTATAGCCACCTGATACGCGGTTTGCTTGGTATCGAAAAAAGAGGTTGAAATCGCCCCTGTGTTGAACAGCGGCAGATAACGATCGTACTCGTCCTTCGCAAAATCAAGCCTCCTCTCGGCAGCCTTCGCAAGCGCCTGTGCCATGGCTATCTCTTCTTTTCTCGTCCCTTCCTCCAACTCGTCGAGCTGGGCTTTGGCCACGGCCAACTGATATTTTGCCGTATCTCGTAGAGCTCTGAGCGTGTCCGTATCCAACTCGGCTACTACTTGGTCTTTCTTGACGGCCGTCCCCTCCTCCACGTTCAGGGTGATTATTTGCCCGGAGAGCCTGAAAGACAAGTCCACTTCTGTGGCCTCAATATTCCCACTAACGAAAATCTTCGACTCCAGCGGATGGGAATTCCGAATGTAGTACCACACGGCCGTTCCCCCCGCACCTAACACCACCAAGACGAGACCGATCGCAATCAGTTTCTTCTTCATTGCAGAATTCCCTATGACGAGCCTTTCCGTACTGTCCGTCTGTCGCTCTCATGTCATCCCTGCCTTCGGCCGGGACCCTACCCGGAACATGGACAGGCATAAATCGGTGGGGAGCCGGGTACACCCGGCGGATCCCTGTGAGCCAGTCCTCGTCATTTGAAAGGCTCCACTATAACGCGGCGACAAACGATTTTCCAAGGGAAAACTCCGTGGTGGGGCGCCTGGTAGCGTTCACGCGTTGGCTGCGAGAAGGATGCTGAGCGGGGCGGCAATCGTAAGTAATTTTCGCGAAACGGCTCTCAGAGCGCTTCCTCGAGTAACTTGTAGGTTAATATGATTTCCATAAATCATATATTAGTTCCTTGTTGTAACTCATACCTAAAATTATGATTTAATGTTGACACGCAAAAATTGTTGTGATATCCACGCCCCGTGGGTTATAGGCTGGATGTCTGGGCGTAGGAGTTTTAAGTGTTCGGAAAAGTGATCGAATTTAAGAAAAGTCTTACGAGCGCCAGCCGGGGGGGAGAGCTACCTGCCGAGATAACTCGTCAGTTTAACTCAGAAGTTCTCGAAAGAGGCCTCAGGCTGGCGGAGGGTTCGCGAATTTCGCACATTAACTTTGGCAGAGAATCCTATTTCGGTCTGGTCACCGACGCGTCAGGGAAAGGGGTCAACGTGCACATCGTGCTCGATCCCGATTCCAAAGTCCTCAGCAGGGCCACGTGCGGGTGTTTCAGATCCTCCACGCGAACCTATTGCCACCACATCGTCTCATTCGTCCGCTATATCTTGAGACCCGACCCGGAAACAGGGGGGCTTCGATCGCTCAACGAAGACTTCCAGGACAGTTTCTGGCACGAGATCGGATGGCACGGGTACAAGAACTTCGGCGACTCGGTCCTGGGCTTCCGTTGCCAGGTTAACCACGGAGGCGAGGGCCTGCGCATTGCTTTCCGCGATCGTGGGCAACAGGAGATTCTCGCGTTCATGCCCGGCGAGCGCCTCGTTGAGGAATTCCTCCACGAGTTCTTCGACATAATCCGACGCGACATCGACCCGGCCCAGTTCAAGCGCATGTACGGCCGAAAGCTTAAAGACCCGAATGTGCCGTCTTTGCGGCGGCGTCCCTGGCAGCATTCACCGGCTGAAGCTGAAATCAATCGCAGAGGCCTGAAGTCTGGCCGACAGCAACTGGAGGAGAGCGTCTGGCACAAGATAGCGAAAGTTGCCTTTCTCGTATCCGGACGTTTCGGCGGCACGTTTCACTTTTCTTTTCTCGAGCATAAGCAGGAGCTCACGGTCGAAGGCTTTGACGAGAACGAGTCGGTCATTCTTCGCTTCGTGCCACCGAGGACACAGGTCGGCTCCCTCATGGAGATAGCCGAGAAAAAGGGTGTGATCGGGAAAGACCTCCTGATCCATTCTCGGCCTCTGTCTACGGGATACCGCATCGATCTCACGGAGTCCTCGTCTCTCCTCGTCACCCCCGTTGTGGAAAATCCCGATCCGGATGCGGACCCCGAGGATAGGTATCTCGATCGCACCGAGCTCGAGCAAAATCTTTTCGGCAGCTACTACTTTTTCCCTGAGTGGGGCTTTTTCAGGATCTCCGTGAACATGGGCGGACTCCCCGCGGAGCACTTCTCGGCCCAGAAACGCACAGAGATCCCCCCCGAAAAGACGACTACATTTCTGAAGGAGTACGGCGAGCTCTTGAGGCAGGAGCCCTACATCTTCATAGACACCTCTCTTCTTGATGGACAGACTGTCGAGACGTACGACCGGGTCACCGTCGATCACACGGACTTCGGTTCGGAAGGTGTCAAGCTTGACGTGAGCTACGACTTTGGTGGATTCAGCCTGTCCCTGAAAGAGTTGTTCGACGCGAGAAGGAAAGGAAAACGTTACCTTGTCCACAATGATACGTGGGTCGACACCATGTCAGGGGAATTTTCATGGCTCGACGCAGTACACGAGAAGAATCTCTCGGGCGAAAACGCGCTGACGATCGATCGGATCGAGTACCTCCGTTTCCTCGCCCTCCACGATCGGCTGGAGAAACGGTTTTCTTCCACCAGGGTCAAAGAAGCATTTCTCGGGTTGGAAAAGCTCAAACCGCCCACGAGACTACCGTCATCTCGTCGTATGAAGGGCAAGCTGCGGGAGTACCAGAAGAACGGGTATGGTTGGCTCTGGTTTCTCTATGACAACGGCTTTTCCGGTCTTCTTTGCGATGACATGGGCCTGGGCAAGACACACCAGGTGATGGCGCTCATGACGGGAATTTGCCAGAAACTGACCCAGAAATCGGAGAACTTCCGTTTCCTTGTCATTTGTCCCACCACAGTATTGAGCCACTGGAAAGACAAGGTTATGGAATATTGCCCTTTTCTTGACCCGTACGTGTATCACGGGACGGATCGGAAGTTTCAGGAAACGGTTGACAGCCACCTCCTTGTCATAACGTCCTATGGCATTGCGCTGCGTGACATCGAGATGTTGTCCGAGTATAAATTCGAGCTCACTGTGCTCGATGAAGTGCAGGCAGTAAAGAATAAATCGACGAAAACATACGCTGCAGTAAAAGCCCTCGAGTCCAAATGCACCATCGGTCTCACCGGCACTCCCATAGAAAATAGTATCGTTGACCTCAAATCTCTCTTCGATATCATACTCCCCGGCTATCTCTTGTCCGATTCGCTGTTCGAGCGAAATTTTCGAGTACCCATCGAAGAGCTGGGCAATGCGGACGCGAAAATGAAGTTGTCACGCATGGCTCAGCCGTTCACATTGCGAAGAAAAAAGGATCAAGTGCTCACCGAGCTGCCGGCCAAGATCGAGGACGTGCGGCGGTGTGGCTTGACGTCGGACCAGATGCGATATTATCGGGATGTGGTTGAGAACCAGGGGAAAGGGCTCGTCCTCGCCCTCAAGGATCCCCAGCAGCGCGTTCCCTACATGCACATCTTTGCTGTGCTCAACTATTTGAAACAGATCTGCAATCACCCGTGCCTCCTGGAAGGAGAAACCACAGATTACGGGAAGTACTCTTCCGGGAAATGGGATCTCTTCGTCGAGCTTCTCGAGGAAAGCTTGGGGTCGGGCCAGAAGGTGGTGGTGTTCAGTCAGTACGTAAAGATGCTCGAGCTCATCGAATCCTATCTTCGCGATCAAGGGATTGAGTTCGCCACCATTAAGGGGCACACTCGAAAGAGAGCCGAAGCTGTTCGGCGTTTCAACAGCGACCCGGACTGCATGGTTTTCACTGCTTCCCTGAGAGCTTCGGGCCTGGGAATCGATCTGACCGGTGGGTCGGTGGTGATTCACTACGACCGGTGGTGGAATTCAGCGCGAGAAGACCAGGCCACCGACAGGGTGCACCGAATCGGTCAGGTGCGAGGAGTCCATGTATTCAAGCTCGTGACGGAAAATACCCTCGAAGAGAAAATCGACACCATCATAGCGAGGAAACGGCGCCTCATGGAATCAGTGATCAAACAGGACGAGAAATCCATACTGAAGCACTTCTCCCGGGAGGACCTCATCGAGTTGATGTCCTTCGAGTAGCTCCACCTGCTATTTAGCAAGAGAAGACACTCTCTCGAGAGAAAGAGCCCCCCACAGACCCCTCCGATTCCTCTTAGCTTCTTCTTCCAAATCCCGGTAACGAACAAACGTCACATGCACATAATCTCGGGTCACAAACCCCAGGCCCTTTTCAATGAGATTACCGTTGAGATCCAGGGGCTCCCGAGAACCGGATGGCACGACGATGTACGCCAACAGTCGGTGCTTTTCGTCGTATCGATCCCATGCTCTCGTATAAACCTCCACAATCTCATCCTTGATCACGGATTCCACGTACTCACGAGCTGCCTCCCAGATATTCTCCCTCGCAATGTACCCGAGAAACTCCGGTCCCAAATGCCTTATCCGGTCCCTGTTTCGAGGGGAACCCACTCCAAGAAGGCGCACGGTAACGACTCTGTCGTCCCTGAGAAGCTTCAGCTTCAGGAGATTGGGAGCGACTACGTGAACGACCCGGGCTCTGTCAAAAAAAGCGTATCGAGGACTGTCGATCAATGGCAGTCCAGGGGTCGACGAAACACAAACGAGAAATACCGCCAAACCCACGAGCCTGCAAATTTGAGACATCCTGCCTCCCTTTGATCCCTCGTCCAAATGGTTCCGGAAATAGCGTGAGAAAAAAGGCCTCAGCCCTATTGCTCGATTCACACACTTGTTCCATACTTAGTAGAGGATTTCACAAT
>CAYZET010000051.1:0-18689 GCA_964477215.1 uncultured Syntrophaceae bacterium | reverse complement strand
GAAGTACGAGCGCCGATCCCATCCTTCGACAGGGATGACTTTCAGGGCGCATCCCACTGAATGCACCTCGTTGTAATACCCCATGAGCTCGCCAAGAGTGAGCCCGTGCCTCATGGGAATCGGATGAGGCCCGACAAAAGAAGCGAACCGCGGGTCAAGAATGTTTCCTTCCACATCCACGCCGTTGATCGGGTTGGGTCTGTCCAGGACTACGAGTTCCTTGCCTTGTTCCGCGCACGCTTCCATGAGATAGAGCACCGTTGTGGCAAAGGTATAGACCCGCGTCCCCACGTCCTGCATATCCACAAGCACCGTATCCACGGTGCTCAACATCTGAGCGGTGGGTTTTCTGCCGCTTGAGTAAAGACTGTACACAGGAATTCCGAGCCGTGGATGTTCACCGTGATCAGTCTCGATCATGTTGTCCTGCTCAGTTCCCGTTGCGCCGTGCTGCGGCCCGAACAGTGTTGTTATCCGCCCGGGGAATGCGCGGTCTAAGATCTCGGGGGCCGGCCGGAAACACGAATCCACCGACGCGTGGTTGTACAACAATCCGAGCCTGCCGGCGCCCTGGAGCAGGGCTGGATCACGAAGCACTCTTTCGAGACCGGTGATCACCATGGATAGATAGGCCGGCAAACGCGAAAGACCGGAAGGAGAATGATTGTCCTGTTAGCGTATGTCATCGGGTGCACAGCCCCTATCTCCACCTTCCATCCCTGTCACGGCTCAAGTCTATGGTATCTCCCCAGCGCCGCACTATGACGGTTCGCTCCCCTCCGCCTCCTGCAATGATAAGACTTGCAAGCCAGGAGACGATACTGACTATGATGGACGCGAAAAAAGCAGACCAAAAGGAAGCGACATGAAAGCCGGGAACCAGAGCGCCGGCCAGTTGAAACATGAGCGCGTTTATCACAAGAATAAAGAAACCAAGAGTTACAATTGTCAGGGGCAACGTGAGAAGAATAAGCAGCGGGCGAACCAACGCGTTGAGCACACCCAGGATGGCCCCAGCAAGAAGCGCTGAGGATGCGCTATCTATCGTCACACCGGACAGAATTCGAGTCACTATCAATACCGCTAAGGTAGTGATCAGCCAGCGTACGAGAACGCCCGTCATTGTTTTATGTCTCCGTTCGAGGCCTGAGGCGGCGGCGTCAACCATTCAACGCGGCTCGAAAATTGCCGCCGGCCGATTTCGTCTTATGACTCCTTCGTCTTGTTCAGGAACGGTTCGAGCAGATCTATCGGAACAGGGAATATGGTTGTGGAATTCTTTTCCGCTGCGACCTCCACGAGAGTCTGCAAGAACCGCAATTGCAGAGCGGTGGGTTGAGCTGCAATAATGTCCGCGGCTTCTTTGAGCCGTGCGGCAGCCTGGAATTCACCTTCTGCATTAATCACTTTCGCGCGTCGCTCACGTTCGGCTTCAGCCTGTCTCGCGATAGCACGCTGCATTTCCGCCGGTAGGTCTATGTGCTTCACCTCGACCATACTGACTTTCACACCCCAGGGATCCGTGTGACGATCGAGGATCTCCTGGACTTCCATGTTCACCTTTTCCCGCTCAGCCAGGAGCTCGTCGAGCTCTGATTGGCCGCACACGCTCCTGAGAGTTGTTTGTGCGAGCTGAGACGTGGCATACAGGTAGTTCTCCACCTCGATGACCGCTTTGGTAGGGTCCATGACGCGAAAGTAGATGACCGCGTTCACTTTCACGGAGACATTATCACGGGTTATAACATCCTGAGGGGGAACGTCCATGGCAACGGTCCTCAGACTGACTCTCACCATGCGATCGATGACGGGGATCAGAATGATAAGTCCGGGGCCCTTGTGATCGATGACCCGGCCGAGACGAAAGATAACACCCCTCTCGTACTCGTTGAGTACCTTAATGGCCATGAACAGAAAAATAATGATCAGGAAGATAATGATCCCGAGAGCATACATTGATCTGCCTCCTTGAGCTAATCGATTGCCGTTACAGGATTTTCACCCACACAAAAACCAACTTTCATGCCCCACTTCACGCACAATAAATTGTCTGACCATCATGGACCATTGCGTGCCCTGCGTCAATGCCAGCAGGAGGTCAAGCGAGAGGCGGGGGTCATCAGCCGCTCATGTCCCTGGTAACCCTCAGCCACAGGTTTTCCACCCTCGTGACGCGAACTCGCTCACCCTTCGGAATGTGACTGTCAGCCCGAGCGTTCCAGAGCTCGCCGTGAATCGCGACCTTTCCCTCAGTGGCCAGGTCGCTGATCGCGTAGCCTACCTCTCCCACGAGACCTTGGCCGCCAGTCCGCGGCTTGGAACGATAGGCTTTGACAGCCAATCCCATGGCAAAGACGAAGAAGGCAGACACCGCGGCCACAGTGGGAATGATGACCGACCACGATACCCTCATCGCGGTTTCCCCGCTCTCGAACAGCATTACCGATCCCAAGGTGAGGCTGACTATTGCCCCCATGGTTAGGAGCCCGAAGGACGGCACCTTCAACTCGAGGATGAACAGCACCACGGAGAAAATGATGAGCAGGACCCCCACGTAATTGATGGGCAGGACTTGCGAAGCGAACAAGGTCAACAGCAAACAGAGGCCTCCGAGGACTCCAGGGAAGATGAGACCCGGGTTGTACAATTCCATCATGATCCCCACGATTCCCAGCATCCCGAGGATGTACACCACGTTGGGGTTCGCCACTACGTCCAGAATCTTGAACCTAAGGCCGGTGGCAACCTTCTCCACCCGGGCCCCCTTGGTATGGAGGGCATATGTCTTGCCGTCCTTGATCACCTCCCTGCCGTCTAACTCCTTGAGCAGGTCCGCGAATGTTGGGGCCAGGACATCAATGACGTTTATCTTGAGAGCCTCTTCTGCGGTGACGGACACACTGTCTTTAATCGCCTTCTCTGCCCAGTCGGCATTTCGTCCCTTCTTGGCCACCACACTGCGCATGTACGCCGTTAAGTCATTGATGACCTTTTCAGACATGGTGCCCCGTATGTCTTCGCCACCACCTCCCACAGGATGAGCAGCCCCAATGTTGGTCGCGGGCGCCATAGCAGCGATGTCGGCCCCCATGGTAATGAGCGCCCCGGCAGAAGTGGCAGAGGATCCGCTCGGAGCAACGTATACTACCACCGGAATTTTCGCGTTCATCATCTCCTTGATGATAACTTTGGTGGTCGTCAGCACGCCGCCGGGTGTATCCATCGTTATGATCACACATTGGGCGCCATCCTGGACGGCTTTCTCAATACCCTTGACCAGGTAGTCGGCTACCGCGGGATTGATTGTCCCGTCCACATCCAGACGGTACACGAGAAGGCTGGAAGCCTTCTCTTCCTCCGCTGACGAAATTCCGGCACCAGGAGCTACCAGGCCCAGGGCCAGCATTAAGGCACATATTCTCAGCGCGAGCTGTCTCAGATTCATTTTTTGACTCCGGAGGGCGGGACAGGTAAGCTCAGGAGGGCCATCACCTTCTGCAAGTCGCTCCAAGCCTGAGCTTTCGGTCGTCTATCGGGTTCCTGCCTGAGCAGATACGACGGGTGATACGTCGGCATTACAGGAATCTCTTTCCAATAATGGAGCTCTCCCCTGATTTTGCCCAGATTTTCTCGCCGAGACAGAAGCGCGGAAGCGGCAATTCTTCCCAACGTTACAATCACTTCGGGATTCACTGCACGAATCTGACCTTCCAGAAACGGCAAGCACGTGGCAATTTCTGCCGGTTCGGGATCCCTATTGTCCGGGGGACGGCATTTGATCACATTGGCAATGTACACCTGGTCCCGATCCAGCCCCATAGCCTGGATCATTTTGGTCAGAAGCCGCCCCGCTCGTCCCACGAACGGCCGTCCTTCCCGATCTTCGTCCGCCCCAGGGGCCTCACCGACGAACATCAAACGCGCGAAAGGATGTCCCTCTCCGAACACGATGGAGGTCCTGCTTGCATGCAACGAGCACCTTGTGCACTCACCGAGATCCCCCCGAACTGCTTCCAGGGCTTCCAGGGAAGAAGGAGAGTGGGCATCGTTCTCCCACTGGGCAGGCAATATTGCCGTGGCCAATCCAGCCTCTGTCTGGCAGGCAAGGTATGCTCTGACCAACTGTACGAGATCGAAGGCCTTCCCGTCCATGTGAGAAACTTTCGTTTACCAAAAAAAATCGTTCAGCGTCTATGTCTCTTCCCGCAGCACAACCGACGGCCTCCCTCCTATCCACGACCCTCTCTATTGCGTGATCGATTGAGCTACCAACCGAACAACTCGATCGAGGATCAGATCCGCGACACTATCCTTGGACATGATATCGAATTCCTCTTCCAGTCCAGATCTGTGCAAGAATCGAACGATATTCGTGTCGCAATCGAAGCCGGCCCCCGGCCTGCTCACGTCGTTGAGCACCAGCATATCCAGATTCTTCTTTTTCAGCTTCTCCCTTCCGTTGGCCAGGACATCATCCGTCTCAGCCGCAAAACCCACGAGGACTTGTCCCTGCTGCTTGATCCTCCCCAGCTCTGCTAAAATGTCGGGATTGGCCTCTAACCGGAGAGTCGGTCCCATAAGATCCTTCTTGATCTTGGCCTTTCCCTCCTCTGCAGGGCGAAAATCAGCAACAGCAGCGGCTTTTATGACCACATCCACCTGGGGGAAAAACTCCATCACTCTGTCGTACATTTGCCGCGCGGTTCGTACGGGTACGTGCCTGACGCCGCCCGGTGCCTCCACTCTCATGGGCCCCGCTACCAGGATGACCGTAGCACCCCGCTGAGCTGCCCTGCGAGCTACCGCCGCGCCCATCTTCCCGGAGGACCTGTTCGTGAGGAATCTTGCCGGATCAATCGGCTCTTCCGTAGGCCCTGCAGTTACCAAAATAGTTTTCCCCTCCAGGTCCCGCGGTCCGAGAAGTTGCTCGATGCATAGGGCTATAGCCTCCGGCTCCGGCATCCTCCCTTCCCCCGTCCAGCCGCACGCGAGAAATCCGGAATCCGGGTCCATCACATGATGCCCAAGGTCGGTCAATCTCCTGAGATTTTGCTGCACAACGGGGTTCCTGAACATGTGGACATTCATGGCCGGACACACGAGCACAGGGCACCGGAGCGCTAGAATGATAGTCGTGAGCAGGTCGTCAGCCAGACCATGTGCCATCTTGCTTACTATGTTCGCCGTCGCGGGCGCTATCACAGCTATATCGGCCTGGTCAGCAAGCAAAATGTGCTCCATGCTTGGACGGTACGGGTCGTGCCACATGTTATCCCAGACAGGGTTTCCGCTGACCGTGGCCAATGACAACGGGGTGACGAATTGCCCAGCGGCCTTTGTCATGACAACGTGGACATCCATTCCCATCTTAACAAGGAGTCGCACAAGGAGCGGGGTCTTGTATGCAGCTATTCCGCCGCTTACGCCCAGAAGCACCCTTGGGCTCTTCTGGTCTCTCTTGGGTTCCAAAGCTTCTTCCAATCGTGCCTCCTCGCGATCCAAGCTCATCATCGAGCAGGTGTCAAGAGGACCCTTCGATCCCTCTTTGTTAAAGCCCTGTTCCCGATCGGACAAACGCTCCCACAATACCTGCGGTATCTTCGCGAGAATCTTACACCACCCATGAGTGACCGGCAAGATGCCGGCAGCCCGAGTCACTGGTGGCAGGCTGAAAGCCTACGCCACATGCAAGATCGCAGGCTGAAAGCCTACGCCACATGCAAGATCGCAGGCTAAAAGCCTACGCCACATGCAAGATCGCAGGCTGAAAGCCTACGCCACATGCAAGATCGCAGGCTAAAAGCCTACGCCACATGCAAGATCGCAGGCTGAAAGCCTACGTGGGCCTATTCGCGACCGCATTTACCTGCAAGTCCCTTGATTACCGGCGTCCCGCCGGTACTCCCGCCCGTAGCGCCGGCGTCTCGCCGGTACTCTTGTCCTCAGCTCGCTTCAAGGCGAGGGCGGATTCAAACCCGCCCTGAAATCAGAACGTCTCCCGAACCTCATCGGGGAAAATCCGCTCAATCTGCGGATTCTTCTCCTCAAAATCCGCTACGATAGGTACTTTTCACTCTTCCACCACCGTATCTGCATCTTTGGGGCCGGGACAGGTTGGGAGCAAAGCAGTAACCTCCATTGCGGTCGAACATAAAGGATCCACATAGCGCGCTACTGCCTGCCGAATAGATTCCGGGTCATTCGCTTTGTCCAATAGCTCTCGCTCGAAGGCGCGGAGCCCCGCGATCAATTGGGCCAACAGATTATCGAGCTTATGGCGGTCGTACCCGCCGTAAACGATCTGCCTTCTTACGCGAGGTTGCTCCTCGCGATCCGTTCGGTGCTCTCTTAATGCCTTCCTAACCACCTTTGCCAACGCTTCGGCTTCGTACGGTTTGAGAAGAAAGTCGAAGAGCTCCGTAGACAGGGGCGTAGGCGGAACCTCACCACTGATCAAGACTGTGGCAGTAGCAGGGTTTTCCCGAATAATCTCCTGGCACAGATCGATACCGCTGCCGTCCGGTAGCTTGGCGTCCACGATGGCAACCGAAAAGGTGTGCTCTCGCAGCAGCCGTCGGGCCTCCTGACACGAGGCAGCAGTAAAGGTTTTGAGCTCCTTGATGTCATGTTGCAAATTCCGTGCTGTGCAGTAGGCCAGTGTGAGATTGTCATCAACGATCAGGATAGTAGACATGAGTTCGCTCTCCTTTGCCGGATACCGTGCGCCGTTTGCTTCCCCCGGGAACCAGGGGCTGGAGCGAGAGACTCCACTTCCCTCGCCCCGAGTGCACATGGCATGCCTGGAACCGCGCAGGCGCCTCGGCGTTCTTCAGTTTTGATATCAGATAGATATCCCTATCGCCCCGAACGGCACCGTTCCCCCCCTTTGCACACAAGGCCCATGTGGCGTGGATTTCGAGCGAACTACGGAGTCAACAGAAATAAGGTCTGAGAAATCAACAAATTAGTAGAATAGTACTGCGTGAGCTTCGCCCCCCTAAAAAAGACTTCTGCGCCGGTTTCAATCATGCAGGCCTACCGCTCTCATTTGATGAGCGAACGCGTGTCGAGAAATCCCCAATAGCCGGGCTGCACCCTGCCTGCTTCCTCGAGCTCGACGCATCGCTTCCTGCAGCAAAGACCGTTTCAGTTCCCTGGTCACATCGTGGAGAGTCTTGTTCGTGGGAAACTCCACGGTGTGAGACCATGTCTCCTGCTGATTTTCAAACATTAAGGCCGACATCTCGATCCTGGAAGAGCTCGATAGCATGACGGCCCGTTCAAGGACGTTGCGCAACTCCCGGACGTTTCCCGGCCAATGGTAACTTGCCATCTTCGTCAGTGTTTCGGGCTCGGGAGCAGGTATTTCCCTCAGGGGCATCTCGCATGCGAGCTGGTCCAGGATTTGCCGAATCAACACGGGAAGATCTTCGATTCTCTGGCGGAGAGGAGGAATTCGTATAGTCAAGACGTTCAAGCGGAAATACAAATCGGCCCTGAAGCGGCGTTCGGCTACCTCTTTGTCGAGCTCTTTGTTCGTTGCTGCGATCAATCGTGCGTTGACCGCAATGCGGGATTCGCCCCCTACCCTGGTGAAGGTACGGGTATCGAGAAACGTCAGCAATTTCGCTTGCATAGTGTTGGACAGCTCTGCTATCTCGTTGAGGAGCAGCGTCCCGTCTTCGGCCAATTCCAGCAAGCCCCGTTTCCTCCCCCGTGCCCCGGTAAATGCTCCCGGCTCATGTCCGAACAGCTCGGATTCTGCCAACTCAGGAGCCACTGCAGCACAGTTGATAGCAAAGAAAGGACCGCTCGCCCTTCGCGAATGCTCGTGGATATAGCGGGCAAGAAAGTCTTTGCCGGTCCCGCTCTCGCCAAGCAACAACACAATGCTGTCCATTGCCGAGGCCTGGCGGGCGAGGTTTAACGTGGCCTTCATTGCCTCCGAACGATACTCCGCTTGACCTGCGCGAGGTGCCTTTAGCCCATCCGGCCCGATAAGAGACGTCCCCCCTCGCTTGCGCAGAACACGGAGCTCTTCCTCCCTCATCCTGTCCCTCATGGCGTTTTGGACCGCCACCAGGAGCTCGTCCGGTTCGAAGGGTTTCGTGAGATAATCCTGGGCTCCGCGGCGAGTCAACTCCACAGCGGAACGAATTGAGCCGTGGGCGGTAATAATGATATACCCGGCAGAAGGATGGAGTTGCTGCAGCTCGGTCATGAGCACGGTTCCGTCCACATCGGGAAGCTTCAGATCCACGAGCACCACGTCCGGAAAATACTTCTCTACCGCAGTCCGAGCCGAAGCGCCGTTGTGCACCCCTACGGCTTGATAACCCTCCCCCTTCAAGAGATATTCCAGGTGGCGCACCAACTGAACTTCATCATCAACGATCAGAACTGTACCGGCCATGATTACGATTCCTTTCGTGACGGGTCTCGGCTCGCTCAGAACAAGTGAAGGAAGTGCGTCTGAAGGAGCGGGCACGAAAGACATTTTGGGGGCCAGAGTCCTTCTTTCCTGACATATTCTTGTCCCTTGACTGCCCAACAGGGGGCTAGAATCCTGTTGGATCGCGTCTCACAACCTTCGCAACGAAACTCACAATAATCGAGAGCGCAGATTTCAACGGAGCGCTGATCCCAGCAACGGAGGGGACGTCCGGGAAGGGGCAGCAAGATCTCGAACCTGGCCCCTCCAGATGGTATTGCGCTGAGCTGCAGAATGCCGCCGTGCAATTCCACAATATGGCGAGCGACCGGCAATCCCAGACCAACCTTGGACTCGTTCGTTGTTGTCAACGGACGAAAGAGATCGGCAACGGATAGGTCGGAAGGCAACCCAACTCCCTCATCTTCCCCATAAATCGACAGCACGCGACCCGTGAACGCGGGGAAAAGCCTCTCTTGCTCCTGCTTCTCCATCACGCTCCAACCGACCGACACGCGTGCCCCCTTTCCGGATGCCTCCAAAGCATTGCGCAGCACGTTTGCCAGGCTCTGCTCCATTGCTCGGCGGTCCACGGTCACTTCGACGCATTCCGGGCCCGGAGCCACATCCACTGTTATATCCCGCTCTAAGATTACTTCTTTTAGGGATTCTGCGCTGCCCTGGATCAGGAGGTCAACGCCTATCGATTCGAATGCACCGATATCGATCCGAACCGTGTCTACCAATTCTCGAATGGTCTTGCTGAGCGATCGGACCTCATCGGCAAGCAGCGTCAGAACGAACCGATCGTCAGACGATAGATTCGCCCCACTCTCCAATACTTCGATCGCGGCCTGAATTCCGGCCATGTGGTTCTTTATGCCATGACTGAGGGTTGTCGTCAGGGCACTAACCGTGGCCAATTGCCTTCCCAACAACTCACGCAGCGGATGTGGGAGCACAGCATGAGCACTCATCAAAATACCCCTGCCCTCACCGCCCTGCCACACATATTCCTGCTCTATCCGAAATACTGCTTCCTCGGGTTAGATTCGCGATGAAAGTCCGCGAAAGTCAACATCGCTTCCTGACCCCCATGATACCAGCATCCACTCGTGAAAGAAACAGCGAAGGACTGTGGGCGGGCAACAGGACGGGATGCAAAAAAAAGCCCGGTGACGCCGGGCAGAAACAGGGTATGGTGTTCTTCTTGAAAGTTGTTATGGCATAAAATTGGCCGCTAGTCAAGAATCTTTCAACTAATTTCGTGGTTATTTACATAACATGTGGTTATAGCGGGTTTTTAGCTGATTGCTCTCGGATGCTCTGGTGAACACAATGAATAGGATACGACCCCAGAACCTTCACGATCGTCTCTCGGGACGCCAATTCCTCGATGCATCTCGCGACCTGGGAGTTTTCCCAGTGCCCTTCTACATCCACAAAGAAGGCATATTTCCAAGGAGAGGCATTTCGATCGGGCCTGGAGAGTATTCGTGAGAGGTTCAGATTGAAGCGAGCGAATTTCTCGAGTATCCGATAAAGGGCTCCAGGTCTATCCTCAGTCCAGAACACCAAGGACGTGCGGTCGCTTCCGGTCGGAGGAGGAGTGAGATTTCCGAGCACCAGAAATCGCGTCACGTTTTCTTCCCTGTCCTGAATCGCTCTTCGAGCGATCCGCAGGCCGAATCTGACGGCTGCCCTCTCATTGGCTATAGCGGCAACGGTTGAATCTTCGGCGGCTGCCAACGCGGCTTTCGCAGTGCTGGAGGTCTCCTCCAATGCTATACCCGGAAGGCGTGAGGCCAGCCACATTCTGCATTGTCCCAATGCCTGCGGGTGAGACACCACTCTATTGACGTCCTCTATCCTGCCCGTCAGATTGAGCAAGGCATGCTTGATCAGCAGGGAGATTTCACCGCATACCCTTGTCTTGGCCACCATAAGCCTGTCGAGAGTCTCTCTGACCGACCCTTCTATGCTGTTTTCGATGGGCACCACCCCGAATGTGGCTTCCCCTCGTTCAACAAGGTCGAAAATCTCTGAGACAGTCCAACACTCCGTGTACGAAGCGGCCTGGCCGAATCGTTCCAGCGACGCTTCATGCGTGAAGGTTCCTTCAGGGCCCAGGTATGCTACGGTCTCGGGAGCCTGGATAGCTCTCGATGCCGAAAAAATTTCGCGATATATCGCCCTCAGCGTATTCTCAGGGATGCAGTCTCTGTTCCGCGCCAATAGGCGGCTGAGGATTTCTTCTTCCCGTTCCAAGTCAATGACGTGTCTTCCGCCGGAGTACTTGACTTGGCCGATTTTCGCAGAGAGGGCCATTCTTTTGCCGAGAAGATCCAGGATTTCCTCATCGATGCCATCGATTCGGATTCGGAGATCTTTGATTGAATCGTCCGCCATCTCATCTGCCCATAAGTGAGATTAGATTAGCATACTACGTTCCTGACAAATGATCCAGCAGTGTCCGCGGGACCATTGACGACCGCCAAGGGAAATGTTCACCGGTATGCAAGTGCGCATCCCACAAATTGGGGACTCTGTTCCGTGCACGCTGATGGCGGTAGGGCAGCTTTGGATGGGCGAATCACGAAATGGCTGGATTTTCCTGCATAATTCCGATATAATAGCACCGACAATCCTGAAAAGGAGAAAATCGATGAGATATCTTGTGGTGGCCGGGGTTTTGGCCCTCATGGCTACGGTTGTAGGAGTTCAAGGTGCTTTGGCCACGGGTTACGTTGCGGTAGGAAAGGAAGAGTGCAAGTGTGATCCTCTCATTGCCAGAGGTGTTGTCCCTGATACGCTTAACAAGCTCCACCACGCCCTGGTCTTTCCGACGATAATCTCGCTTCTGGACAAAATCTCAGTCGAGGGGCGGGCAATACTCGCCCAATTCCGGGCCGACCGGGAGGTCGTAGCGACGTCCGACGAAGCTCTCACACCCCCTGAGAAGGCAGAAGAAAAGAAAGAGCCAACGGTGGCTCCGAAGAAGAAACCCACGAAAAAGAAGAGAGTGAAAGTGCCGCCCCGTGCGCTCTAGGGAGCTTTCTGTCGAAACGGGGCGGGCGTACTTAGGACACATTTTCCGAGATGCGGTTGCGCGTTCGCTTCAGGCCTGTCCAAAGAAGGGCGCGTTTGAAACCCACCCCTAAAACCACTGCTTCGGTACTTCTGCTGCAAAGATCAGTGCTCCACCCCACACCGCAAAGGATAAGAGGTCAGGCCTGTTTCTTGATCTTCCTTTCACCTCGTAAACTCACCTGCTGAACTAGACTGGGTCATTGGCCTATTCACAGACCATCGTCCTCATAGGTCCGTCAAGAAACAAGCCTGCCCCCAAGTCCGTGTACGATCTACTTGCCGTTGTTCGCAGCACGCCGACGGCGACGGCGAGAACGTTTGCGCCGCCACTTTCTCTGGAGCCAGAAGCCTTGTTCGGGCTTTAATCTTAACCACTCTTCAAACTGGTTGTGGAACTGTTGGCTAACGGCAATGAGGTCCTCCCGCTCGTTGCCGGTCAGCTTGAGGTGGATGTGCTCGCCAAAAATGCTCTGATAGCGCCCATCGTCTCTGCGAATGGTACATAATGGAAGGACCACAGCGTTTCCCTCAATGGCAAAGCGAGCGAAAATCTCGTTCGCGGGTGCAGGCTTTCCGAAGAAGTTTACGAGGACTCCCCGTTCAACATCGCCTCTCTGATCTGCGAGACAGGCCACCATCTCTCCCGCGTGAAGGCTCGAGATCAACGCCATGACACTACCCTTGTGGGGGAAGAACCTGATTCCCGTAGCCTCTTCACCACCGGCCCTGCTCATGAAGTATTGAGAGAGAAACGGGTTTTTGAGACCGGTAGCGATAAGGTTCAGCCGTATGCCTAGGAACTTCGTCGTGGCCGCGCTTACCTCAAAGCAGCCGAAGTGGGAGTTCAGAAGCAGAATACCGTGATTGCCCGGCATCATGGCGAGCTCGTACGGGAGTCGTCCTTCAAGGATAATTTTCTCCGCCATCTTCTTCTGGTCCCAGCGGCGTATCAGAAAGAATTCCACGGCAAGCAGGCCTATGTGCTCGAAGCTCTTCCGAGCGGTGCTCTGGATCCATGACTGGGGTTGCTCGTCTCCAAACGCTATGGTCAAGTTTTCCAGAGCAGCCTCCCGTCTATCGGGGAATAAGATGAAGACCAGTCTTCCGACGAATCGACCCAGGGCGAATGCAGCCGATTCCGGGATCCTGTGCAGTGTTTCTTCGAGCAGGCGCACCAAGAGGTAGACCAGGTAATGGATGAATGTGACAAATCGCAATCGAGAAGACATATCGATCAGCCCCCGAGCTTTGAGGCGAACCATAACACGTCAAGAGCGGCCAATCAAAGAAATAGTGAACGCAGGTTAATGCCCTCGACAAATAAACAAGCAACTAACAGAAATAGCTAATTGCTCGATATTATATGCCAAAATGTCTCAACATGACAATCATCTTCAGCGATTGGACGGTAGGATCTGAGAACACGGAATTTGTTCGGCCCACCGGCGAGCGCGAAGAATTATCTATCTCTCATACCTCCTGCCTCGAACACGTGACGGTGTACAAGATAATGAACCGCTCAGTAAAAGAAGCCATCGAAACACTTGAGAAGCACAAAGAAAAAGACGATGACGACAACGCCGTGGGGAAGGAGCTCTTCGATAGAGCGAATCAGGCTCTTGCCCTTGCCTCTCGCGAGCTGGAACGCGATGGTCAAACTGCCTACCATCCCGAGGGTCAAGAGAGTCTTTTGCAGCAGATGAGTGGTCGAAGGTGATACGGTGATCACCATCTCCCGAAAGATCTCGAAATGGAAGTTCTCCCACATCACGATGGGGAAGTATATTCCCACATGAATCAAGTAATAGAGGTGATAGGCCATGAACGAGGTCAACACGAGGGGCAACAACGCAAGTCCGTACCGGGCAAAGTTCTCCCTGAAAGTTTCTCCGGAAGCCATGCTCGAAATTCTGGACGCACCGGCCACCAGGAGATCCGTAATTGAGACGACTACGAGGAAAAAGGCCGAGAAGACCACGATGTCCGGCCACCCCTGCAGGTGACTCCCAAACCACTGGTACACAGGCATCTTGTGGGAGAGATCGCTTATCAACCCGCCGAGCATGCTCGCCACGAGCAGCGAGGTAATACTAATTACCTGTTTTACCTCCCAAATTTCTGAACCCGGTATTCTGAGGTTTATGCTGACCGCCCCATGGGGGCAATTCTTGAGGCACGTCGCACAGAGCTTGCACATGCGGTTAGAGCGCAAGGAAGGCACCATCTGGCCGAAAGGACAACCCGGGCGGTCGGCGGTTCCCACGTAGCACTCGTTTGTGGCGCACTGAGACGAGCAGATGTTGCGATCCGCGCGCAGCTCCACTGGGGACACCTTAGCGAATACACCCATCATCAGGCCGAGCGGACACATGTACCTGCACCATGACTGCCTCTCGAAAATGACCGCGACCACGACCGCAAGTACCAATATGGTCATTAGGAGCAAGCCAGTATTGAACGGGGAGTTCCGTATCTCGGTCGCGGTCTCGAGCCAGATGATGAACATGACTGAGCCAGCAGCTATCCAATCGCTGTAATCCTTCAACCACGCGGGAAACGGCAGCTCCCAGGAAACGACCTTTTTCGCGAGGTAACTGAGCGTTCCCATGGGGCAGAGCGAACACCAGAATCGAGCCCACAGGAACGTCCCAAAGACCATCGTCGGCCACCCCACTGCCCAACTGAACAAGCCACCCACATTTCGGAGGGGGTCTACAGGCCCGAGGAAAAGCAGGATGAGAAGAATGAAGAAGAACGGCGCTGCCGCGCTCTGAAAGATTGCAGGAAACAAGGGGCTGTTGACCGCGGATTTCAAGGCCTTTACGTTCAGCAGATTTATCTTGCCGCCGGCCTCGATCCTCCGCAAATCGTAATAGATATCCTGCGGTTTGAGCTCGCCTCCTTGTGCGAGGAGAATTGCGCGTTTGAGCGTGGTGGCAAGCTCACGATCATTTCCCGGCCATGAATACGTCACAAGGGTTTTCATGGTTTCGTTGGGGATATGCGTGATCTCCTTGCGAGCTTCTCTGGCATACTGACTCACATACTTTCTCACCAGCTCGGGGATTTCTTTGCGTCTTTTTCGCAACGGAGCGATAGACACGCTGAATTGAAGCAGCCAGTACAGGAGCGGATGCTTGTCCCGAGAAATTTCGGAGGGGTCCAGATTCGTGGCTCCAATGAAGCGAAAATCAGCGGTCAGGATGGTCTTGCCACCCACTCTCCGGTAAAATCCTGCTTGAAGCGTTCTGAGTAGCTCCACCTGCACCGGCCGAGTGATGAGCTCGATCGCACGAACGAGGAGGGTTCCTTCTTCGGCAAGCTCCACGTACCCGGGCATCTCCGTATGCGACCCATCCCGGCCGGTGATCTCGTATCCAAAGAATATGTTCATCTGCTCTTCGGTACGGACCGGATCGTCCAGGAGCTCCTCATCGCTTTTCACTATTCCATTCTCATGGCCGGACTGAGCCAGATCGAGAAAGAGAAAGACATTCTTGTGGTGCGTGCTCATCGAGTAGATGGCTTTTCCCACGAATTCTTTTCCTACCCCGGATTCGCCGGTGATGAGAACGGGTATGTCCTCGTGCGCAAGGTCCCCCAGCCGTTGCCCCATCCGCCGGAGCACAGTCTCACTGATCACGAAATCGGGAAAGATGTTGCCGTGACGGCTCAGCACGTCCTGTAACGCACGCTTCTTCCGCACCGTGCGATGCATGCTTCGATCGAGCCGGATGACCTTGCGGGACAATTCTCGGAGCACCCCAATGGCTGCTGCGGGATGATCGCTCAGAATTTGATTGAACACCGGTCCGGGAATCTCGAGGACCTGGCAGGACTCCTCTGCGAGGACTTCCTGGTTTTGCGGAGACGGTCTTTCGAGGAAATGGCTGATCTCTCCGACAAGATCCCCGGGCCCGAGTATCTCCACCGGCACGAGCTCGCCATCCGGATCGGTAAGCATGACGGCCGCCGAGCCTGAAATGATCAGCTTGACGCAAGCACCTGAATCACCGGGAGGCAGTATGGCCTCCGCCGCCGCGTATTCGCGCACCGATCCCTTTTCCCAGAGCTCTTGCCACAACTCTTCGGGGATATCCCGAAAACGCTCTCGGTGGATGGATGGCTCTGTGCTTAGATCCGCCATACGTCTATGCTCGATTGTGCCGTTGTCTTATGCTGCCACCCACAAAAAGACGCGGCTGGCATTTTGACTTGAGACCGGTGAGAGGCAACGTGGCTCATCCGCAGACAAGTCCATGCGGGCATTCTCTGGTACCGTCATTGAGCTTCTCGCACGATGTCTGCCCCAGGAGGAGGTTTCGCGCCCACTCTATCCGCAAGGCGATTTCAAGACGAGACTGCCCGTGAGGGTCCGATGCCATGGAAATTCGCCGCAAGAGTCGAGTCGTAAGGTGGGCTCCCAACCCGCCCTACTCTCAATCTAGTCAGCCGGGCATGCCATTCTCACCGCGTGTCACTATAGCTTCTGATCAAGACCTTGACAAGGAGCAGGCAGAAGTATTTCCTGACCGGAAAATGGGGGTCTCGTGGCGGACACTCAGGTGCCGTTCTTTACAGAGAGTCAACCACACCATCATGCGACTCGGGACAGAATTCCGTTCTTGATCTGGAACCGTTTGTTCGTCGTGCGGTCAACAAATTCGCGATCATGCGAGATGAGAATGTAGGTAAGATCCGATGCCACGAGGATCTCGGCAAGTCGATCGGCGGTGGGCTCATCGAGGCCGGAAGTGGGCTCGTCCAAAATGAGGACCTCAGGCTCCATTGCAAGCACCGTAGCCAGGGCGACCAGGCGCTTCTCCCCGCCCGAAAGTCGATACGTGACTCTGTTCTCAAAGCCATCAAGCTTGAGTGAGGCAAGGGTAGAACGCACGATCCGTTTGGCCTCTTCCGGGCTCTTTCCCATGTTCAGAGGCCCGAAAGCGACATCTTCCAGGACCGTCGGACAGAATAGCTGGTCGTCGGAATCCTGAAACAGATATCCAACACGACCTCGGATTTCCGTGAAGTCCGGTTTCGTCCTTCTCGGCTTGCCGAAGATCTCCACCTCCCCCGATTCCGGGGAAATAAGTCCCATAATGATGTGGCAGAGAGTCGTCTTGCCTGACCCGTTGGCCCCCAGCAACCCGATACGGTCGCCCCGGAGGACTTCGAGGCTCACTCCGTCCAGGACGTATCGGCAATTGTATCGGAATCGGATATTGCTTAAGCGTATCATCTCAGAGCAAAAATCATTAAAGATATTAGGAGACTGGATCCACAGACCACGTAATCTCGGCTTCCTATCTCATGGTGCTCCAGGACATAGAAGGTCCCCTTGAATCCGCGGCACTCCATCGCGGACAAGATTCGGGCGGATCTGTCGAAGCTCTTGACCAGCAGCATGCCCACAAGATAGGAGTAGGTCCTGTATGTGTGCATGTTCGTCCGTGGCTTGAATCCTCTCATTTTCATGGCATTGACAAGACGATGATATTCCTCGTGTACTACGTGGATGTACCGGAAACAGAAGAAGAACAGGTGCACGAGCTTGTTGGGAGCTCCAAGCTCATGCAAGCCATGCACCAGGTCATGAACCGTGGACGTTCCCAGAAGCGCTATCACGACGAGCACAATTGAATTGGATTTGATCGTGATCAAGAGAGCGTGCAGCACGCCCTCTCGGTGTACGTCCAGCGGTCCAAGCGTATAGATGACCTCGCCGTGTTCGGTGAATGGCAAAAAGAGCCAAAGGAAGCCGACGAAGGTATTGACCACCACAAGCCGAGCCAGGACCTTCTTCATGTCGAGACGGGCCAGGAGAATAAGCGCAAACGGGAAGCAAATCGACAATAGCGTCCCGTGAAGTGAGCTGCTCAACGCGACTATCACCGAGAACAATGCTGCCACTATAATCTTTACTCTCGGGTCGAGTTTGTGGACGAATGAATCACCGAGAGCAAACTCCTCGAGATGCATGTCTTCCCATCCTTAGCCTGTCAGGTTTGGGACCCCCGCCTTTTGGAGCATTTGAGGTCTCACTTTCATGAGGAATTCCACAACGAAGATCGTGACCAATCCTTCCACGATCATGATGGGAACGTGCGCTACGACAATGAGCTTGGCCGCAGGGCCAAAGGCTGAGCCCGTGGCCAAGAGACACGCGGCTACTGCCAGTCCTGAAAGGAGTATCGAACCTGCGCCCGCGGCAAATTCCGCCACGCCCCGGACGAGGGGGCTCTTGTTCCCGAGGAACATTCCACAAAGTGAGCCCATCACCACTGCGGGCAATGCCATGGTGAGCGTGTTGATCCCCAAAGTCGTCAGGCCCCCGAATTGAAAGAGAAGAGCCTGCAGGGTAAGCCCCACGAGGATGGCTGGAAACGCGGCCCAACCAAGAAGCAATCCGCACACACCATTGAGCACGAGGTGTGCGGCTGAAGGCCCTATGGGAACGTGAATCAGGGAAGCTACGAAAAAAACGGACGAGAGGACCGCGACTTCTGGGAGCTTGTCATAATCGACCTTCTTGAGCCCAATAGCTACTCCTACCGCGGTGCACGCGTACCCGGTTGCCAGAACAGGAGCACTGAGGATTCCTTCTGATATGTGCATGTCTTCCCACCTGGACAGGACGATTTCGGACGGAGAATTGTACTCTGTCCTCCTAAAGGCTTTCTCCCTTCACGTGCGTAGAGGCGTACCCTCAAATCTAAGTCTCTCAGTCCTTAAGATGAGCCGTGAGGTACACTCTACATTGCACTGTAGCGACGATCGTGTCACAAGTCAAGTTGACACTCAAGAAACGTAGTACCATCTTTCCTTTTTTGGGAATAGGGCATGTTGTGGTGGAAACTCGCCGTCCGGCGAAGGGACCTACGCGGCAAGAATGCCAGGGTACGGGGTTCAAACCCGCCCCCTCGCCATTGTGTGATGCGGGATGCCCAGTATCGCGGTCCGGATGGACTGCGCGGATCCATGACCGAATTACGGAGGAGCTGCGACCCAGTACTGCGGTCGGGGCGACACGCACTCGCCCCTACATCTACTGCTCCGGTACTTCCACCGCAACGCTCAAGGCTCCACTTCCACAGTAGGGGCAGATCTCAAAAACTGTCTCAAAACTCGGGAAACAGCAGAAAAAGTGGTACGGTGAGGGAGGATA
>CAYZET010000050.1:15718-18691 GCA_964477215.1 uncultured Syntrophaceae bacterium | reverse complement strand
TTGCGCCAGTACTCCGTCAGCGCGATGACCAGCGCGAAGCTCAACAGGCTGGTCGAGCCGCACCCGTCCCGGCCTGTGGGGCTGCCGCCAAAGAACTGTGTTCAGATTAAGCTAGTTGATCTCCGGTACCAGGCACAGGCTTGGGACAAGACCTCAGAGTGGTTGCAGAGATCGAGTGGCACGACGGAGAGCTTTTCCCTCGGATCGGGCTCATCGTGACCAATTCCAGGCTGCCGGCCGAAAAGGCGGTCAAGGCGTACCACGACGCGGCGATGTTGAGAACCGCATCAAAGACGGGAAGAGCACGCTTCGCTGGGACAAGACGAGTTGCCGTCGCTTCGCAGACAATCAGGCTCGGTTGCTTATGGGAGTCCTGGCCCACAACCACCTGCACATGCACCGGCAATTCTACTCATGGGCCAAGAGGTCAAACGGTTAATGGAACGGCTCATCAAGCGTCTGATCAAGGTCGGAGCGAAGGTCATGTGTCACGGTCGGAGGTGGCACGTCCATGTGGCGTGGGCCTTCCCCTTGGCCCGGCACTACTGCGCCGTGTTCGGGTGACGACCACGGTGGGAAGAAATGTTTATGCAGTTACGCATGGTGAGGTACGCACAGAAAAAGGACAAAATGGACCTCTTTATCAACGTGATGACCGTCTTGCCTGCGTTCACTCGCGTGGGACACCTCGAACACGCTATTGGGGTCAGCCAACGTATCCGGCCAAAGTGGCCAGGATGGCAAGGCTGCCAAATAATTCCGAGTCATATCTCTGCGGAAAACTGGGGGTAACCTTCAGCCAGAAAAAAAGCTTGACAACGCTCTTGCCGAAGTACTACGATGTTCACAATCGTGGTACCATACGAGTTGCGTCGAAAGACTTGTCAGACATGCCTCTTGAATCATGGCCTTTCGCAGAGGTGGGTGCTCTGCAGGCTCATGAGGGAGGAATGCTGGGAAGATTCCTTTGGCTTCCGTTGCAGTAGGAACCAAAGACAGGCGGGAAAAAGGCTTGCCATCCCCGTTCACCGCCATCTTCCTCTCTTCGACGATTAGAGTCAATAAGGCAATTTTCGAGAGTCCTGCAAATCAGCTCGGAACTGGATTCTGTCGGTGCGGCAAGATTCATTGCCCTTCCGCCGAGTACGGGTCGAGGTCTTGAGGGTAAAGGAGTGTTCAAGTGCGTTTCTGCGCTATTTTTGGCATTGTATTTCTCGTTCTTTTTTCGATCTGCAATTCGGAGTTTTGCCAGGGCATGCCGGGTTATTACCCTCCATGCGTACCCAACGTCCAGCCGTGCGCCAGCGGGACCGCCAGTTAAGGTGCGGCCTTCATGGTCTCCGGTTTCGGCTCGGACATATCCGACCAATCGTCCTTTTCCCAGGTGAGGGAGAGCACTATAGGACTGACTACAGTGTGGAGAAGAGTCACTTCTCTAGGGATGCGGCGCGTTTGGGTGGGAAATTTACCCGATCTGGGGAAGCTGGCTATGGAAACTCAGTAGGTTATGCCGCAGGCCGCCTCTTTACCATGAAAAAGCGCGGCACCCCTTCTCTAGTAGTGTCAATCTGTAAGTTTGTTTGCGGCATCGCGTAGACCGCTGCTATGAGGGAAACAAGTCATGGGTGAGTCATATTCCAAGCATCTAGTTCATCTGTGTGCGCTTGTCCTCCTTGTCGGACTGGCGACCACCGCCGATCTCCCGGCTTTGGCACAGGGAACTGAAAACGTCCCACAATTAGAGCGAATTGACATAGAGGCCCCTCGTCAGCGTCCTGCGGCGAGATCCACTGCCACCCCCGCTGCAGGAGCGGATTACGAAGAACCCGCCGCTTCAAGTCTACCATCTGAGGATCGTCGGGGTGCGTCTGAGGTGTTTTCAGCAAGCGGGATACCATCTGCCACCCGTTCTCTGGTTACGGATAAATCCACGGTATCCATGAGCGCGGCCTCACTGCCTGCTCAGGTTCAGACAATTACCTCCCAGGACATTCAACAGCTCAACGTGTGGGGCAGGGAACCAGCGGATCTATTCATGAGGACCGCAGGAGTGAACGCCTATTACTACAACCAGGGAACACTCGGTCTGGGGATCGGTATGAGAGGCTTCACCACTGCCAATGACATTGGCTTTTGGGTAGACGGCGTACCACAGAACTATCCGTCGGAGATCGGACACGGTAGAGTGATTCTCCAGTGGCTGAACCCTGAGGCCATTGAAAGAATCGAGGTTATTAAAGGCCCTTTTTCCGCTCTGTACGGCAACTTCGCCGAGGCAGGCGTGATCAATATTATCACCAAAAAGAGCGACCCTTCCTCGAGCTTTAAAGTGGAAGGAGGCAGCTTTGGCTCTGTTCGGGCTCTGGGAATCTTGAGTACCGAGTCCCTGATTGTTACCCCGTTCCTGGCTCAGGACTATTATTCCATTGACGGATACAGGGAAAATTCCCAGCTCAAACAGGGGAGTACCTTCGACAAGTTCTCCGTCCCCATATTTGGCGGCACTCTCTCTTTGCGATACAGCTACTTTTAGTCCGACTGGGGTGGCCCAGGGTATGTGCCCGTTGATTGGGTCAAGAGTGGACAATGGAACAGGAAAAGTGCCCTCGATCCGTTTGACGGCGGTTATGTCAAGCGATCGGAACTGGTCGCGAATTATGTTCCGGAGTGCGGGGAGCGCGGGCTTTATGCGACTGCGTATCTCCAGAAATACACGGGCATGAGGTGGAGGAAGCTTTGGCCCCCAACGAATAACGAATACGCGGTGTACGAGGATAGGCCGTACTGGGGTGGTCGAATTTACTACAACCTGGTCTTTGGGGATATCGCGTCGCTTACGGTAGGCGGAGACACCAGGCAGGATAGAGGCTACGAAGAGCGATACAACACCGTGCAGAGGGCAAGAATCGCTCCCAACACGTTCCAGTACGATCTGTGGCTGACCAATTGGGGGATGTTTGTTCAAGGCCAAAT
>CAYZET010000050.1:9407-15708 GCA_964477215.1 uncultured Syntrophaceae bacterium | reverse complement strand
CCCCATGAGAAGGCAAAGATCGTCGGAGGCTGGCGATGGGATTACTTCACCCAGCAGTTCGAAAACGGAACTCGGCCTCAGAACTCCGGCAAACAATCTCCCTATATCACCTCTCCTAAAATCGGGTTTGTTATCACTCCGACAGAGAATATAAATATTTTTGGAAACACGGGTATCGGATTCCGATCGCCTTCCTTCACTGAGGTTTCGCCATGGGCTGCTGGAAGCCCTCCGAATTTTGAGTTGGAGCCTGCAGCAGTTCGAACGTACGATATCGGTTTCAACGCCGCCGTCTTCGGCAACCTGTACCTCGCTGCCGATTACTATCACACCTACATGGAGCGGGAACTGGTGACCCTTCCATCTGGTGAATCGGTAAATGTCGGCAACACGGTGCGCAAGGGCTATGAACTGGAAGCGAGGTATTACCCTAGCAAAAACCTTGAATTTTTCGCAAGCTACGCATGGGTGGACGCGAAAGTGGTTGACCCGAATACTCCAGGACAGTACCTCGTAACCTATATCCCGGAACACCTCATAAAGGCAGGGGTGACGACGAAGTGGGAATTCGGTCCGTACGGAAACGTGCTCGCGGACCTGTACTATCAATACTTCAGCGGCCCCCCCGTGGGCTACGGAGTTTTTGGCGGTCAACAAATTCCCAAGTACGCGCCGGACTACGATGTGTACAATTTCAAGCTGACGTACTCCGGGAACGGGTGGTCGTCGTACCTTTCCGCGAGATGCCAACCGAGGGAATACTCTGCGTCGTATTTCACGTTCGGTTCAGGGCTTCTCCAGTTTGATCCTCCCCCTAAATGGGAGCTTGCATCGGGTCTCACGTATTCGTTTTGGTGAAAGCAGACGTCCGAAAGTTGGGTGCAACAACACGACTGCAAGATTGCCCAGGAGACCCCATATCTCAGAGGGCCACCGACAGCGTGGTCTTGTGGCATACGACAAATGAAGACTTTTTCTCTTCTGAGGAGAAAGATCTTTTTCTTGAAGATCATAACCGTTCTGAGCCTGAAATAGCACAGATTGATACGGCCCGGACGATGAACCAGGCACTGTGGTTAAGTTGCTCTTATTGGGAGTACTATGGATCGATCGACTGAGAAACCCATACTTGAGACGACCGATCTCTGCAAACGATTCGGTGAAACACAAGCCCTTCATGATGTCAACCTCCACGTCAAACGGGGCGAAATCTACTGTCTTCTCGGAGCCAACGGGGCCGGCAAGACGACCCTTGTCAATGTGTTCCTTGGCTTCGTGGAACCAACCTCCGGAACAGCCTATGTCAATGGCCGCAATGTCACTCGGGACGGTCTCGAATGCAAACGGGAAATCGCCTATATCCCCGAGCAGGTAATGCTTTACGGAGTACTTTCCGGCATAGAAAACCTGGAATATTTCGCCGAGCTGGCGACAGGTGAGCGGCAGAATCGTTCGCATCTCTTGGCTCACCTGGAAGAGGTAGGGTTGGACAGGCAGGCAGCGCTACGAAGAGTCTCGACCTACTCCAAAGGTATGCGTCAGAAAGTCGGCATAGCTATTGCTTTAGCCAAGCGCGCTCGCGCCCTGCTCCTCGACGAACCGACCTCGGGGCTTGACCCCAAAGCTGCAAGTGAATTTGCCCAGCTCCTCCGAGAGGCTCGCGACAGGGGTGTGGCGATATTGACCACTACCCACGACCTGTTTCATGCAAAACAAACCAGTTCTCGGATCGGCATTATGAATCAGGGGCGGCTGGTGACAGAATTGGCCAGCCACGAGCTCGGCAATGCCGATCTCGAAGCGCTGTACCTCCAACACATGAGGGCCTGATCGTGATACGAAGAATTGCTTGGCGCCAATTCATCGAATTTGTCCGCGATGGTCGATTGCCCTTGGTTGGCGGTTTGTTTGCGGTCCTTCTTGTGGTGTTACTCGTTGTCGGCTGGCGGCAACAAAGCAACGTGAATTCGGAACGAAGCGCTGCCCAGGGCATCGACTACAACGATTGGCTCCACCAGAAAAATCGCCATCCTCATGACGCAGCCCACCAGGGAATGCACGTATTCAAACCGATACCAAGACTTTCTTTGATTGACCCCGGCATCGATCCGTATGTCGGTTCGACCATCTGGCTGCGAGCCCACCGCCAAAGCGAGGTCAAATTCCGTCCCGCCCAAGACGCCACGGGTCTTCAGCGTTTCGGCACCCTTTCGACTGCCTGGATGCTTCAAATACTTGGCCCGCTGTTTGTGATTGTTTTAGGGTTCGGCGCATTCTCCGGCGAACGGGAACAAGGCACTCTTCGCCAAACCTTAAGCCTGGGGGTGGCCCCACGGCAAATCCTGTGGGGCAAAGCCCTGGCATTAGCCGGAAGCCTGGCGCTCTTGCTCCTGCCGGCACTGTTGCTGGCTTTGATTGGAGCGGGATCAGCGATTGAACAAGATCGTCTTGACCTCCTGATCCGTTTGATTTTGCTCGGTCTTGGATATGCCTTGTATTTAGGAATCGCAATCTTTCTCACACTTGCTGTCTCGGCTATCGCCCCCTCGTCACGAGTCTCTCTGGTGTTGTTGATCAGCCTGTGGATTACCTGTGTGATAGTGGCACCACGTATAGCGTCCGATCTGTCCAAAGATTGGCACCCCAATCCCACGGGAGCGGAGTTCAACACTAGGTTGGACGCTGACCTCGACGATCGGTATCGACAAGTATGGAAAGAGAAGCTCGGCACCGAAAAGCGGTGGGGTCCTGACTTACCGCTCAACCGCTGGGGGGAGGCGCTAAAGATTGACGACCAAGCCGGCTATGAGGTAACCGATGAGCATTTTTCCCGTCTCTGGGACACGTTTGCCCTGCAGCAACGAAGCCAGGAATGGATCGGTCTTGCAGTACCTGTGCTGGCCATTCGCGGTTTTTCCATGGGAATGGCGGGCACCGATTTCGCCCACCACAGAGAATTCGCCCAGGCGGCCGAACGTCAGCGGCGGCTGATTCAGGACACGATGAGCAAAGACTTGATTGAGCATGCCGACCCCTTGGGAAACCAGCACTTTGCCTACAAGGCAGGTTGCGATCTATGGGCGAGCGTACCGCGGTTTGAGTATTCGCTGCCAAAGGTGGACCTTGCCCTGCGCCATAACAAGACAAGTTTCTTTATTCTGCTCGCTGGATTGCTGATATGGACGGGTATTGCCCATCTGGCAATGCCACGCCGCGCCTGATCAAGGTGATATAGCTGTGACCGATACATTTCGCACTCTGTTATTGATATTCCGACACGAGGGCCGTGTGCTCCTCGCCGACCGCAGTCTGTGGCTGGTAACCGCAATTCTTGCCTCATTGATTGTCTATGCCTTGTACAACGGATTCAATGCCACGACAACTCGCGAACGGACGATCGCTAATCTGCTTGAGCTGCAGCAGGAAAAACAACGCAACAATATTGCCCAGCTGGCCAGAATCATGGAAAGAAAGGAGGTACCCGACCCATTTGCCAACCCCGCCGACCCGGCATCCATCGGCAGCGACATGGGAGGTCGTTTTGCGGTGATGCCCATCCTGCCGCTTGCCCCGCTGGCATTTGGCCAGTCGGATATCCAGCCCGATTATTACCAGATAACCTATCGCAGTAAGGCCAATTTCATGTACGATACCGAGATAGAAAACCCGTGGAACCTTCTCACCGGGCACTTCGACCTATCTTTTGTGATCATCTATGTGTTGCCGCTGTTAATTTTCTCACTCAGTTACAATCTGCTTTCCGCTGAGCGCGAGCATGGAACTTTGAAGATGCTGCTTTCGCAGCCCGTCAACCTTTCCATCATAGTTGTCGGAAAACTTGCGGTGCGTGCATTGCCGGTTTTGGCGTGCGCGACCTTGCTGCCGGCCATGATGCTTCTTGCTTTACGGCCAGGCCTTTTCGATAGCAAGAACATCTCCTTGCTGCTGTTGCTTATCGCCGTGACAATTGCATACGGCTTGTTCTGGTTTGTTCTTGTTTTATTGGTCAATGCCTGGGGACGCTCATCGGAAGCAAACGCACTTGTCCTTATCAGCAGTTGGGTATTTCTAGTATTGATTCTGCCAATTATTCTCAATCTCGTGGTGTCGACACTCGAACCGGCGCCTTCCCGAACTGAACTCGCTACTCGCACCAGATTAATCGCCATCCACACTTTGAACCATTATAACGAGCTTCTCTCAGCCGATTACCGTTACACCACGCAACCGGAGACATTGCTGCCCAAAGACGGCAAAATTGACGTGCCGATACGCCGTAAAGGGCTCTTTCTTCTCCAACGCGACCAGGATCAAGAACTTCAGGAGATGCTCAATCGATTCGAGACCCAACTTGCCGCGCAGCAGGCACTTGTCGACCGATTCAGCTTCCTTTCTCCGGCGATTGTCGTCAGCGAATGTCTTACCGCTCTTGCCGGAAGCGGAACCCGCCGTCACCTGCATTTCCGGAAGCTGGTCGATCGTTTCCACAGTGACTGGAAGGCATACTTCGAACCTCGAATACTTCGGGGGGTGGCAATTAACGAGGCAGATTTCCAGACCATGCCGACTTTTTCCTGGCAAGAGCAATCGTTTTCGGCTCTCGTTATCTATGCACTTTTTCGCCTGCTGCAAATTCTGATACCGACTCTTGTCATGGTCTGGCTGACAAGACGCTTATTGTTAAGCTATCGGGTAATCTGATTAAAGAAGACCGCTTTGGGGAGCCTTCCACTCTTGACCGAAATGTCCAAAGTCCACTGCGCGCGTTCGTCGTGGCGTGCTCCGCGTCCCCATGGCATAATGGCTCTGGAAAGAAAAGATAAGCGGGCCCCGGGCAATCGGCTGTGTCATTCTTGTGTCGTTCCGTCGTAAAAGAACCCTGATTTACTGTGACACAAAGAATGCTCGTCCTAGAACAATTGGTTGATATCCTTAAACAATAATGACCGTATCTCGGTCCGAAAATCCTTGTGTCGCTGGTTCGATTCCGGCCCTCGGCACCACCTCGCCATTGCGTCTCATTCCGAGCCGACTCAATGCGGCAGCTTTCTGCCTTCAGGGGGCCTGCGGCATAGGGCGCCCGCTTCATCTGGGGGGAAAGCCATGAACGTGGACAAGTCAAAGTCCTGGGGTGGACCAGTTTCCGCGCGCTCGGGGGCTTCTTGCGCCGCATTATTTGTCGGTCTGCTCTGCTATTCTTGCGTGTTCGCTCCACAATTTTCTGGATCGGGAATTCATCTGGAGAAGATCAAGCTTCCACCGGGGTTCCGGGTCACTCTTTGCGCTGACAACGTGGACGAAGCCCGATCGATGACTCTCAGTCCGAATGGAACGGTCTTCGTCGGAACACGCAACCAAGGAGTCGTGTACGCTCTTCTTCCGGGGGAAAGTTGGCGTCGAGCAGCCAAGGTGGTCCATGTTGCCAAAGGGCTCAACTCCCCCAATGGGGTAGCCTTTCGAAATGGAGCGCTATCCTGGAGCTTTCGCCCATGGCAAAAGGGGCGCATCGTCAGTGCGTGGCACTATAATCCGCCCCAGCCTGCCCTCACGGCGATTCCCCGTATTCAGTTCAGATCATGGTGTATTCTCCGACGGGCGATTTTATCCATTGATTTGCCGCGGCGATAAAGGTAAGATTGAGGAGTGCTCGGATGGCGGAATCGGTAGACGCAGTGGACTCAAAATCCACCGCCCGCAAGGGCGTGCGAGTTCGACTCTCGCTCCGAGCACCAAATAACCCACATAATCACAGGCAGTTAGCCCACCAGTGCACGGTGGGCTTTTCTCTTGAGAACAACCGGTGCAGGACTCTTGCGGGACTTTCCTCCGCAGACCCGATTGGCCGCCCCGATCAAGATCTTGCCTACGCCAAGCACGCAAACATCCGACGCCGTCTCGATGCCGGACCCCGCCCTGTAGAGAAGTTCTCTTTTTTTATCCGAGCTGTTATCATTTCCCGGCCACTCCGAATAGGTCAGTAAAGCCTTAAGAAATGGGCAAAACAAGACCGAAGGGAGAATCGAAAAATGAGGGCAACAAAGAGCGCAGCTATATCGTTGGCGGCCGGATTCATACTGTGTGCGGTCATGTCCAGTCAATCGAACGCATGGATCCGTACAGGGAGCGGAGGCGGTGGTAACACTGTGACCGCAAACAATGGTAGCAGAGCTGTTGGCAGGGACTTCAACAGGGCCAGCGTGGGAAGTGGAATCCGCACAGGCAACGGTGGGGGAGGAAATCACGTTTCTGCAAATCATGGTAGCAGAGCGGTGGGCAGAGATTTTAACAGGGCAAGCTCGGG
>CAYZET010000050.1:0-9307 GCA_964477215.1 uncultured Syntrophaceae bacterium | reverse complement strand
CGCCAGGATTCGCACAGGGAGCGGTGGCGGAGGAAATCACGTTTTCGGAAACAATGGCAGCACAGCCGTGGGCAGGGATTTGAACAGGGCAAGCTCCGGCGCCAGGATTCGCACAGGGAGCGGTGGCGGAGGAAATCACGTTTTCGGAAACAATAGCAGCACAGCCGTGGGCAGGGATTTGAACAGGGCAAGCTCCGGCGCCAGGATACGTACAGGCAATGGTGGCGGCGGCAACACTGTGACTGCAAGCAATGGCAGCACAGCTATAGGCCGGGATCAGAACTCTACCAGCGGCAATAACTCCGGAGGTGGCCCGGGAGGTGGCCCGGGAGGTGGTCCGGGAGGTGGTCCGGGAGGCGGCCCAGGAGGTGGTGGTAGCGTTAGCACGGGTAACGGTGGCGGTGGTAACTCCGTGACAGCAGACAATGGCAGCACGGCCGTAGGACGAGATCAGAACAACATCACAACCGAAAACAATGTCACGAACAATTTCACACAAGGTGGAGGCGGCGGCGGTGGAATATTGCCGGCGGTAATTGCGGGAATCGGTGGCGGCGGAATCGTAGCGGAATCAGTGGCGGTACCGACAGTGTATGAACCTGCACCTGAGGTACGGTATGTCTCAGTGAGGAAGAGTGTGCGGGGGTGCAGACCGGAAGACCTGGTAGCCCCGGAAGAGCTGATCAAGTTGGGCCAACAGTTCCTCAGCGAAAAAAATTACGCTGCTGCGGAGAGCTCTCTGAGGACAGCCGTAGACATTCTTAACAGGACCTGCCCCGACAATCTGCTTATGGCAGTTGCCCTGGAAGCCGAATCAGCAGTTTTCATGGCCACTGGCAGACCGGAGATGGCTCAGCAGGCGGCCGACGTAGCCCGCCAAATTCGGGCCAGATTGTAGGCGGCACTCCCAGAAGATCCACCCCGGAAGCCAGATTGAAATCTCGGAATTAATGGCGGGCTCTTGGTCGAGTGGGAAGACCCCAGGCAAGAGCCCGTGGATTCTCAACGCACTGGGACCTAAGTGTTCGGATTGTCAATCTTTCTTCCAAAACCCTCGCTAAGACCCGCGACGGCGGCTACTCGGTGAAAAACCATGAAAACCACAGGGCAACATACACAATTGGCAGCGATGGTACTCATCCTTCTAACTGCGGTTATTGATGCAGATGGACAGGATGTGAAGAACGGAGCCGGAGGGGGCCAAAATATCGTGACAGCAGGCCCGCGCGGCTTTGCTGCAAAACGAGACATCAACGTACCTGTGCTTGTTGAGCCGGGGAATACGGGTGCCGAGAACTCCGTAAAAGACCTGGATAGAGTGCTGCGCAAAGAGAGGGGCAAGTCTTTACAGGAAAGAAGTACCTCTGATGCTGTGTGCAATAAGAACAACCAATGGCCACGAAACACCAATGAACCGATAAAGACTGGCCGCGGTGGCGGAGGAAACACGGTTCGCTCCGGGACGAATAGCATAAGCGCTGGTCGAGACATCAATATCGGAGTCGGCATCTCCACTCGTAGCGGAGGCGGCGGTAATATGGTGCGAGGCCAGCACAACGGATTAACTTCAGGGCGCCATATAAACAATAGATCGATATCCGGCGATAGGTGCGGCATCGATCCTGGAGAAGATGAGGCAGATGATTGATGCTCGGCACACGGAGAACGTAACCACGAGCACGATGGGGCAAATTTTGTGGACGGCGTGTTCGTTTTTGAGAGTTGACAAACGTCGCGCGAGCACCTTCACGGGAGAGGGCCTGTTCGCTGTCAGGAAACTTCGGCAATTTGAGAACGAAGGGACTGGCAAGATGAGAGTAATCCCTCTCGATCCGCCGCTGAATAGTTAGTGGAGATAGGAAATTACCACTGGCTGCAAGCCGACACATGTCTTTCAATGGAAGACCCTTGAAGGAGAGCGCTTGGCACATTGTTCCCCGAAAAATCACACATTTCTTCTGGCAAGTGATATATGTGTTCCACAGGCAGGTGAGGCTGACCGGCAATCATGCAAAGCCGGACTTTCTTGCGGAGGGAAACTTATGGAACTGCGATCCGGAAATCCTGCACTCAGTGAAAAAACGTTTCGGGATGTAGCGTTTGCCGGTAGTCCCGGTGAGGCAATGACCATTGGGGGAACGGTCAACAAGACAGCGTTTCTCCTCGCTCTCGTTGTCTTGACGTCCGGTTGGACCTGGCACATCTATCTTCAGGCCCAGAACGCTTCTGCGGTAATGCCCTGGATGATCGGTGGTGCCATCGGCGGACTGGTTGTAGGTCTCATCACCGTGTTCAAGATGCCGTGGTCTCCCATCACCGCGCCTGTCTACGCTCTCTTGGAAGGACTGTTCATCGGGGGTATCTCTGCTTTGACCGAAGCTCAGTATCCGGGCATAGTCCTTCAGGCGGTCGGCTTGACCTTCGGGACCCTCGCAGCTCTCCTGGTTGCATACAAGTCAGGGCTTATCCGGGCGACCGAGAATTTTAAAATGGGGGTGGTTGCCGCTACGGGAGGAATTTTTCTCGTCTATCTGGCGACCTTTGTGCTCGGTTTGTTCGGCGTAGGTATCCCGTACATCCACGGAAGCGGACTCATCGGAATCGGGTTCAGCGTATTCGTGGTGATTATCGCAGCCTTGAATCTCGTCCTTGACTTTGATTTTATCGAAAAGGGGGCACAATCACGAGCTCCAGGTTACATGGAGTGGTATGGAGCCTTTGGCCTCATAGTCACCCTCGTTTGGTTGTACATAGAAATCTTGCGACTCCTCGCGAAGCTGCGGGGCCGAGACTAATACCAACTATCATGCCGGCAAAAGCACAACGAAACATGAAAGTCGTTGCCCGCTGTCAGGCACTCCGGGGCTTCGCCTCGGAGATTAGGCATGAAGAGTGCACGATGCGCCATAATTGGGGGGGGGGACTCTATCTCCCCCCAAGCCCCCATACGTAGCCCGAAACGACTCGGCTCCATTCCGGACCCTTTCATAGGAATCGCTCTTTCCACACTTGCCGTGCATCGATCGGTGCATCACCTGACCTCTTGAAGATTCGCAAGCGGCTCACCTACAGCTCTCGACCCTGATGACTGCCACGCATGTTCAATGCGTGGCAGTATGGCACCGCGCTCTCCCTACCAGCTTGCCGGCTCCCCCACTTCGCATGAGCCAAAGAATCGGTGCTCGAAGAGCGCCTCCTTGCATGCCGTAGCCTCTTCATTCAGCTCAGCGATCCAGCCGGGATAATAGAAGCCGCATCCTTCTCCAATTTCCTCGCTGGACAATGTTTCAATTTTCGCATCTTGCTGCTCTATACTTTCGTTCCGGTCCATTGCGTTTAGACCTCCGTATGTCTCTGGGTGAACTCTGTCCTCCCAAATTATGATGCAGGCACCGGCGTTGGGATTCGTACAGTTGTTGCCGAGACGTGTGGCCGATTCGGAATCGGGCCTCGTGAAGGGACGAAAGGAGGTCGAACACTTACGCACTTGCAAGCGTACAAACCGCCGCAGTAGCCCACATTCCACCTGTTCGGATTTCTTTGTGAGAGGAATAAAGACTGCTCGATCGCAAGAGAGAGGCCTCTGCATGCCCCTCTTCCAAGAGATGACCCTCGAGGATGGTTGCCGCACGTCCCCTACCCTGTCAAACAGGGATTTCTCGCGGCAGAGGTTTCGTCGAGGCGTCTCACCTTCGCCCTTGTGGGAGCTTGCTTCAGTTTCTCCGGGTCCTCTTCCGCTTCCTTCACAATTGATTTGATTGCTTCGATAAAGAGATCTATTTCCTCTTTGGATTCCGTCTCTGTCGGCTCCACCATGATCGCTCCCGACACGACGAGCGGAAAGTAGATGGTGGGCGGATGAAAACCGTAATCAATAAGTCGCTTCCCTATATCCAAGGTTGTAACCTTGGAACTTCTTTGAAGCTTGTCGGAAAAGACGCATTCGTGCATACACGGTCTGTCATACGCGATGTCGAGAACTCCCTTGAGCCGGGCCTTCACGTAATTCGCATTCAACACCGCGAGATTGCTAGCCTGTTTGAGCAGCGGTCCCATGGAGAGAATATACGCATAGGCCTTTACCATGACTGCGAAGCTGCCATAGAAACCGTGGAGCCGCCCGATAGAATCGGGATAGTCGTTTCTTAGCACATATCTATCACCGTCCTTCACAACGCGGGGGACCGGCAAGAATCGCTCCAGGGATTGGGTCACGCAAATGGGACCCGCGCCTGGGCCTCCTCCTCCGTGAGGCGTAGAGAAGGTCTTGTGAAGATTCAGATGGAGAACATCGACCCCCATCTTGCCCATGTGCGCTCTGCCCATAAGTGCGTTCATGTTCGCACCGTCGCAGTACACCAACCCGCCGTTCCCATGCACAATTTCCGATATTTCTTGGATGTGCTCCTCGAACAGCCCGAGAGTATTGGGATTGGTTACCATGATTCCGGCGGTGTCCCCATCCATGATCTCGGCGATCGCTTCCGGCGTGAGTATTCCCAGTGGGCCTGATTTGACACCAACCGGCTTGAACCCACACAGGGCGGCACTCGCGGGATTCGTGCCGTGCGCAGTGTCGGGCACTATGATTTTTTTTCGCGGCTTCCCCATGCTCCGGTGATAGGCGAATAGGATCAGCATGCCGGCCAATTCGCCCTGAGCCCCTGCTGCCGGCTGCAAGGACACCGCATCCATGCCCGTAATCTCGGCCAGGAGCAAGCCCAGTTCATGCATCAGTCTGAGCGCCCCCTGGGAGAGCAGAGCGGGGAGCAAGGGGTGCGCATGAGCAAATCCGTTCAGGGCCGCGATTTGATCATTGATCTTGGGATTGTACTTCATGGTGCAAGACCCGAGAGGGTACATGCCGCTGTCGACCCCGTAATTCCATTGGGATAGCCTAGTGAAATGCCGTACTACCTCAACTTCACTCAAACCCGGCCAATCCGGGATTTCTCCGACGAGATCCTCATCCATCGGGACAGGATCCACGTCCGCTTCCGGAAGGCTCATGCCGCACCTTCCAGGTTTGCCCTTTTCCCACAGGAGGGGCTCGTTCAGTACGAGCCCGTTCGCTCCCGGAAAGTCTGTCATGATCGCATCTCCCGAACCAGAGCATCCATGTCGGCCTTGGACTTGGTCTCTGTTGCAGAAAGTAGGTAGCAGTCTTCCAATTCGGGATAGTAACCCGCCAGAGGGAGTCCTGCCACGATCTTCTTTTCTAGCAACCGCCCATATGCCTGTTGGAATCCGCGGGGAGCCTGGACAACAAATTCGTTAAAAGTGGGGGCACTGAACCTGAGGGAAAATTCAGCGCTTGCCAGCTCCCTCTTGAGGTACTCGGCCTTATCGCGATTCATCGATGCCAGCGATCGCAGTCCATTTCCCCCGAGCGATGCTAGGTACATCGCTGCAGCCACAGCGCACAAGCTGTTATTTGTACAGATATTCGATGTGGCCTTTTCGCGACGGATATGCTGCTCCCTCGTGGCCAAGGTCAGGGTAAATCCGCGTTTTCCGTCCAGATCCCGAGTGCGTCCCACCAGGCGTCCCGGCATGTTACGAACATGCGCCATCCTGGTAGCAAAGATTCCGAGACCGGGACCGCCAAAGGATTGCGGCACACCAAAGCTCTGGCCCTCTCCGCACGCAATATCCGCTCCGCAGCTCCCGGGATTCTTCAGAAGTCCATACGCGAGTGGTTCGGAAAAACAGACCACCAACAGGGCCCCAGTGTTGTGCGCAAGATTTCCGGCCGTCTGGAGATCTTCTATGCACCCGAAGAAGTTGGGAGATTGAATCGCTACGGCCGCAAGCCCTTTCTCACCGGAAATTCTTGACAAATCGGTCCTGCCATCCTCGCCGAAGGGAAGCGCGACCACCTCAAATCCTGTTGATTGAAGGTAGGTCTCAACCACCTGCCGATAGTGCGGGTGTAGAGCCTGAGACACTGCGACCCGATCATGACGGGTGATCCTCACGGCAGCGAGCAGTGCTTCCGCAAGAGCAGAAGCACCGTCATAAAGCGAGGCATTGGCTATATCCATCCCGAGCAACCGGGACACAAGAGTTTGATATTCGTACACGGCCTGAAGCGTTCCCTGACTGATTTCAGGTTGATACGGCGTGTAAGACGTTGTGAATTCTGATCTTCCCAGAAGGTACCGGATGGTGGCCGGAATGAAGTGCTCGTAACATCCCGCGCCCAAGAAAATAATGTGGTCGCGGCCCGCCCCCATAGTTTCCGCCAACTCTTGCGCAGTTCTCTCGAGCTCCCATTCAGTCAGAGGGCCGGGAATCTGGAGTTCCCCGTCCTTACGGCACGGCGGAGGAATCACGGCAAAGAGCTCGTCCACGTCAGTAGCCCCTATGGCATCGAGCATGAGAGCGATGTCGTCCTCTGTATGAGGTAAGTAGCGCATCTTATTCGAGCCCTCTCAACATGTCCTCGTACTCGCTGGCGCTCATCAGATCCTCAAGGTCGGTCGCATTTGTCGGCCTGGCCTTTATTAGCCAACCTGCGCCATACGGGTCTTCATTCACCAACCCGGGAGACTCACCCAGCTCTCCGTTGATTGCCACAATCTCTCCCGCGACCGGCATGAAGACCTCCGAGACCGCCTTGACAGACTCCAGGGTACCGAATTCTTCTCCCTTCTCGAAGAAATCCCCCTCCTGAGGCAATTCCACAAAGGTGATGTCCCCAAGCTGATCTTGAGCATAATCGGAGATTCCCACCACAATGATATCATTTTCTTGGCGTGCCCATTCATGATCGTGAGCGTACCGGACCGTGTCCGGAAAATGTAACTCATGGATCTCTTTCATCACTCCCTACCCCTCTCCTTTCAATCATCAGGCTCATGGGCCGAAGAGCCGTCCTGTCCGGTCGGATATCCTCGACAATTTCCACCGGAATCTTCCGTCTCTTGTCCTTGAGCTCCACCACCTGGCCCAGCGGCAAGCGATGCGTCACACGAACAAAGCCGCAGCTCAGCCCCTTTGCCTTGAAGCCTTCCGGCTTTTCCGGGCTCGCAACACTGTAGATCCGATTACCCACGCGGCCGATTGCCATGTCTGCCACGCAGGTGAGGACAATTCCCAGGTCCGTTCCGTCAGGTCCCAAGACGACTGCAGGATCGTGGACGGAGACTTTACGGGGATCGTATCCAGCAAACGGCTGAGTATGCTCTGCGCTATTTCTCTTGCCAAGTACCACATCGCCAAGAAAGTCTTTGGTGAAGCCCGTGCCGTCTTCGTTGAACGGCAGGGCGTGCGGCCAAGGATGGTTAATGAACGGCCAGGAACCGATATCCTGCCCCGAGAGCGGCAGCACCGCTCCCGTCCTCAGAGAGTCCCTCGCGGCCAGACCGCACGGAATAAGCCCGAGCTCCTTACCAGCAGCCAGAATCAGCTCCCATGTATCGGTCAACATACCAGAACGGACAAAGAGCTCGAAGCCGAATTCTCCAGTATACCCCGTGCGGGAGACCAAAACCGCGGACCCGTTCTTCAAGAAAACATCAGCCAGCGGTGAATCCTCCTCAAAATGCCCTTTGAACGAGAAATAGCTCATGGCGAGCAGAACTCGTTCCGGCTCGCGCAGCACTTTCGCGAGAATTCGTGCCGAATCCGGTCCTTGAAGATCGATCTTGCCGATTTTTCCCGTCAGATCATCCAGTTCAAAAACGTGGCTTCCCTTGCACGCAGCCAGGTGGGAGCATACCTCTTCGCCCTTACCGGCGTTCACCACAACGAGATACGTATCGAGAGCCAAGAAGAAGGCCACTGCGTCGTCAATCACGTGGCCCAGATCATTGAGGAACGCTCCAAAGGCAGCCCTCCCGAATGTGGGAGGACCGCTATTTCGCCGTCTCCACGAATCAAGATCTCGCGTAAAGCAGCTCTGAAGAAGGTCGAAGCTTCCGGGCCCGATCAGGCTGATCACGGACATGTGCGACGTGTCAAACATGCCGCAACCGTTAATTACTGCCAAGTGTTCGGCGACCGCCCCGGAGGGATACCACAGGGGCATTTCCCACCCTCTGAAGGGGGCCATCGTGGCGCCGTGAGAAGTGTGCCACCCGTGCAGGGGCGTCTTGAGATTGTCTGAACCAAGGTCCATAAGTACACCCCCTCCGCACTTATCTTCTGCTCGAGGCCGACAGACCTACGCAGCGACTATCGATGCGCGGCACTGTAGCAATGGGGCATCTGCCTGTCAATCTATAGTGGAGCGCATTGAGAACAGGTCCGACCATGATTCGTGAGCCGAATCACACACAACCGCGTGACAGCACCGGCCGCCTTCCAGTATCGTTTTGGTAATTAGTCAGGAGCTCCCCAGACACTGTTGGGAAATCTCGACGTATGCCTTGACCATATGTCGACCGAAGGCTCATTGGCTTTCAACTGCGATGAATGCCAAGCAAATTCAATGCGCGGCAGTCTAGTTGAGACAAACCCTCTGGCGTGGGCCTTAGCGCCATGATTTGGCCGAGGTAAAAATTCCCCCATCCTCCGCTTGGTGGGGGGATTTCGCCCAACGGTAACCCACTTGTAACACAGAGATTTTTCCGGCCTCGCTCACCAGCGGGCGTTTTAGGCCCAAATTCTGTGGGCCTTCGTTAGTGCCGCGTCTGAGGGCAATCGTGCTGCTTCGCTGTCAACCTACCGATAATTCAAGCATGAGATAGCCACCGCTCCTATTGTACCGCCACTGGCATAATGATTGCTTTGAGAGAGGACCAGGTGTTCCACAGTATTTGTGCTGTGGATATCCCAACCTTCTTGCATGGCGGGCGCTCTCAATTTAGCGGGACTGCCCGCAAACCCCCTGAGAGGGAAAAAGGACGCAACTGACGACGGAGATCTCATCGAGTGGGAGCTGTTTCGCATCACAGCAGCCGGCGGGCCTCCACAGAAAGGTGCTGGAAAGATCCGAAGTGCGCCCCCGCTAATGGAGAAGAGCCGAGCCAAGAGGCTGGCTACGAGCTCGGTCAAGGCAAATTGACCGAAAGTCGAGAAAGACGGTCACAAGGGAGATGGAATCATGAAGAGGAGCATCTTCGGTACCCTAACACTTTCATGTATGCTCTTAATCCTTATATCTGCTGGTCACGGGAGCGGTCAAACATGCAAAGGTCTCTATTCCGACGCAGTGATCTTGTGCGACCAAGGCCAGTGGACTGACGCAGCCAAAGTGGCGAAAATGGCTCTGAAGAAGGCCGAGCCTGCTCAAGGCTCTCACAGAGTGCAGACACTCCGGTCGTTGCGCCTCTTGGACAAAGTGCAGAGAGAGCGAGGAAAC